>JBDLUA010000001.1:0-64803 GCA_039805545.1 Candidatus Parcubacteria bacterium
CGGAATCAACTAAGCAGGTGTTTACAATTGCAGAACAACTTCAAAATCTCGAGAAGGTTCTTAAACATCAAAAACAAAGAGGAAATCTTGGAGAGGCAAGTCTTGAATTAATTCTTTCAAATATACTTCCGCCAACTGCATATAAACTTCAATACAGTTTTAAAAATGGAGAGACCGTAGATGCAATTATTATGACAAAGGACGGATTCATTCCTGTGGACGCAAAGTTCTCACTTGATAACTATTCAAGACTTGTAAATGAATCAGATGAAGAACGAAAGGCTGATCTTGAGCGAGATTTCAAAAATGATCTCAAACGTCGTATTGATGAAACTGCAAAATATATTAGAACAAACGAAGACACACTTCCGTTTGCATTTATGTTTATTCCCGCAGAAGGAATTTATTATGATTTGCTTGTAAATGAGGTGGGCGCAACCAAGGTGAATACTCGAAGTCTTATTGATTATGCATATAATGAAAAAAAAGTAATTATTGTTTCTCCAACAACATTTGCCGCATATCTTCAATCAGTACTTCATGGATTTAGAGCATTCAAGATAGAGGAGGGTGCAATGCAAATTCGAAAATATGTAACCGAACTCGGAAAGCATTTAAAGTCATACGAAGATTATCATAATAAACTTGGAAAAAATCTTGGTACTGTTGTGAATCAATATAATCTTTCAAATAAAGAATTCAAAAAAATTGATAAAGATATTTTAAAAATTACCGAAAGTTCTGCCGATCTTGATCCTGTGTTGATAGAGGAGAGTATTAAAATTGAAGAGTAATCTTTTACTAAAATTTAAAAGGCCCCGCGACGCATGTTGCGCGACGGGGCCTTGTATTCAATCTCCAAAGAACGTTCCTTTGAGTAGGAATCCTTTTGCTCCTGTTGGAGTTTGAAAAAGCTGGGGCATTTTGTTTTCCACAATATGCACCTCTGAATCAGGTAGAATCTCAGGCTTTCCCTCTAGGTCTAATCCTGTTGTCCAGAACATGATTCCAATAAAGTCTTTGATCTCCACGTTGGGAGGTGGAGACTCTAGGTACTCAAAGATCTGAACTTCTTCAGATTGGAGTGCTCCGATGAGTACTTCAATCTTTTGTTGGTAGTTGATGCATGAAGTGGTCAGGCGAGTCCGGTCTTTTTCAAGTTGGTCCTTCTCCTTGTCAGGTAAGATGAGTCCGAGTAGTAGACCCATACACATACAGATGAAGTAGTTTTTCATTTTTGATTTTGTTGGTGGTTCGGGGTTCTGAAATATAATAAAATATATTTATATAATGTCAAATTTTATTTAAATTTACATCTGTATAATCACTTGCAAAACTCTCAAAATAGGGTAGAATGGGCGAACATATGAAAAAAGCCGTAGAAAAAAAGGAATATGCAATCATCGAAACTGGTGCAAAACAATACATTGTGGCAGTTGGAGATAAGCTAAAAATTGAAAAAATTGAAGGTGTAAAAACTGGCGACACTATTGAATTTGATAAGGTTCTCCTTGTTGATAATGGTTCAGAGGCTAAAGTTGGAACTCCTTTCCTTTCTTCAAAAGTTAAGGCTAATGTAATCGAAATTGCTAAAGACAAAAAAGTTCAAGTTATTAAATATAAATCAAAGAGTCGATACTTTGTAAAACAAGGACACCGACAGACTTTGATGAAGGTTGAGATTCTTTCTATCTAAGCTGTTAGCGATTAGCTATGAGCTTTTAGCAAAAGGCGGGCCCTTCGGGCCCGCCTTTTGCATTAATTTTGTACTATGCTAATGTTCCTTTTAGAAAGAACACATACTATGAACATCAAATTTCGCAAAGGCACATATCGTGCAGCACTTGTAATGGGGCCCATAACCTTCAAATTCATCTATCTGCGTTGGAGCTGCCTTAGGAGAATTTTGAGATCATGGGAATATTGCAGGTTTCTAATTATTCGTGGAATGTTTGCGAACATCACAGAATTTTTTACTTGGAAGTCTCTCAAAGTTCCTTTTCTTGCTCCTACGTACTTTTCTTTCTTTGGTATATTGAATATTCAAAAAACTATTAAAGGAGATAAGGTGGGTTGTTTTGAACATATCAGAAATGTTTTGAAACAGTTGCCAGAGAACAAGAGGGGTACATGGAACTTTATTGAAGCACATTCACTTTGGACTAACTCTGGCTGGAGGAAAACAGAGCAGGGTTACATTTTGTTTGACTACGGAGATTGTTTCATGAATGGCTGGCCTTTTTCAACGATTTTGTGTCGTGACAAAAAAGAACTTCAAGAAATCCTCTCAAAGCAAGAGCTCTGAATTTCGATACACCCCAATAGGAAACTGCTGGGGTGTTTTCTTTTACCCTCGATTCTTCAACGCATTCTTAATGGTCTCTGTATCCACATATTCAATTTCAACCCCCGTAGAGATTCCTCGTCCAAGCATTGTGATTTTAATATCAGGTTTATGTTTCTGAATGAAGTTTTTTACAAGGTGAGCAGTGTGATCTCCTTCAGGGTTTACGGGCAACGAAATAATAATCTCTTCTGGTTTTTTTGTATTAATAAGTGCAATGAGTGAATGAATGTCTATATATTTTTCCAAATCTTTTTCCATTAATCCGAGAGTTGAACCAAGTACAAAATATAATCCATCATAGATATGAGTTTTTTCAATGGTTTCAAGATCGGTATCTTTTGCAACAACCATTAATAGTTTTGTATCTCGTTTATTGTTGCTACAGATTTCACACAACTGACTGTTGCTTGAAAAGAATCTGTTACATTGCGGGCAGTGTTTTGTAAGTGATTTTAAATTTTGAATTTCTGATACAAGTTTTTCGGTGTAGGATCGATTTTTTCGAAGGAGAAAAAATACAAATCGTTTTGCTTGTCGTGGACCAATTCCAGGGAATTGTCTAAATAATTCTGCGAGTTCATCTATGTGATTCATATATTAAAAGTCATCAATTCCATTTCCATAATTACCACTATCAATATCAAGATATTTTGTTTTCTTACTATCAAAGAATAATTCACAAATACCAACAGGACCGTTTCGGTGTTTTTCAATCATAATTTCTGCAATGTTAGGTTTATCAGTCTCAGGGTTATATTTGTCTTCTCTATGAATAAACATAACGATATCGGCATCTTGCTCAATAGAACCAGAGTCTCGAAGGTCTGAGAGACGTGGTTTTCCTCCTCGTGATTCTACTGCTCGAGAAAGCTGTGAAAGGGCAATAACAGGTACATCCATTTCTCGGGCGAGTTGCTTGAGTCCTCGAGAAATCTCTGTAACTTGAGTCACTACGTTATCAGTCTTTGTCATTGGTGTCATAAGTTGAAGATAATCAACAACAACAAGGCCAAGACCGTGTTCACTCTTCACCCGTCGACACACCGAACGCATTTTCATAAGATTGATACCTGCCTCATCATTAATAAAGATGGGTGCATCAGAGAGGCGAGAGATAGCTGCTCCAATTGCCTCAAAATCGCTCTCCTTAAGCCCTTTACCTGTTCGAATGCTCCATAGGTCCACTTCTGATTCGGCCGACACCATACGGTCTACAAGCTGATCGGCACCCATTTCTAGTGAAAATACTTGCACAGGGATTTTGTGATTAAGGGCAGCTCGTCGTGCCATATCAAGTACAAGAGAAGTTTTTCCGACGGCAGGTCGGGCGGCGAGAATAATGAGATCTGATTTTTGAAATCCTGAGAGTTTGTTATCGAGAGCCTTGAATCCCGTTGGTACACCTCGAAGAGCATCTTTGGTTGCATGAATTCTTTCAAGTCTCTCGAATGCTTCACCTACAACATTTTTAAGGGCAATTATATTGGTATTTGTAGTCATGTTTGTAACTTCAAAAATTCTTTTTTCTGCACTGTCTAAAATTTCTTCAAGATCTTTTGATTCATCAAATCCAAGTCCAGAGATATGATCTGCAGCATTGAGAAGATCACGCATAATTTTTTTCTTTTGAATAGTAGTACAGTAGTGCTTGATGTTTGCAGTGCTTGGTACAAAGTCGATAAGCTCTGCAAGATACGCGGCACCACCTGATCGCTCAAGAAGTCCTTGGTCTTTGAGGTAATCAAGAACAGATACAGAATCAATCGGAGCGCCTTTTCTGTTTAAGTTAAGGATTGCGTCATACACAATTTTATTTCGTGAAGAGTAGAAAGATTCTGGAGTGAGAACATCAGTAATATCATAAATACTATCTGGTCGTTGGAGGAGGGCACCAAGAACAGCCATTTCAGACTCAAGACTTTGAGGTGGGATTCGTAGATTTTTACCTGAATTTTGTTCTGCCATGTGTAGTTTAAGAGTACCTAATTAGAAGGCCAAAAGTAAATAGATAAGTTGTACACAGGTGTGCACATATTTTATGGCTTAAAATAAAGATGAAAAATAAATAAACCGTATGGAATATATATGGAAAACTTGCAAAATGAAGTGTGGTAGTATCTATATATTGATGAAGAAATTAACTCCAAAACAAAGAGAAGAGACTGTGACAAAAGGATTTTTATATGAACAGAATTTTGTCACTAAGGAATACCTAGATAAAAAACTCGAACCATATGTAACAAAAGAATACCTGGATAAAAAATTAAAAGAACAAAGTGCGGAATTTCGACAACATATCGATACCCTTATAGAGCATCAACTTGATCAGATACAAATTTTCATGGAACAAATGGACAAGAGATATGTGCTGAGGAGGGAGTGGAATGTGCTGAAATAAAAAACACTCCGTCCAAAGTTATTTCTTCTCAACACTAAACCCAACTTCACTTGCAGTATCTTTTATGATGTATCCTGCTTTTTCAATTTCTTCTCGTAGGGCGTCCGCAAGTGCAAAGTCTCTATTATCTCGCGCGTCTTTTCTTCGCTGTGCAAGTTCAATAACTTGAGGAGGAATTTCTATTGTTTTTTCTTTTTTATCTAATTCAAGTTTAAGAACTTTATCAAAGTCTAAAATCGTAACTTTTTTATCTTCATCAGCAATTGAGTTGTCTTTTAATAAATCAAAAATAAGAGCAATTGCTTTTGAAGTGTTAAGATCTTCGTTTATGTATGAAGTAAATTTTTCTTTGTAGGGGAGTGACACACTTCCTGGATCCTCGCCTCCGCGAGGATGACGTACTAAGAAGTCTTTTATTTTTTGTAATCCAATTTGTGCTGCTTGTACTGATTCAATAGTAAAGTTTGAAAGGGTAGAGTAGTGTGAAGTGTAAAGCCAATACTTGTATGCTGCAGGTGAAATATTTTTTGAAATTAAATCTTCAAGATAGAGTGTATTACCAATAGACTTAGAAATCTTTTTTCCATCAATAGTGATGTGATTTACATGAAGCCAATAGTGTGCAAGAGGAGCATTATGTGCACATACTGACTGAGCAATTTCGTTTTGATGGTGAGTAGGAATATGATCAACTCCACCTGTATGAATATCAAATGTAGTTCCAAGATATTTGTTTGCCATTGCCGAACATTCAATATGCCACCCAGGAAATCCTACACCCCAAGGAGATTCCCATTCTTGCTGCCTTTTTTCTTTTGAAAATTTCCAAAGCGCAAAGTCTGTACTGTTTCTTTTTTCTGTATTTGCTTCAACTCGTGCACCTTCTTTGAGTCCTTCAATATCAATATGTCCAAGTTCACCATATGCAGGAAATTTAGAAGTATCAAAGTATACACCATCTGACGTGATGTATGTGAATCCTTTTGTTTCAAGTTCTTTAATCAAATCAATTTGTTCTTGAATATGCTCTGATGCTTTTGGAAATTCAATTGTAGAGACATCAATATTGAGTGCCGTGAGAGCATCCATGAAGTCTTGTGTATATCTTTCTGTAATTACTTTTGCATCAAGGTGTTCTTTCTTTGCTTGTTCTTCAACCTTATCTGCACCTTCGTCGCTATCTGATACAAGATGTCCTACATCAGTAATATTAATTACTTGATGAACATTGTACCCATTATAGATGAGAGTATTTTTGATTAAATCAGCAAAGATATACGCCCTAAGATTTCCAATGTGAGGCTTACCGTATACTGTAGGTCCACAATTGTACATGCCAACAGTATTAGGGTTAATCGGTTTAAATTCTTCTATTTTTCCTGACAGAGTATTCTTAAAATAAATCATAGGGGTATATTACAACCAATTCTTTCGTTTGAAAATAAGCGTAGAAATAAAGGTAATGATAGCCATAAGGAGTACTACAATCCAAAAATCGTAAGAGTTTCCGGAAAGCGGTGTGCTTTCAACATTCATTCCAAATAATCCAGTAATAACTGATAGGGGAAGAATTATAAAGTTTACGACTGTAAGAGTTTTCATGATTTCGTTTTGTTTTGTAGAAAGAAGAGAATCATTTGTTTTTCGAAGTTCATTTGCATATTCTTTTGTAAGAGATACAAGGCGTTCTGTTTTTGAATATTCGTGTAATATTTTGTCTTCAAGAAGTTCAAAATGATGATCAAACATTTTTGGTCCTACTTTGCTGAGTACTTCCAAACCTCGTTTTTGTGTAAGAAGTGAATCTCTAAAATAAATAAGAACTCGACTAATCATAGAAAGTTCATATACCATCTCTCTTTCTTTTCCTGAAAAAATATTTTCCTCGTAGGCACTCAATGTTGTTTGAATATCGTCAACTCTGTCTTGAATAGACCTGTACATCGTATAGAGAATTTCAACAAAGATGTGCGCAGATGTCTTTGTTTCATGATTGTGCAGAAGAGAACTTGTTTCAAAAGCTCTTGAAAATGTAATAAGTGTATCAATTGGTGCATAATGCGTTGTGATTACAAAGTTTTTTCCTATTACAAAATCTATTTCTTCACTTCTTTTGTCAAAAGTTTTATTTTTTTGATATGTATGACGAGGGAAGTGAAATACAAAATAAAGCATGTCTTTATATGCATCTGCTCGAGTTCGAATAGTTGGATCGATTAAATCTTCTGCTATTTCAGGATGAATTCCATACTCATCCATGAGTTGTCTAATTTCATCTTTTGTTGGATTTTCTACATCAACCCAAGTAAGTTTTTCGTGTGTATATGTTGAAATCATAAATGCTATATAAAGTATATCATTTATTTTTTTTATTTTGACTTTTTATACACAAATTGAGATACTGCTTGATATGAATTCAAAAATAAGAACACAACTTTTTGGTGGAATATTGCTTGCTATTGTACTTTCATTTGGTATGGGGTTTTATATTGGAAACGGCGGAATATCTTTTCGGTCTACACAAGCAAGTGAAGATGTAGACATGGCTCCTTTTTGGAAAACATGGAATATATTAAATGAAAAATTTGTTTCAGCATCTACTACTAAGCAAATTTCTAATCAAGAAAAAGTATACGGAGCAATTAGCGGAATGGTCTCGTCACTCGGAGATCCATATACTGTATTCTTTACCCCAGAAGAAAAACAAAAATTTGATGAATCAATCGAGGGTACCTTTGAGGGGGTAGGAATGGAAGTAGGAATTAGAGATAAAGTGCTTACAGTTGTTGCACCTCTCAAAAATTCTCCTGCAGAAAAGGCTGGAATTGAAAGTGGGGATATTATTGTAAAAATTGATGAAAAGGATTCTCTTAATATGAAAGTGGAAGAGGCAGTTTCTTTGATTCGTGGTGCAAAGGGTACAATGGTAACTCTTACAATACTCAAAAAAGATGCAGAAAAACCTGTTGAAATAAAGGTAATGCGAGATAAGATTATTGTTCCTACCATCGAGACCGAAATTATCAATACTACTTTTGTTATAAGACTATACAGTTTTGGAGCAACATCAGAATCAGAATTTAAGACCGCAATTGAACAATATCAAAAATCAGGCAAGAAGAGATTGATTATTGATTTAAGAGGGAATCCAGGTGGATATTTTGATTCAGCAGTTGATATTGCAAGTTGGTTCTTACCTGCAGGAAAGACTATTGTCACAGAGGACTTTGGTTCAAATATTACTCCAAAAATATTCAGAAGTAAGGGATATAATGTTTTTGATTTAAATAAAAATAAAATGGTTATCCTTATTGATGAAGGTTCTGCATCTGCCTCCGAAATCCTTGCTGGAGCATTGCAAGAACATGGAGTTGCAAAATTAGTAGGAACAAAATCTTTTGGAAAAGGATCAGTTCAAGAGTTGATAGATATCACAAAAGATACTGCTCTTAAAGTAACAATTGCACGATGGCTTACTCCAAATGGAAAATCTATTTCTGCGGGCGGCCTTGCGCCTGATTATGAGGTTCAATTTGATGCGGATAAGTTTAAGAAACATAACGAAGACCTACAGTTGCAAAAAGCGCTTGAATTATTAAAATAACCCACATTATGAAAGTTATATTATTGAAAGACGTCCCAAAGATTGGAAAGAAGAACGAAATAAAGGATGTAGCAGATGGGTTTGCTCAAAACTCACTTTTGCCTCGAAAACTTGCTCAAGTTGCAACTCCTCAAGCCATCGCTGCCCTTAAGGATGCACAAGCAAAAGCTGAACAAATTCATACTCAAGAAATAGAAGGAATAAAAAAAGCAATTGAGAATCTTAATGGTCATAACATCACGCTCGAGTTGGCTGCAAATGCTCAAGGACATTTATTCTCAAAATTCAAAATAGAACAACTAAAAAAAGTATTTAAAGATAAAAATATTACGTTTGATACAAAATATATTGTTCCATTTGAATTTAAAGAAGTAGGAATTCATACAATTAAAATCAAGTCTCCACAGGTAGTAGGGGAGTTTCAGATAGAAATTAAAAGTTTGTAGATAAAACAAAAGCGGCGGACCCTTCGGGTCCGCCGCTTTTGTTTTTAATTAGATAACTTCTACAAGTTTTCGAACAACAGTTTTTCCATCAAATCGAGTTTTTCGTTTGTTTGAAAATTTAACGACACCTTCTTTAAGGGCAAAGATAGTGTGGTCTTTTCCAATATCTGTGTTTGAACCTGCGAGGTATCGTGTTCCTCGTTGTCGAACGATGATTGAACCTGCTTTTGCTTTTTGTCCATCAGCAACTTTGACACCTAGGAATTTAGGCTTTGAATCGCTCAGGTTTTTTGCTACTCCTCCTGCTTTAACTTTAGACATACTTTATATTTAATTTAACTGTTTCGATTAAGATTAGTTGTCAAATGATAGTATATTTTTCTAGAAAAAGCAAGGAGGTATGTCTCGTATGGTCAAGTGTAGCATTGGCTGTTTTGGTTCTTGTATATCTGTTGTATGTGGCCGAAATGATATCAATTCACAAACAATCAACTATTCAAATTATTAGAAATACGAGTAATTTTGAGAGTAGAGTAGGGGTAGAAGAGTCAAATCCTCAGGTATCCTCGCTTCAGGATGATTTTGTCTTCGTAGCTTCCAAAAAGGGAGTGTATTATTACCCAATAAATTGCAATAAAGCACAAGCACTTTCGGTCAAAAATATGTTGTATTTTAAGGATAAAATGACTGCTGAAGGGGCAGGGTATAAGCCCTATTTAGGGTGTTTTTGATTGATTTTTTGACCAATCTATGCTATGATATATCTTAAGTCTGGAGTATATCCAGACCTTATGTTTTAGGGCCGGTAAACCGGATTTACCCCTAAGGCCTGCACCCGATAGACCTTTGTTGCATGTGCAGATTACCATTACGAATAGGCTTATAATACAGATGATCGGACTTGCAATGTTGATCGCTTCAGTTAACGACACACAAGTTGCTGGAGCACCAACAAATACTGGAACCGAAAGTATTGTTGATGAGACTTATTCTGAAATTTCAGAACAAGTAAAAGTAAGAACTACTGAAGAAATTATTGCGGAGCACTTTGCAAATACACCAATTCTCAAAAAAATTGCGTCTTGTGAATCACAAAACCGACAATTTAATGAGACAGGAGCAGTACTTCGAGGAAAGGTAAACTCTCAAGACGTTGGAGTTTTCCAAATTAATGAGAAGTACCACTTAGAAGCAGCTAAGAAGCTTGGACTCGATATTTACACCCTAGAGGGTAATCTCGACTACGCTAAGCATCTCTACAAAACTCAAGGAGTAAAACCTTGGGTACACTCTTCAACCTGTTGGGATAAAGCAAATCAATTTGCCCTTAGATAATTTCCTAAGATCAATTACAATTGCATTAAATAGAAAAAGTCACGCCACAAGCGTGACTTTTTCTATTTGTTGACAAATCTTTATATAAATTGTATTTTTATATCAGAAACCAATTCTGCATATGATCTTTAAAAATATTTTCGAGGCCTGTCAAAAGCAATTGCTTCAAGACAGAGTAGGGGTGCGTAGTCACCGAAAGTCCAAAAAGTGCAAGGCACACATCATCAGACTTGTTCGGGAATACCGACAAGATTCACATCATCTTGAGGCTCTCTGTAAGACTTTGCTCTTGTGGCGTTGTCTTATGGAATTTCCTTTGGGTACCAATAAACGGGTACACAAGGAAATTCACCGAAAGGTGGTTCGCTCTTTCTTTTATCTTCTGAAATCAACAACTCCTGAGGATGCTGGGTTTCTGGAGGAACTCAAGAAGGAGGTGAACAATGGGACAATCTTAGATTCGATGCTTGAGCTTCGTATTATCGAGTTGCTTATGGTGGCTCGTGAGGAGACTCTCAAAAAGCTCAAGAGTCCACATCACCAAGCTCAATCCCCAGACCGACTGGAGTCCCTTTGGATAGAGATTGTGGCAACATTTGATGGAAGATACCTCCGGGTGCCACCATATGGGACGGTTCAATCAAGGCCAATTTGGACAAGTACTTCCTAGGAGAATCCAAAAATCGATAGGCACCCAGCGATCATATCAACGGGTGCCTTTTCTTTTTGTTTTAAATGGAGTAAGTTAGGAGTGTATTTATGTCTCAAATTAAAAAAAGATTTTTTGTAGAAGCTATTGAAAACGCTGCAAGAGAGCAGGGTATAGAGACTCATTGGATGTCTGACAGTTGGATTTGTGAACTTAAAAAGGGAAGTCAAACCTCATATATTTATGGATATAACTTTCCTCTTAATTCTGCAACTGCGTGGGAGGTTGCACGAGATAAGACTGCAACATCAAAGGTTCTTATAAAAAATAAAATAGCGTGTGTTGAGCATAATGTATTTATTCGACCAACTTTTGATTCGTATAAACTTAAAGAAACTCATTCAGATTTAGTTTTTGAATACGCAGAGAAAATCGGATATCCTCTTGTCTGTAAAGATAATTGTGGAGCTGCAGGTAAGAACGTATTTAAAGTAAATTCAAAACAAGAACTCAAAGATACACTTTCTCTTGTTTGGAAAAATTCTCGAGGTGCTGCACTTTGTTCTTTTTATGATATTGAATGTGAGTACAGATTTTTTGTTTTAGATGGTGAAGTTCAATTTGTTTTTAAAAAAGTTTTAAAAAGTTCAGAAGAGTGGAAATTTAATTTGAATCAAGGAGGGGAGGTTGTATATGAAACTCTTGAAGAGATTCCTTGGGAGTTATACAAGATGGCTGTTGATGCCGCATCTGCTCTTACACTCAACCTCTGCTCTATCGATATTATTAAATTAAAGGGAAGTGCCTCTCACCTAATACTTGAAGTTAATACTTCTATCACTACCGAACATTTTTCTCAGATCTCCAAGGCTGCTAAGGATGTATCTCTAAATTTATATAAAAATATTTTAAAGAAAATATTTGAATAGACTTTATTTGTTTATATGTGTAGAGGGAAGGATTATATATGTATGTCGCACAATATATCTTTGCGACACTATACATATACAATAAGGCTTTATATATCAATCTGGGCTCGTTTTTTAAAAGCGTTGATTTTACTAGTTTGTTTGACCTTCTATTTGCCCCTAGGAGCTTCGATAACTTTTTGGCTGAGTGTTCTATCCTCTTGGATATGTGGTATGAGTCATTTTATTTTTAAAATATGTACCTCTAAAATTTATTCCCCAAAATAGGGGACTCTCTTCCCTATTTTTATAAATCGTGTATAGTTCATTAGAATCAAATAAAAACGAACATGAAAATAAAACTCGCCCTATGGGCCTTTCTTACCGGCGGTGTTCTTCTTTCAACACTGACAGCCTTTTTTTGGAGGGATCTGAATCTGTTCTTTGTGATTATGATGATTATCTCTGCAATTGCTTGCTTTGTAGGCTCTCTCATTTGTCACCTCATTGTGAGAATTTCAAGGTCTGAAGAAGAGGAGGAGGACGCAGATGAAGGTTTTTATGGTCAGTGATTCCTTTCGTCTTTTCGTTAACGCGCTCGCCACACAGCTGAGCGCGTTTTACTTTTTATTTTAAATTTGTATTATATCTCGACATGCAATCGTTCTTTGAATCAACTGTTACAGTCTGTTGTTTTGTATTTGTTGGATCCATTGCAATGTTTGGTTTATGTTTTTACTTGTTTGTACAGGACCAAAAAAAGATGGATTCAAAAAATCAGGACAAAAAAACATCGAGTTAATTCTCGGTTGTTTTTTATTTTAGACAATGTATACCTGCAACAAACCCAGTGGTCCAACAGAGTTGCAATGAAAATCCACCTGAAGGTCGTCTGATGTCCAAAAGGTCTCCTGTAACATACAGATTAGTAATCTTCTTTGATTGCATTGTTCGAGTATCTATTTCACTTAATGGAACTCCTCCGTCGGCTACAATAGATTTGTTGTAGCCTTCAAGTCCGGTAACTGTAATAGGAATTTTTTTAAGAAGTTGTACGAGTGATTTCCGAAATTCTTTTGAAACTGAGTTTACTGATGTTTCAAAATCATATGGATCATGTTTCTTTATTAAAAATTCTGAAACGGGAAGCTTTGTGATCTGTGAGAGAACATTTTTGAGTTTTTTGTTTTTATTCTCTTCAAAAATAGTAAGAATTAAATCATCGACTTCTTTATGATTCAATTCTGGATACATATCAATAAATGTTTCTAGTTCTCCACTATATAGAGCATCTTGAAGTTTGTTTGAATGATTTAAAATAAGTGGTCCGGATAATCCAGTATGGGTACAGAGTATTTTGCCTGTGCATGAAAAATATTTTTTACCATCAACTTGTACAGTTATTTTGCAAGCATCAATTGAGGTTCCAGAATTGTCGCGAATCCAAATATCAGAAACTTTCCACGGTACAAGTGTTGGTGTCGGTTGTTTAACTGTATGACCTAGTTGTGTAAGCCAATTAAAACCATCACCTGTAGAACCTGTTTCTGGACTTGCAA
Organism: Candidatus Parcubacteria bacterium; assembly: GCA_039805545.1. GTDB lineage: Bacteria > Patescibacteriota > Minisyncoccia > Phycocordibacterales > JAACPR01 > JAULZV01. Next base: position 13,247 of record JBDLUA010000001.1, read on the forward strand.
GTCCGCCTGTCGCAAATATATACGATTGGGCAGAGTATTTCTCCCCTTTTGTGGTTTCAATATGTTGAATTTTTGCCTCTGCGAGGACAATATTTTTTACAGCTGTATTTGTTTTGATGATAATGTTAGGGTGAGAACAATAGTCAGTCATAACCTTTGTTACATCTGTTGCTTTTTGTGATTTGGGAAATACTCGATTATATGCTTCGGTCACAAGTGGCAAGTTTCTTTTTTGAAAAAAAGTAAATGTATCTTGTACAGAAAATTGATCAAAGGTTGAATATAGATATTTCTCTGCTGAGCCGTATTTTTTTAAAAAATCTTTAGTGTCAAAAATCGCATTTGTAATATTACATCGTCCTCCTCCTGTAATAGAAAGTTTCTCCCCTAGTTTTTTATTTTTTTCTAAAAGTAAAATTTTTGCATGTGGGTGATGCTGTGAAATAGTTCCTGCGGCCATCATACCTGATGGACCTCCACCAATAATAATTACATCGTATTGTTCCATATATCCCGAGAGTATAACATATGATAGTATAGATGCTATGAAATATATTAGAGAGCATATTGTATCAATACTAATTTTGGGAGTGCTTGCACTGTTATCTTTTGGAAGTTTTTTTATTGATTTAAATACTATTCGAGTAAGTATTGAATCTGCAGGAGTGTGGGCGCCAGTACTTTATATTCTAACAAAGGCTTCTACGGTTATATTTGCTCCACTTTCTGGAACACCTCTTTATGTTTTTTCTGTACCGCTGTTTGGGTTTTGGCATGGGGTCATGTATTCGTTTATTGGAGATTTTATCGGCGCTGTTGTTACATTCTATATCAGTAGATTTTTTGGTCGTCCGGTTGTTGAGTATCTTGCAGGAAAAAAGAATATGCCTCACATTGAAGATGCACTTGAATTGATGGCAACTCCAAAAGGTTTTGTAACAATGCGGATTGCCGCATTAAGTATGCCTGAGATAGCAAGTTATGCGGCAGGACTTACACCGATTAATTTCTTCTTTTTTATCGTGGTGCACATGCTTGTAGATATTATTCCAATCTTTGTAATCTCAAGTCCTGGACTATTCTTTACTCAACATTTTCCTGCGTGGGCCGTAACTCTTGGTGTAGTGTCTGCTGGTGCAGTGACTGTGATAAGTATCTTGATATTTGTGGCAATGTTAAAGAAAGCTCATAAGAAACATTTGAAGAATAAGGCGGAAAAATAAAAGACTTCTTAGCACGTCATCCTTAGCAAAAGGCAGGCCCTTCGGGCCTGCCTTTTGCAATCCTGGATCCTCGCCTTCGCGAGGATGACGTGCTAAGTGTTTTATTTGATGTAACTCTTACCTCGCCATTTCCCACGCCTTTGCAAGTAATTTAATGAGGAACCCAATGGCTTTTACAAATAGATTAAGTACAAATTCAAATACTGGTTTTATCTTTTCCCATAACTCAACAGGGTCTTTTCCAAAATAATATGCAAGTATCACAAACACAATTATAAGAACAATAATTTGTATAAAACCAGAATTTTTTTTCATACAAAAATTATAGCATGAATTTTTTTAAAATATAAAAAGAAAACCCCTTGGCGGACCAAGGGGTTTGATTTTCTTCGTGATGCCGGAACTTTTTTCGAGAGGGTCACTCAAGAATAAAGTTCCGGCGAATCAGGTATTTGTTTTCATGGCTGTGGAAGCTGGGGTTTCACAGTGTGAACCGGACGGCACCTTCAGAAGAGAAGGCGCCGCCGGATCAGGCGATGATGGTGCCGGCCGAGTACGTGAGCAAATTGGATTTCAGGTTCACGGATTCGGGGCAACATCGGGTAATGTACATGCTTTTCATAGCGTCTATTAATATACACTATCCATAAACTTTGTCAAGCATTTAAAAGTATTGCCTAATTATAGCAAGATTCCGGCTCAAGCCCGGGATGACAGAGAGATTACAAACTCGGTAAATAACTCATAGGATCAAGGTAGGCATCAAGGTCAGCAAAAGGCCCTGAGGCATCGGTAGCGGCACACCCTGCTCCGCCAGGCTTATATGTACCATACTTCCCTACCTTAACTCCTTGTGAAGCATATATAGTTAAGTGAAGGTGTGGACCCGTACTTACTCCAGAGTTTCCTGAGAGAGCAATAACTTCTCCTGCACTCACTGTCTGTCCTCGTTCAACAAGAATGCTTGAAAGGTGTGCGTAAAGACTTGAGAGGCCGTTGTCGTGGTCTACAAGTATCCAACGACCCCACGCATAACAACCAGGATAGGCATCTGTGTTTCCAAAGTCTCGCACTTTTCCACTTGATACTGACATGACTTTTGTTCCGATTGGTGTACCAAAGTCTGTTCCTGGGTGATATGCTCGTCCATAAATTCCGGGATTTTGTTTTGCGAATTCAGAACCACCAAATTGTTGCGTTACGATAATATTTGCGAGTGGCCATGAAAGCACTCCACGCTTTGCACTTGGATATGAACTTGGATCAATAAGAATTTGAATTTTTGATTCGATATCTTTTACTAATGATTCAAATTGTTGTTTTTGAGCTTGTTTTTGTGCGAGAAGCTGTTCGTATTTTGCTTGCTCACCCTTTGTTGCTGCAAGAAGACCTGATTTTGTTTTTTCAGTTGAGAGAACCGTATCATGCTGACCTGCAAGTATTTGTTTTTCTTTTTCTAATTCTTCTTTTGTTTTTTCTTCGTCTGTTTTTTGTACATTAAGTTCACGACTAATATTTAAAAGTTCATATTTTTTGTCTATCAGTTTTTCTTTGAATCTTTGTATTTCAAAAACTTGTTCAAAGAAGTTAGACATTGAACCTGTTTTAAAAGCCAATTCAAATATATTTGAATCAGAATTTTTTTCGAGATTTCTCATTGATTGTGCAAGCCCTTCTTGGAGTTCTACAATTTTCCGTTGTTTATCTGTTATCTCAATTCCTAACTTTTCAATAGTGAGCTCACTTTTTTTGATAACATTTTGAGTTCTACTTATATCTTTTTGTAGTTTATTTCGAGTTGCTGTAAGAGTGTTGATTTGAGATTGAATTTCTCCTGCCTTTGCTGATGTTGTCTGAATAAGTTTTCGTTGTTCTTCGATTTCTGCATCTATTTGTTTTATTTTTGCTTGATACTCATCAATTTGGTCATTGAGTTGATCTACTGTTTCTGCAAATACAAAAGGAAATGAAAATAATTTAAATCCACAGAGAAGGATAAAAATAAGTATGTAAGAACTAAATTTTTTCGATGGCATTCCTTAATCTTACCAAACTTTTTTCTTTTCCAAGAATTTCCATAAGAGTAAAAGGATCCGGTGATTTGTCTTGTCCTGATAAGGCAAATCGTGTAGGCCAGAGTACTGCACCTCTTCCCTTCTCTGTCGCATAATCCCAAATTAAATCTTTGAGATTTGATCCGGTAAAATCATCTGCCGATTCGAGAATTGAAACAACGTGTGCAAGATATTCTTTTGTTTGTTCAGAATTTGAATCTTTCCAAATGGTTTTAGAATAATCTGTGATAGAAATATCATGTAGAAGTGGACCAAATTCTCCTTCAGGTGTAAGAAGTGGTGCAATATCTGAGAAGACTGTGATTCGTTCTTTGATAAGTGTAATAAGTGTTGGATGTGTAATCGATACTCCTGATTGTTCTTTAATGATATTTACAAAATCAGATTCCGGAATCTGATTGATATACTCTTTGTTGAACCAGTTTAATTTTTCTAGATCAAAAATGGCCCCACCTTTTTGGATTCGTGTAATATCAAATTGAGAAATTAATTCTTCAATAGAAAGAATCTCGACGTCACCCTCGGGATGCCATCCAAGAAACGCAAGAAAGTTAATAAGTGCATCTTTGAGATAACCAATATTTTTGTATTCTACAAGTGAAGTTGCACCATCTCGTTTTGAAAGTTTCTTTCGTTCTTTTGAGAGGATGAGTGGAATGTGTGCATATGTGGGCTGTGTCGCACCAATTGCTTGTCCAATGAGAATTTGTCTTGGGGTGTTAGAGATATGATCTTCTCCTCGAATCACATGTGAAATTTTCATTTCATGATCATCAACTACTACTGCAAGGTGAAAGAGGGGTTCTTCTATTGATTTTGCAATTACAAAATCTCCAAGTTCTGTAGTATCAAATGTAATTTCACCTCGAATCATGTCTGTGAATGTTACAGCCTTATTTGGATTTTTAAATCGGATAACAGAATCTCTTTGACCTTCTTCTGTCACTTCCTCTTTTGATTCGTATGCAAAGCCATCATCAATAAGTTTTTTGAGATAATTTTTATATATTTCAGTTCGATCTGATTGCTTGTAGAATTCATCCCATGTAAGACCAAGCCATGTAAGTCCATCAAGAATGTTTTGTTCAAATTCTGGCTTACTTCGTTCTTTGTCTGTATCTTCAATTCGTATTACAAATGTTCCTCCGTTTTGTTTTGCAAAGAGATAATTAAAAAGTGCTGTTCGAGTTGTACCGATGTGAAGGTTACCTGTTGGTGATGGGGCTATTCGAACCCGTATATCTGAATTATTTTTCATGTGAGACTAATGTATCAATTATTTGTCGCGCAATCAATCTTCCTGCATCTGGCTTAGAGAATTGCTTTGCCCCTTCTTTCATATCCTCTAATAGTTCTGGTCGTGTAAATAAACGGTTGATTTCAGCTACAAAAATCTCTGGGGTGAGATTGTTTTCTTCAATAACTACACATGCTCCTGATCGTGCATAGTAGTAGGCATTCTTTCGTTGATGGTCGTTATTGGTCTCTGTAATTGGAATGAGAATACTTGGTTTGTTCCATGAAGCAATTTCAAAAATAGTTGAACCTGCTCTTGAAATAATTAAATCAGCTGCTCCTGCAGACATTTTCATGGCAAGATCATTGAGGTAAGGAAAACATACATATCGTTCTGCATATGGATGAGTTTTGAGAAGAAGATCCGTAGTTGCCTTTACTTCTTTAAAATTATTTTTTCCTGTTTGATGAATAATTTGATATGACTCAATAAGAGTTGGTACGGTATCAATCAAAATATTATTTATAATCTGTGCCCCCTGTGATCCTCCAAGGATAAGGATTGTTTTTATCTTTGAATCAAACTTCAGATATTCGTGCGCACCGTCCATTACTGGTTTTTTGATTTCTTCTCGAACAGGATTCCCTGTCCACGCAACTTTCTTTTGATCAAAATAATGTGCAGCTTCTGGATATGAGATTGCAACCTTCTCAGCATACTTTCCTGCCCAAAGATTTGCTCGGCCTGGAGCACTATCTGATTCGTGGATGATTACCGGAATTCTCCAAAACTTTGCAGCAAATACTACAGGAACACTTCCATATCCCCCTTTACTAAATACAACATCAGGATAAATCCAAAACATTTTCCAAATTGCTTCAACAATTCCAAAAGCAATTTTGAGTTTGTCTGTATAATTTAAAATAGAAAAATACACTCGTTGCTTTCCTGACATTACTCGCTTGTATGTGATTCCGTTATCAAAAAGAATTCCTCTATTGTATGGATCTGGCGCCATGAAATACATTTGAGGATCTATAAGGTGTTCCTCTTTTATAATTTTTCGGAGCTCTTGTGCAACTCCAATAATAGGATAAAAATGTCCCCCTGTTTGGCCACCTGTAAATACAATTTTCATGTAGAGATTATACTATATTTTTGTTTTAAAGTATTAGGTTATTAAGATATTTGCATTTCTAAAATAGAGTGGTTATATATATTAAAAAGCTCACCTACTATGAAAACTAAATCTAATTATTGGGATTACAAACTTTTTTGTGCAGGACGATATACTTCTGACAATATCTTGGAGCAAATAAAAGATCCTATATTTGAAAGTGTTCACCGACTGATTGAATGGGTTTGTTTTGAAGATGTTCCTCATAAAGCACCAATTGTCAGGGCGGATCTTGAACCTAGAGAAAGAATCTATTCGTACGGATTTAAACGACCTGCAACTTTGTTTGAACTCGTGTGGTTTGCAAGGAGGTTCCCGGATTTCTTTTTTCTGCATGGTTCGATCGAGACTTATTTTGATCCTTATCTTCATGCATACATGAGACGCAAACAAAGAAGACTCAATGTTGCTGTTGTTCGTTATTGCGAGGAATTGGATGGATTAGAACTAACTCTTGATGAATATGACAAACAACGCAAGTCTGATTATTTGTTGGTTGCACCCTATGTGTCATGAATTTGCGGGCCGACGTAGTCGGCCCGCTTTTTCTATATATTCTTCAGTTTATTTTTTAATTCTTTCCAAAAAATTTCTTTTGAAATCTTTTCATCAGAATTTAAAATATTTTTTATTTCTACATCTATTCGTGCATCTTCAAATTCTTCTTCAAAAGTTTTATTATGTGGAATTAATTTTAAATCATACAGTTTGTTATCTGAATAACCTGTAAATGTTCGTGCGAATGTCCATGGAATACTTCCTTTATTTACTCTGTTGGCAGAATCAGCTAATACATTTGTACAGTTAGATGTGATGGTATTATAAAATTCAGCTTGCGTTTCTAATTTTTCTGTCTGATGTGCTAAATCAACAAATAGTCGTTTTGTTGTATCTTTTGAAATCAAAAGAGGATACATATATAAATCTTCATTGTGATATACCGCTCTTCTCGAAAATAAGTCTGCTCCACTACCCCACACATACCACATTTCATAAGTATTAAATAAACCTCGAACAGCAGAATATGGAACCCCTTCTTCTCTTCGTGCTTCTACAGATATCGAAACTGTCTTTTGGTCTTCAAATTCAAAGAGAAAGAATGTGTGTCCTACTCCTTCCCATTTTCCAAATGGATTAAGTAAAAAATATACAGAAGTAATTTTTTCTGGATCAAAAGATTCAGTATAAAAATCTTTTGAAGTTACATTTCCTTGTGTGTATCGCCAGTCTCTTATGTTTTTAATTTCTATCGTTGAAGTTCCAAATGTTACATCAGGCAATATCTGAGCATCATCTGTCCAGGTTTTGTTGTGTGTTGGTTGTTTTAAAAAAATATGTAAAACAAGAACAATGCAGACAAAAATTAGAATTATTAAAATTCGAAATAAAAGTTTTTTGACCATATGAATAGTATAACACCATATATTTGATATTTTTTTGATTCTATTCTCTTCTACAAAATTTGTTTGACACACCTTTTATTTTTTGAATATTATGAGATCAGAATCGTACTCCTATGAAAGAAACTGGAATTTCCGTTTTCATTCAAATCGGATTGCCGTACCTTTTGCTCATTAGTCTGGGTCCAATGTTTTTTCTTCTCCATCGCAAGATGAATGTGTGTGTTGAACGCTACATTATGAGGGCGATCAAGAAGAGATTTCATGTCCGGATACTAAAGCATCAACATCCGCGCAATCCGCGGTATAAGCAATGTCATCGAGCTTTTGGGTTTGGACATGTGTGGTATATGCATGTTCGGCCCGGTCTCTTGGAAGTAAGTCTTCCCCAAACAATTTCGTATGAGTTTGAGGTCGAAAAGAGATTGAAAGTTCGTTGGCTTCAGGAGTGTGTTATGACTTCACTGCCCAGTGATCGTTATACTCTCAAAGCTTTGCCTCGTCAAAAGATGGTTGATATAAACTTTGAGGTGTTTGATAGGAAAAAGAAGTCGAGACTTGAAGTTCGAATTATACGCCTCCAAGATGACGTTCATCATCGGAAATACCGCCTTGTCACAACTTGGCTTTCGTGAATCCTCCCCGTCACCACGGGGAGGATGTTCATTTTACTTTTAAGAAAAAAAGAGTAGTCTAAAATAAACTTTAATCAGATCTTCCTATGAACACCAATTATTTGATAATCGGCCTTGCTTTCTTACTTATCACTGTCCTCATCACTTTGACTGCTTTTCGACGTTTTCGAATTAGGACTGCAATAACTTTGCTCCGCCGATTCGAAAAATTTGAATCGCCAGAGTTCTACAACTTTGACTTCTCTCCGGAGGCTCAACATATTCTGTTTTGCACTCATTTGTCTTTGGACAGGATGATGAAGTGGCTTCAAAAAAAGATGGAAACACAGTTTTTCTATGAGTATGTGGACCAAGGTTGCGATTCACAAAATCTCACTGGTCGATTTTCGGTCATCATTGGTGGTCGAACAATTCCCTTTGAACTGGTGATGTCTCATAAACCAGAGAACACAGAATTTATTTGTGTACTCAGGCCTCGGTAGCTTCTTTTCGAAGTACCCCCTCTCGCGAGGGGGTTTACTTTTTATAAAAAAGTTGTAATGTTTTATAGAACACAAATTGCACCCCCACACCCATGAACACCGAAAATCCCACGAACATTTTTACGCGTATCCTCATCCTGATATTCCTTGGTTTTACTGGAATTTCTCGTTGGAGGCATTCTATTCAGGAGCGAGACAGAAAAAGACAATTACAACAATGTGCCCAGTCTGAGCTCTTTTCCAAAATTGAGCGAGGTTTTCGAAGATTGTCCTATGATCTCCCATATTACTTCACCACTCATTTTCCTGTCGCAGAAATCACATTCAAAACAAGAATGGAACCAGTAGTCATACATCAAGCACTTCTTGCTGTGTTGTCTGGCAACGAGCTTCTCATCCGTGAAAAGGTCGAGGAATTCAAGCAATTTTACAATAGAAGCAAGTTTGTTTTGCCAGCCAAATTCAAAGGTTTTTCTTTCTGTGTAGAAGTGCTCCATCACGACTTACAAGAAGGAGGTAAAACTCTGCATTGCTTCATTGTCAAAGTCGAAGCTCAATAATTTCGTGGAAGCCTCCCATCCTCCTAGGGTACGGGAGGCTTTTCCGTACATGTACCTTTGTGTCTTGTGCTTTTAAAATACATTTCAGTTGTTGTGGAAATTTTTTTATTTTCAAATATAACAGTTACACCCATACCGTTTTGAACATCTTCTTGAAAGTACTGATCAAAAATAAAGTTACCTAATGAATAATAGATTGGAACACCCTTGTATACTTCATGTTCTTGAATTACATGGGGATGTGCGCCGATTACAAGGTCTGCCCCATTTGAAACAAAACTTTTGCCGAGTTCTTTGATATCTGCTCGAGTTGGTACATACTCATCTCCCCAATGAGCAAAAATAATTTGTACATCAGAAATAGATTGAGTGTTTTTTAAATCTTCAAATGTTTGTTCTTTTGTTCCAAAAAATTGATTGTACGGAATAAATGCAAAAGTTGTGTCTCCTATCTTTTGTATTAAAAATCTTTGAGAAATATTTTTTCGTGGATCTCCAAATATACCTAGGTTTATTGTGCTTGCATTCTCAACTGTTTGTCTTATTCCTTCATCTCCAAAATCTCTAATGTGATTATTTGCAAGAGATACAGTAGAAAGCCCTAAATCTTTTAATGCTCGAACTGCTTCAATATCAAATGTAAAACGAAAACTTTCGGGAGCTTGGTAAGAAGCATCTCTACTTACTGAATTAAAGTTTGTTATCGTTCCTTCAAGATTTCCTATTACTGCGTCATGTTTTGAGAATTCTTCTTTTAAACAGGAAAATAGATTTGCATATCCATATTGCTCCCCATCTTTTCGAATTGTCCTATCAAGCATAATATCTCCTACGAATAAGAGAGATACAGGTTTTGATTTTAGTTTAATTTTTTCTTCAAGTGTCTGAACCATGTTTTGTTTTTGGGGCTGACTTTTTGAATATAAAAAAGTTTCAAAACTAACATATAAAATAAGAAGAATGAAAAAAACTACAAGAAATATGAGAATAAGTTCCTTTTTCGGTTTCATATAAATAGTATATCTCTCCTATGCTTTTATACTAGTCGACATATCAAGAATTATTCCGACAATACAAAGATTAATCATAAGTGCTGTACCTCCTTGGCTAATGAACACAAGAGGCATACCTACAACTGGAAGTATTCCAAGCATAGATGCCATATTGATAAAACTTTGAGTAATGATAAGGGTTACAGATCCAACGATAAAATATTTTGCAAAATTATCTTTTGATACTGCTGCTAGTTTATACCCTCGAAGTGCCCAAGCGGTATACAAAAGGATTAGAACTACTGCACCAACAAAACCCATTTCTTCCGAATATACTGCAAAGATAGAATCCCCCGCTGGTTCTGGAAGATATTTAAATTTTTGAACACTTTGTCCATATCCTTTTCCAAAAAAACCTCCTGAACCTACTGCGATAAGTGCTTGCTGTACTTGAAAATTTGCTCCTCGGGAATCGTGATTGATATTTATAAAAGATAATGCACGAGTTCGCACATGATCGATAGATAAGCCGACCGTTCCAAGCAGAAGCACTCCTATCGTTCCAAAAATTATGATTTCTTTGAGGGGTGCCTTAGATGTACATAAAATTGCAATGAGTGGAATTGCCAAGATAATAATTCCATCAAAGTCTGGTTGAAGTATGAGTGGTACTGCAGCGATTACAATAATCACCGCGAGAGAAAAAATTCCAAACCGAGTCTTCTCATTTCTTTTTTGAAACTTTGCTATCCATGCTGAAAAAAAGATAATACTTGAAATTTTAACAAGTTCTATTGGTTGAAATGAAACACCAAATATATCAATCCATCGCTTCGCTCCATTGTATCCATACCCAAGACCAGGAATAAAAACTAAAAAGAGAGAGATTATTGAAAACACAAAAATCCAAGGAGCTATTCTTTTGAGGAATTTATATTTGATAGAAAAAACTATGAATGCAAGAAGTGAACCAGCACAAAGTCCTATGATAAGTTGATTAAAAATAAGCCCTGAATATTCTAAATTTTGTCTGGAAGCAAATCCAAGTGCTGCAGAATAAAAAATAAAAATCCCTGAGATGATAAGAGCAAGTGACAATATAAAGAACGGTTTATCTATTTTTTTATCTACCATTTGTTATTAGCGAATTATTATACTTAGTATAACTCCAAGTGTTGCGCAAATCACTCCAAATATCCAGTATCGCATTGTAACTTTATATGAGGGCCATCCAAGTGCTTCAAAGTGATGATGAATTGGTGTTGAATGAAAAATCTTTTTTCCGTTTCTGAGTTTTTTTGATGCTAATTGAATCATAACGGAGAGAACTGTAAGTACGAGAGGTAGTGCGATAATTGGAAGAACAAGAAGTCCTGCTCCATCACCAAGTTTGTCTGTCATAAGTGCAATCGTTGTAAGCGTAATGGTGAGTGCCATTGAACCTGTCTCAGACATATAAAATCGTGCGGGAGGAATATTAAACCAAAGAAATGCAAGAGTTGATCCAACAATCAATGCACAAAAGGCCGCGATATCAATTTGATGATTCGAAAATGCAATGATTGCGTATGCTCCGAACGCAACTGTAAAGACACCTCCTGCAAGTCCGTCTACCCCATCAATTACACCTCCTGAATACATAAAGAGCATAAGAAGCATAAAGAACGGAATGAAGAAGATTCCTAGGTCAAAATAGCCCAAAAAAGGCACAAAAATGGCTGAGATTTCGAGTTTTGTGTAAAACCAGAATCCTATAGCAATTGCAACCAAACCCACAAATAGAAGCCGTTTCTTGGCTGAAAGACCTCCGGCCTTCTGGTCTGCTGCACCTTTGATTTCCATAAGGTCATCCACGAGTCCTACGAGTGCTCCGAGGATAAGTGTAGAGAAAGGAATCCAAGTTTGATTTCGGTTGATAAATTCAAGAGTAGTAAAAGCATCAATATGAACTATTTTTGCCAAAAACCAAACAACAAAAGCAGTTATAAGCGCAGAGAGCCAAATAATTGCACCTCCCATCCGTGGTGTGTTTACTTCTTTGTCTTTGTGAAGTGACATGAAGACGGTCGCTTCGCGACCGTCGACTGTGACAGACTTCACTTTCTTCTTCCACATTTTATTTTTATATAAATAGTCTGTAACTGTTGGAGTAATACCAATTCCTACTAAGAATCCCAATACAGCTGGGAGCAAAACTTTTACTACATCTAAAATCATATGCGCTAAGTATAAGATATTTGAAGAGGTTGGGCTAGATAGTTATTCTTCCCTTAATAGCATCGCGCACTTTGCAAAGTTCTATCTCATCCTCTCCCTCACTTGTTTAAAGTATGCTTCTTGCAATTTGAGCACATCTTCAAATCGAGAATCTTTTGTTGGTGATTTGAGAACAACAAACGCAGTTGGTTCATTGAGTCCCATATCAGCTACAACAGCAAGGTTTCCTCCTGCAAGATCTGTGTATCCTGTTTTTGATACAAGAAGACCAGGAATCTTATCTGCGATTTCATTTGTGTTTGTCGCAGCTTGCACACCTTCTGGAGTATCTATGTTGATATTCTTATGTTGAGTTTTTTCATATAAAGGAAGATCTGTTTTTATTACGTATGAAAGTATTTTCGAAACATCAGCCGCAGTTCCCTTTGATGCAATTACACCTCTTGAATCATCATCTAGACCTGTTTCATTATAAAATCGTGTATTAACAAGACCGATTGATGCAACAAGTGAATTCATGTTTTGAATAAAATTTTCAGGAGATTTTGTATTTTGAGCAAGCGAGTGTGCTCCATCATTAGAAGAAGTTACAAGGGTATATTGAATCAATTCTTTTTTGTTCCAAGAATCATTCTCAACAAGTCGAGCATCTCCGTATTCGGCAAAGTCTGTCATTTTATCAACTGACACATTGTTTGAATTAATTTGATCGTCAGCAACTTTTGCTGTTACTAGTTTTGTGAGAGATGCGAGAGGTAGTTGCTTATCTGGATTTTTTTCATATATAACAGAATTTGTATTAAGTGAGACAACAATTGCAGAATATGCTTCTGTTTGAATTTTATTATTTAAATTTATAGAAATTTGCTCTATTGGTTCGGGTTGTGCGAGTTCTTGTACTTTTTTCTTAGAGTCTTCGAGATATAAAAAATAGATTGCAACAAATAGAGGCAAAAACAAAACAAGCGTTGTGAGATACAACACTCGGATTTGTTTTGCTTTTGCTTTTACGAGATCATTGATTTGCATTGTTTGAGTTTTCTTTAATAAATTGTGCTAATTCGTGTTTAATTTCCTTAAAATTAGGCAATTCGTCTAACTTATTTAAACCTAAAAACTTGATTGTGTCTAGTGTGACATTGTACATAGGAGTTTTTGAGTTTTGGTCTCGTTCTACAAGACCCCGGACAAGTAGACTTCGTAGTGTAAACTGTGAGTTCACTCCTCTAATAAAATCAATCATACTTCGAGCGATTGGACCCATATACAAGATAATGCTGAGAGTCTCGAGAGAAGCATTACTCAATTCTGTTTCGAGTTCTTGCTTTTGAAGTTTGCTAATAACTTCTGCAGTCTCTGTTGTTGTTACGAGTTCTGCTTCAATATCATTAAAAGTAATTGTAATTCCCTTCCCTACATATTCTTGTGCGAGTTCTGCGACAAACTTTTTTGCCTCGTCCTTATCTATTTCAAGTATTGATGAAATTTCTTTATAAGAAACAGGCTGCCCTTTAAATAAAAGAATTGATTCGATATATTTTTTTGTATCTGTATTATGCTCCATAACTTGGTATGCTTGGTTCTTTTGTTTCTACAAGGATATCTTCAAAAGTAGAATGTTGATTTGCATCTACATTTCCTAACTTTACAAGTTCTAGTATAGCAAGAAAACTGATAATCACATTCTTTTTTTCCTTATGCTCTTTGCTTAATGTTTTAAATGAGATGGTCATGTTTTGCCGTACACGATTAATTACTTTGTTCATCATTTCTTCAAGAGAAATAGTTTTTGTAACCCGTTTCTCTGGTTTCTTTTCTGTCTTTGGTAAATGATGAAGAACTTGATCAATAAACCATTTCATTTTTAATACGTCAATTTGCTGTGTAGGAGAAAAAGTAATGATTTGCTTCTTTATGTGTAATCTTGAAAATTGAGGTTTTTTTCCAAATAAATCTTTTACATCTTTTGATGCTCTTCGAATAATTTGCAAAAGCTTAAGCCTGAGTTCAAGATCTTCTATCTCTGTTGTTTCTTCTGGGTTTAAATCAAGTTGTGGAAGAAGACTTTTTGATTTGATAAGAATAAGTGTTGAAGCAATTGAGAGAAAGTCTGTAATTTTGTATAAATCTTTTTGTTCTAAAATAGAAACAAACTCAAGAAAGTCATTTGTTACCTGAGATAAACTAATTTCATTAATAAGAAGTTTTCGTTTTTCAATTAAATCAAGAAGCAACGAGAGTGGTCCTTCAAATACTTTTGTTGAAACTGAAAAATCAGTAGACATATATTTATAATTTTGTTCCAATAGCAATTCGAACTTGATCCATTGTCTTTTCTACTTCCTTTCTAATCTTCTTTTTTCCTGCTTCGAGAACTTTTTTAACCTCTTTATCACTAATTGAATTAAATTTTTCTCGAATTGGTGCAATGAATTTTTCTATTGATTCGATACACATGTCTTTTGCCTCCTTATATCCCATTCCCCCATCAAGATACTTTGCTCGTACAGTTTCTTTTTCTTCATCAGAAAGAAAAAGTGAGTGAATTTTATAGATATTATTTGTATCAGGGTTTTTTGAATCTGCGAGCGCAGCAGAATCTGTAGGAATACTCATTACTGCTTTTTTAATTTCTTCATATGTTGCAAATAGTGGGATTACATTGTTGTAACTCTTACTCATTTTTTGCCCATCAGTTCCAGGAACAGCTTCCATATCTTCGATGATATATTCTTGTGGTTCTATAAAAATCTCACCAAATGTATTATTAAACTTTCGCGCAATTTCTCGCGCAATTTCTACATGTTGTTTTTGATCTTTTCCAACGGGTACTAGATTAATTTTGTTAAGAAGAATATCTGCGGCCATAAGTACAGGATAATCAAAGAGACCAACATTTACTTCTTTGTTCTTTGCTTCTGCATCCTTGAATGCATGTGCTCTCATAAGATATGGAACCGTAGTGAGACAATTGAATGTCCATGTGAGTTCGGTAACTTCAGGTATGTCAGATTGTTTAAAGATAGTTGCCTTTTTTGGATTGAGGCCGACTGCAAGATATGTTTTTACAATATTAATAATGTTTTTTTGTAATGCTTCTTTGTTTTGAACTGTGGTAAGTGCGTGCAAGTCTGCAATAAAAAAATAATTTTCAAAATCAGAATTATTTTGAAAATCGACGAATTGTTTGATTGCTCCAAAATAGTTTCCAATATGTACATCCCCTGTTGGTTTAACACCTGATATTACTCGTTTTGACATGTGGTTAGTATAGCAAAACCTCTCTCACACGTCATCCTCGCGGAGGTGAGGATCAAGGTACGAAATAAGATATGTAAAGAAATGGTTTAGATTGCTTTTTACTATTTCTTACAGTGATCCTGGATCCCTGCCTACGCAGGGATGACATGCTGTATTGTCACATTCTAGGCATGACTCATATTAAAAACTACCCACCCTCTTGTGAGGGTGGGTTGTTTCTGGACAAATCAATGTCGGGTCTTACCGCGCTTTCCGCGACGTCCTCCTTTGTGGAAGAAACGTGGTTTGTGGGTGCGAGTAAAACGCAAGTTTTCGGTAAGTGCGAGTGCCAGAAGAATTTCATGGCTCCAACGGTAGGTGCGAGGTGCTTCTTTCATACCATTTTTAATCCTAACTCTCCCAAAAAATTTTGCAACTAGTCTGAATGTGAATTTGATGCATAGATAAGTGCAAGTGGAATAAGAATAAGAACATAGTATGGAATCTTATCTAGAATAAAAGCACTGAATGGAAAATTGATATTAATAATTTTATCTAATGGAAGAATTTTGTAATACGCGATAAAGAGTGAAAAGATTGCAGAAAATGCAAGCATAATCGAATCTAGTATGTGTCGTCCTCCATATCCTCCTCCAAATGCAGTAATTGACCGTTTCATCAAGAATATAAGTATTGCATATACTACAAGAAATAATAAAACTTTTGCAGACGCCTCTGTTGCCTTAAAAGGAAGTGTTGAATATACAAATGTTGCAACATAAAAAGGAATAACGAATCGTGCAACACTTTTTTTACTCTTCTTGTATGCTACAAAAAAAGTAAAGATAAAAATTGCTAATAAAATAATGACATCTAATGTCAAAAAACCAAATTGAATCATGGGTATATTATACTCCGAGATCTTGCAACTCTTCAAGCAACTTCTTCGCTTTCTTGTCTAACTTCTTTGGAATATCAATCGATACAACTACATAGAGATCTCCTCGTGTATGTTTATTGTATTGCACACCTTCTCCTTTTATTCTAAATATTTCTCCAGGTCTTGTTGCTTCTGGAATTTTTATTTCTATTTCTCTTTCAACACCTTGAATTTTCTTTTTTGTTCCAAGAATTAATTCTGTTGGTTTGAGTTTGAGTTCTGTTTCAAGATGATATCCATTCTTTACAAGTGTTGGGTGCTTCTCTACATGAACAATTACAAGCAAGTCTCCTGGGTTTCCATCTTGAATAGGTTCTCCCTTACCTGGAACTTTGAGAATTTGTCTATCTTCAATTCCTGCTGGAATAGAAATTTCAACTTCATGTTTTTGTGAATCTCTTTTTTTATAAAATGAAATCTTTTTTGTAACTCCAAATACAGATTCTTTAAATGAAATAGTTACATCTACTTGAATGTTTTGACCTTTTGGTGTTCGCCTCATTCCACCACCAAAGAATTGTGAAAAAATATCTCCAAGATCAAAGTCTGCATGTTGCCCTCCAAACCCTCCGGTGAACTGTGAAAAATCAAATCCTTCAAACCCTCCAAATCCACCCTGCCCTCCTTGTCCATTAAAGTTTGCAGAACCAAATGTATCGTATTGCTTTCGCTTCTCTTCATTTCCTAGTATCGAATATGCTTCGTTTATTTCTTTAAACTTTTTTTCATCTCCTGTTTTTTTATCAGGGTGATATTGTTGTGCAAGCTTTCGAAATGCTTTCTTAATCTCGTCTTGTGACGCGCTCTTCTCTACACCTAGAATTTTGTAATAGTCATGTGCCATAGTGTGCTGATTTTAGCAGAAAATAGGAGAAATGGAAGGCATTGATTCTTTTTAAAGATGAGATAAATTGTAATAAACAGATCCAACAATTATGAAAATCAAACACTATCCGCGTCGACACCTGGCGAATATTCGAAATGCACTTAAAGAAATCATCGACATGAGTCACAAAAACAGAATCGATGCTACCTCAGCTGCCTCTTGTGAACTTATGGCGGAAGATATCCCGTCTGCCAGACAACTTCAGTTGGAGGTCGCGCAAGGCTTGCGCGAAAGAATCGCTGAAAGGAACGCAAGAATCGAAGCCCTCAAAAAATGGGTAGAAAAAAGGTCTCCGCGCTTTTTCGAGAAAGTCACTTTTGTTCAGGGATACATCACCACCTGGGATCTTGACTTGCCCGCTATACGCCATGCTCCGGTTGTGGTGGCTCATCCAAGAAAAAAACATTCTGAAGAATTGACCTTAGAGAAGCGCACTGCTCATCTCGAGCGGCGTCGCTCCGCAATGAAACAATGGTATTGCTTCTTCTTTGGAACGAGTCACTTGGAAAGTCATTCTTTGTTTGAAAAAGATTGATTTTCTTATCGAAAGCCGCCCCGTAAGGGGCGGCTCTTCTCATTTTAGATTATTTTTGTTCTTCCTCTTCCGGTTTCACTTCTTCAGCATCCTTTACTTCCGGTTCTCCTTCTGTCTTAGGTTGCTCGGCGTTAGCTTGTTGCCCTGCTTGATACATCTTAGTAGAAACTTCGTTTAATACTTTTGAAAGTTCTACGGTTGCAGTATCAATGTCAGATGCATTGTCAGTTGTGATCTTGCTTCGAAGATTTGTGATTTTATCATTGATTGATTTTTGATCATCTTCTGAAATCTTATCTTTGTTTTCATTGATAAGTTTTTCTGAAGCGTAGATAGTTTGTTCTGCAGTGTTTTTGTGTTCAACAAGTTTTCGTTTTGCTTCATCCTCGGCAGCATGCATTTCTGCATCCTTTTGCATCTTTTCAATTTCTTCTTTTGAAAGTCCTGATGACGCTTCGATTCGAATTGATTGCTCCTTGTTTGTTGCTTTATCTTTTGCAGATACCTTGAGAATTCCGTTTGCATCAATGTCAAATGTTACTTCAACTTGAGGAATACCTCGTGGTGCAGGTGGAATTCCATCAAGAACAAATCGTCCAAGAGACTTGTTATCAGTTGCTTGCGCTCGTTCTCCTTGTACAATGTGAATTTCTACTTGAGTTTGATTATCTGCTGCGGTTGAGAATACTTGTGATCGTGAAGCTGGAATAGTAGTGTTCTTTTCGATAAGTTTTGTTGCGATTCCCCCCATTGTTTCGATTCCAAGTGAAAGTGGAATCACATCAAGAAGAAGTACGTCCTTTACATCTCCTCCAAGAATTCCTCCTTGAATAGCAGCTCCAAGCGCTACTACTTCATCTGGGTTAATTGATTTGTTTGGCTCTTTACCAAAGAATTCTTTTACCTTTGCTTGGATAAGTGGCATTCGAGTTTGTCCACCTACGAGAATAATTTCTTGAATGTCTTCTTTCTTAAATGGAGAAGCTTCGAGTGCTCGTTTTGTAATTTCAATTGATCGATCAATGAATTCCATTGAAAGTTCTTCAAGCTTTGCTCGTGAAAGTTTTTGAACAAGGTGCTCTGGACCATTTGGACCTGATGCAATAAACGGAATGTTGATTTCTGTTTCGTTTGCAGTTGAGAGTTCAATCTTTGCTTTTTCTGATTCTTCGTAGAGTCTTTGAAGCGCAAGTGGATCCTTTGCAAGGTCAATTGCTGTTTGCTTTTTGAATTCATCAATAATCCATTGAATTACTTTTTGATCAATGTCTTTTCCTCCCATGTGTGAGTCTCCATCTGTAGACTTAACTTCAATCACATCATCCCCTACTTCAAGTACAGATACATCAAATGTTCCTCCTCCGAAGTCGAATACAACAATCTTTTCTTCTTTCTTTTTTCCAAACCCATATGCAAGAGCCGCAGCTGTAGGTTCGTTTATGATTCGTTTTACATCAAGACCTGCAATCTTTCCAGCATCCTTAGTTGCTTGTCGTTGTGCATCGTTAAAGTATGCAGGTACAGTAACAATGGCTTCGGTGATGGTTTCACCTGTTCGTGCCTCTGCATCTGCTTTTAATTTAGAAAGAATCATTGCAGAAATTTCTTCTGGTCGATAATCTTTTCCAGACATTTCCACAACTACTCCTCCATTGTCAGATTTTTTAATTTGATATGGAACAGTTTTTTTATCTTTTTCTACTGACGCATCATCAAATGAGTGACCAATAAATCGCTTAATACCAAATACAGTATTTTGAGGATTAGTCACAGATTGTCGTTTTGCTGTTTGTCCAACAAGTCGTTCGTTGTTTTTTGATATTGCAACGATAGATGGTGTTGTTCGTGCACCTTCTGCGTTCTCAATAATCTTTGGCTCAGAGGCTTCGATGATAGCCATTGCTGAGTTTGTTGTCCCTAAATCGATTCCTAGTATTTTTGCCATAGTATTTTGATTATTAGCCTGATAATTGTGTGCGTATTTTAAATTTATTTTTCGTATTTGTAAACTTTCACTGATGCTGCTCGGATAATTCGTGAAGGAGTTCGATATCCTTTCAAAATTACCTGTGCTACCGTATGATCAAGCGTTTCATCATCAGTGGACACCTCCTCTATCGCCTCGTGTTCTTCAGGCGAAAATGCTTGATTAAGAGGGTTTATCTCTGTCACCCCGTACTCTTCAAGTACTCGTTTGAATTGCTGGTGAACATATTCAAACCCAGTAAGCCATTTTTTGAATGAGTCATCAAAGTTTCCCGCAAGAGCCATGTCAAAACTATCAAGTATTGGTAAAAGAGATTCAACAATTGAAATGGTAGAACTATCTTTTGCTTGAGTAAAGATGGATTCGTTTTGTTTTTTGTAATTAATAAAATCAGCTTGCGCTCTTTGCCAACCAGAAAGATACTCTTCTTTTTCACTTTGACATTTGTCTAGTTTTTCTTTAAGAGTTTTTATCTTTTTTTGATAGTCTTGACCGACATGAGAGTCTTCACTAAATTCTTCTTCAAGTATGATGTCATCAGTTGTGTCTTGATGTTTTTTTGTCATGTTGAAATTAAGTTAGTGTGCTGAGTTGTCATTCCTGCGTAGGCAGGAATCCAGGATCACTGTAAGAAGTAGTAAGATAAAAATCTAAACCATTTCTTTATATTTCTTGTTTCGTACCTGGATCCCCGCCTTCGCGGGGATGACGTGCTAATAAAACAGGGATTATCGCTTACTCCATTGAGCAGCTTTTCGAGCTTTCTTGAGACCGAACTTTCGTCGTTCTTTTGCTCGTGGATCTCGCTTAAGAAATCCTTTCTTTTTGAGGTCTTTTCGAAGTTCTTCGTTGAACTTTACAAGTGCTCGTGAGATAGCAAGTCGTACACTTTCTGCTTGTGAAGAAATTCCTCCACCGTTTACTTTTGCAGTTACTTCAAACTTTGTTGTAAGTTCTGTATCAAGGAAAGCTTCTCCTGCTGTTTTTTGTAGAGTTTCTGTTTTGAAAAATTCAACAACTGGCTTGTCGTTTACTGTGATAGAATTTGTCTTTGATTCAAAAAGTCGAACTCGTGCGACTGATTCTTTTCGTCGTCCAATTGCTTCAATATATTTTTCTGATTTTTTTGTTGCCATATTCTTATTCACTAATCTTTAGTTTTTTAATCATTTCTGCTCGAAGTCGATTCTTTGGAAGCATTCCCATGATGGCCTTTCGATATACTTCAGCAACACCTCGCTTTGCGATCATTTGATCCATTGATCGAGTTTTAAGACCACTTGGATATCCTGTAAACCATTTGTATTCTTTTTCATCTTTCTTCTTGTCTGAAATATCAGCCTTTGAAGCATTGATGATATGAACTCCTTCTGTAGTAACCTTGTTAGGTTCGTACATTGGTGAGTCTTTACCCATAAGAATCATTGCTGCTTCTTGAGCTATTCGACCGATTTTTTTGTTTGTTGCGTCAATTGTTTTCATGTTTGATTCTATTATGCTACAAATTCGATATAAGCCATTTTACTTCCGTCACTCTTTCGTGGTTCCATCTTCACGATTCGTGTGTATCCTCCGTTTCGGTCTTGCATGTTTGAAGCAATTGATTCGAGTTCTCGTGCTACATCAAAACTTCCAGTTTGTGATTGGATAACCCGCTTTGTATGTAGATCACTTGTTTTTGATTTAGTAACAAGCTTTTCGATCATTGGTCGAAGTTCCTTTGCTTTTGCTTCGGTAGTTACAATTCGCTTATATTTTACAAGGTTGTACACCAAACCATTCATCAAAGCATTTCTTTGAGTTTTGGTTCGTCCGAATTTTCGTTTTGTATTGTGGTGTCTCATGGCCTTATAGATTAATATAATTTAAGTATTTTGTAAAGATTGGGTATTAGTCTTTGAGTTCGATTCCGTGTTTTGCAAGAAGTTCTTTGATTTCTTCAAGTCCTTTGTTGCCAAACCCTTCGATTTCGAGGATATCAGCAGACTTCTTTCGTGCAAGACCTCCTACTGTTCGGATGTTTGCGTTTGAAAGTGCATTAATTGTTCGTGCTGAAAGTTCGAGATCTTCGATTCGTGTTTTAAGAAAATCTTCAACATCGATTTCTTCTTTTATATCAGATTCGATTGTTGCTGATTGCATAGGAAGCTCTACTTCTTCTTTGAATCCAACAACTGCTTTGAGTTGTGTAATCATTGTTGAAATTGATCGTTCAAGTGCTTCTTTTGGAGTGATTGTTCCGTCTGTTTCGATAGTAAGTCGAAGTCGGTTGTAATCTGTTCGATCACCTACTCGCATGTTTTCTGATTCGTAGTTTACTCGTCGAATTGGAGTAAAGATTGCATCAAGTGCAATTGTTCCTACTTCTACTTTATCTTTGTGAAGCATTTCTTTTGGTACAAAACCAATTCCATTCTCCACTTTGATTTCCATTTTTACTTCTGTCTTTGTTGTAATTTCAAAAAGCTCAAGATCTTTGTTGATGATCTCAATTTGTGATGGAACATTGATGTCTGCTGCAGTTACTTTCTTTGGTCCTTTTACATTAAGTTCAACTTTCATTGGTTCGTGATTGTCCATTGTAAGTCGAATTTTCTTAAGGTTAAGAATGATAGAGATAACATCTTCTTTTACACCTTCAATTGTTGAGAATTCATGTCCTACACCTTCGATTTTAACTTCTGTTACAGCTGTTCCTGGAAGTGAAGAAAGAATAATTCGTCGGAGTGAGTTTCCAAGTGTGTGACCGTATCCTGGGTAAAGTCCATCAATTTCGTAAATACCCTTGAAGTTTTCTTCAGATACAATCTTTGGCTTTGATGGAATGGCAATGTTTTGTTCGATCATAATATTTTATGTTACTTAAAATTATTTTTTGTAATATTCCATTACTGAGTTCAAATCGAAATGCAATTCTTGCGGTACATATGTGGCCTCACCAGTTATTTTTACTGATAAGTCTTTTGCATTTACTTTAAGCCATGCGGGTGTGTTTGCTTCGTTGAGAGATTTTTCTGCGTTTTCAAAGAGTTTCTTTGATTTACTTCCCTCTCGCACAGCAATCACATCGTCTTTTTTGACTGCATAAGAAGGAATATTTACTCGAACACCATTTACAGTGAAGTGTCCGTGAGATACAGCTTGTCGAGCCATAAGTCGTGATTTTACAAATCCTGATTTAAGAACTACGTTATCAAGTCGATTTTCGAGAAGTTTAAAGAGAAGGTCTGATTGACCAGTTTTTGAAGTTTCAATTACTTTCTTTACGTAATTTTTTAGTTGTTTTTCAACGATACAGTATGTGAATCGTACTTTTTGTTTTTCAATAAGTTGTTGTCCGAATACAGAAGAAGGTCTTTTTTGTCGAAGATTTTTTGTCTTCTTTTGTTCATTCAAAGAGAACTTAGCTGTTTGTGTTTTTTCAAACACTGCAGATCCAAGTCTTCGAGCGATTTTATATTTTGGTCCTATATGCATAACTCAATCTTTATAAATTAATAATTAAACTCGTCTAGGCTTAGGCGGTTTTGGTCCGTTGTGAGGTACAGGAGTTCTATCTTTGATAGATTTGATAGCAATTCCCTTTGAGATAAAACCTCGAATTGAAGATTCTCGGCCTGATCCTACACCTTTTACGATAACATCTACCTCTTTTAATCCAAGCTTCTCTGCTTTTTCTGCAAGCTCTTCAGCTGCTTTTGAAGCGGCAAAAGGAGTACCTTTTTTGGCACCCTTGAATCCAAGTGCTCCTGATGAAGCTGCACAGATAGCGTTTCCTTTTGTATCTGTAAGAAGAAGCTTTGTGTTGTTAAAAGTTGATTGCACGTACAAAATACCTGCATCAAGCTTTTTTCTTGGAAGCTTCTTTCCTGCTCCTGATTTTACAGAAGAGTCATTAGATCCTTTTTTTACGATTCGTTTTTTTCCCATACTATTTTATTTCTTGTCTACGGTTTTTCGTCCTGAACCCATAGTCTTTCGAACATTACCTCGTACTGTTCGAGAGTTTGTTTTGGTTCGTTGACCTCGTGCTGGTAATTTTCGACTGTGTCGTGTTCCTCTGTAAGCAGAAATATCTTTCAATCGTTTGATATTTGAAGAAATTTCTCGCTTAAGTTCTCCTTCAATTTTAATTTTTTCAATAACTTCTCGAATTTTGTTTTCATCATCAGCTGACAAATCAGTTGCTTTTTTTGTTGACTCAATACCAACTTTTGAAAGTATAGACTTTGCTCGCGCTCGTCCAATACCATAAATAGCTGTAAGTGCAAACTCAAGCTGCTTGTCATCTGGAATTGTTATACCCTGTATTCTCATTGAATTCTCTTTTTTGTTAGATGCCTAGTGTATCAAAAGAAACCTTTGTTGTAAAGGGTGTTATAACCGTTTTACGATTCTTGCCTTGCCACCATATGGATCTTCGAGGACCTCTACAGTATCTCCCACCAAAACTCGAATTTTGTGCATTCTCATTTTGCCCGAAAGATACGCAATTGTTTCTTTTTCTCCTCCAATTAAGATTCGAAAAAGCGTGTTAGGCATTGCTTCAATTACTGTTCCTTTTACCGTTTCTTCTTTACTTTGCATTTCAAATTTGTATCAATATTTAAGGCTTATGTCAATTATTCCTGAATAATAACTTCGATTTTTGAAGGGTCTTCTGGGAATGAGGACTTCCAAAATGGTTTAAGCTCTGCTTTTGCGTTTTCAAAAGATGAGTATCCATCGATAATTTTTGCAATTTCACTTCGTTTTTTACCGGCAAAGTCTTTTTGAAGCTTTTCAGACTCAGTTGCATATGTAATAAGGCTTGTTCCTGACACTTTTATACCATCTTCTCCTATGAGAAATGCGAGTTTTGAAGTATCAAGGGTAAATGTGTCCGTAGTAGACGCTCCACTAATTGAGTTCTGACCAATAAAGTTAGAAAGATCTTTTTTTACAAAAGAATACGCATCTACTCGTGCAGTAAGTGTAAGTACTACTGAGTCTCCTTGTGCCTTATCTTGGAGTTCTCCAAATGAGAGTGTACTCATATCTGGAACAAGCACATACTCAGTTGATTGGTTTTGATCTTGTGAGAATTGATTTTGTAGATCTTGCTCAAGGTCTTTTCGAGCTTGTTCTTTGGCTTCATCTGATACTACTTTTTGAATACCAATATATCCACCCGTGATATCTCCTATGTTTTCGGCAGTAATCTTGTCGAATTGTTCTTTTCCTGAAAATCCTGGAATTGTAAATTTAACTTGTCCTGAAGTGTTGTAATCCTCTCCTGCACTGTCAGCAAATACTTCAACATCAAGTGTTCCTGGTACCATTGTTCCTCCGTTCATTGTATATCCTGGTATTACAATCGAATCTCTGATTCGATAAATAAGTCCGTTTGGAGCTTGGAATCGAGTGTTCTTTACAAGTTCTTGTGGAGCATCCTTGTGTTTGTTTGTGATTCTTATCTTTCCACTTGCTTGTTTTTCTACTTGTTGCTCGCCTGTTGCAGGAAGAGTCTTGCTTGCTGACTTTGAAAGTTGAGTCTTTGTTGCCAGTTTGTTTGTTCCATCTGTTGGAATTACAATCGCAACCTCTGCAGTTGTCTTCTTTGGTGTAATTGTGATCTTTGCATCAGTTTGACCTATAAGAATTGCAAAAAAGATAAGAACACCGATACCAACGGCCATTATAATTTTTTTTGAGCCAGACTTTTTTCTTTTGTGAGGCTTTCGAGGAGCTTCGTATTCTTCCTCTTCTTCAACTTCTTCTCTTTGATATGCGTGAGGCTCAGGTGCTCTTTGTGGTTCTTCATATGAAGAATATGTAGGAGTTTCAAAAACTTCTTCTTGAGGTTCTACATCTCGCATCTTTGGTTTTCGAGGTGTTCGTACTTCTTTATGGTTTGGAAGTGGAATATCTCGTATTGATCGTTTTGAACTTGATGGAACTACATCTTGTAAGAAATTCTTTTTCATATCGTGTATGCAACTTTAAATTAATGCCTCTAATGTTAAATCTAACTCAATTTCTCCTATCGGAGTCTTGTAGGTAATTATATCTTTTAACAAAGAGATATCAAAATTAATTATTCTATGGTTTTTGAGGTTCATCTGAGCATTATTTTGCAATGTTTTTGAAAGAATCTCGGTAAAAAAGCTCACAACCTTTGGATTTGAGAGTACTAAAAACTTGTGTGGGACATGAGTTCCAAAATATTGAAGAGTTTGAATTACAGAATTCCCCCATGATTGCATTACCGTATCTAGTTGTACTTGAGATTGTGGAGATTTAATAAGAACTTCTTTTTGATAGAGTAAATCATACTCATATGACTTAATATTTGTTTGTAGTGCCCGAAGAAAGTCGTGAATACCAATTGGGAATGTTGCAAATTGCACAAGTGCATCATCTTGAATAATTCCAACCTCAGTAATCTCCCCACTTACATACACAAAGACAAGATTATCCTCCTTAATCATAAACCGTGTTGTGTTCTCAACAATAGTCATAGGACTTGTTTTGCAATGAGCAGTTTTAGATTCTGGAAAATACTGTTTAAGAATATCTTTGAGCATTGAGTATGTGTCTTTTGCTATAAAACTTGAATACACATCAATTTGAACATGAGAACATCGAGTATTTTCAATGTGTGTAATTGTGTATCCGTTTGTTTGAATCTTTGTAATACATTTTTCGAGTACATAGAGCTTATCATCGGCAGGAATCTTTTTAAGTTCTTGTTCTATAAAATCATCATTAAGTACAATTTCATTTTCAAAATTTAAAGAATCAATTCGTGATGTGAACCAAGGAGTGTGGAGAATAAACACTATAGTGCACGGGTTATTTTGAATTATTTGTTTGATAGAGGTGTGGTTTTTTTCAAAAGCAGCTTTAAGCTCTTTGATATAAGTGTTGGTATATAGTTTTGGATCTTGAGAGTTTTGTAAAAAAAGAATATTGCGTTCAACAAACAACACTTCCCTCTTATTGTTTGGAAGAACCTTAATTAATTGAAAATCAATAGAAGAACTTTTTAAAGAAATGTGTAATGAGTATGTAAAAGTATTCTTAGGTTTTAAGAAAGGCATAGGAGTATTATAGCATAGAACATTTATAAACAATTCTATTTCTTTACCTTTTTTGCCATATCGTTTGCAATTTCAGTACAAACCCCAATATTTTTCACACCCTCATTCATTAATTCAAAAACCAATCTATAGAAAGAAGGGAGTTGTTTTTTTATTTCGCTATTTATTTTCTTTCTGTCTTCTTTTAATAATTTATGAAAAATCTTTTTTCTTAGTAAATTAAATTGTTTTAGTTCATCCAGTAATTGTTTGTTTTTGTTATATCGTTCAAGTCTTACAATTAGTTCACCCAAAGGAGTTTCCTTATCTTTTTTATCTTCAAATTTAAGATTATATTGCTTAAGTGCTAGAGATACTGCAATTTCTTGACACTCAATTGCATATTTTATTTTGTCTTCTACTTCAAGTGCATAATATAAAAAAGCTTCCACATAAAATTCATTCAATAACAGCGTTTTCAATCTCTCTCCGAATGGGTGTAGTTCTTTATTTTTACTATATATTGCAAAAATACTCAAAGTGTTATCCATAAATCCTACCCCAACACCCCCTTAATCCTCCTAACCCCCGCACTCGAACTTTCTTCTTTCAGAATTTTAAAATGTCCGAGGGTTCCTGTGTGTGTCACATGAGGACCCATACAAATCTCAGTACTAAATGCGCCAGTTGGTGAACCGATTTGATATACAGATACTTTGTCTGAGTATTTGTCAGTGAAGAGTCCGATAGCATTCATCTTCTTTGCTTCGTCATAGGTTGTATCGTATCGAGTTACAGGCAAATCCTGTACAATAATCTCGTTTACTTTATCCTCAACTTCTTTAACTTCCTCTGGTGTAAGTGCACGAGTAAATGAGAAGTCGAATCGCATTCGCTCTGTATTGATATTACTTCCCTTTTGTTCAACAGTTGTTCCGAACATATTTCGAAGTACGGTGTGAAGAATGTGTGTTGTGGTGTGATACTTGGTTTCTATTTCTGAGTTTCCTGCAAGTCCACCCTTAAACATACCTGCTGAGGCAGTCTTGGATGCTTGTTTGTGTTGCTCGATTTCTTTATTGATTTCGTCTTTGTTGTATGAAATCTTTTTTTCATCTAATAATTCGTATGTGAGTTCAAGTGGAAACCCGTATGTCGTATAGAGATTAAAAATATCTTTTGAAGAAAATTCTCCGGCAATCATTTTTTCAAAATTCTTCATTCCTGACGAGAGAGTCTTTTGGAATTTTTCTATTTCTTTGATTAATTCTGTTTGAATGAAGTCCTTTGCGGATGTGAGATTGTATACTGATTCATAAATTTCAAAAATCTTTGTTGTTGCCTCTTGTACATTATCTACAGACAATCCAAGTACATCAGCAAATCGATATAATCGTCGAATCAATCTTCGAAGTACATATCCTTGTGCAGTATTAGATGGTGCAACTTGTTCACTCAGTATAAGCACCGATGTTCGAAGGTGATCAGATACAATTCGAAGTGCTCGAACATCTTGATTCTTCGCATGTTCTTTAAGATATGTGTATACAGGAGAAAATAAATCAGTATCAAACACACAATCAACTCCTTGTGATGCCATTACCACTCGCTCAAGTCCTCCTCCAAAGTCTACATTTTGTTGTGCGAGATTCTCTAGGCCTTGTGCTGTTTTGTTATGAAGCATAAACACCGTGTTCCCTACTTCTACAAGTTTTTGATCTGCATCTGCTTGTTCAAATTGTTCGAGTGTAAGGTCACCAAGGTCTTCGTTTGAAACATTGTAAAAGATTTCACTATCTGGACCACATGGACCAATCTCTCCTGTTGACCACCAGTTTCCAGGAAGAAAAAGAATTCTCTCCTTAGGAATTCCGAGCTCCATCCAATATGATGCAGTCTCTTCATCCTTTGGAACAAGATCATTTCCAGAAAAACATGTGATGTATGCTTTGTTAATATCAAAATTAAATCCTTTGTCGGTGAAATATAATTCGTAACTTGTTTGTACACCAGCCCGCTTGATTGCACCAAATTCTTGTGCACTCTCTGCTCCAAGATACCAGTATCCAATCATTTCAAAAAAAGTATCGTGCGTTTTGTCTCCAATCTCATCAATATCTTGTGTTCGAATACATTTTTGAATGTTTGTGATTTTGTTTCCAAGCGGATGCTTTTCTCCTTTGATATATGGAACAAGTGGTTGTACTCCTGCAGTTGTGAAAAGTACTGATGGATCATTAGTTGGAACAAGTGATGCAGAGTCAACAAGAGCGAATCCCTTGTTTTGCATAAAAGTCTTTATATTGTCTCGTATTTGAGTGTGTTTCATAAGGTCAAATGTAGCGTATTTTTTAAGATTTGCAAATTTCTCTAATAGTATCCATGATGACTTCTTGTTTTGATTTTCGAATCTCTATCTCATCAAGCACCTCTGGCTTTGCATTGAGATCTGCACAGGTAAGAATATCTTTTTCTACAAGCATATCTATCTCCTTTCGTGAAAGTTCTGGAACAAGTCCAATTGGATATAGTTTAAATTCTTCGATATATGAAAGAAGGTTTTTGTCTGCAGGTCTATTCCAACTCATAAGTTCGTATGCACCAGTACATGAAACATATTGATGAGCAGTATCTGTAAAGTTGGTGTTTGTAACAAGCATTCCTCGAGTGATGTGTCGGTATTCTTCACCAATCTTTATTTTTTGCCCCTTTAAGTCATCTATTCGGGATTTTACATATAATGCAACCTTTGTATCAGATCTTAGATGTGGCTCGTTGTGGAATTTTGCTTCAATACAAATTACATCTGTATCATTATGAGCAAATACATCGACTTCATGCTCAATACAGTGTCCTTGAATAGTTACTCCTGTGTGTGTGGTATATCCAAGTGCATTAAATATTCGTGCAACAAATTTTTCAAATGGAAACCCAGAAGGTCCGAGTTCCATGATTCCCTTTTTAAGAGAATATCTGATTGCATTTGGGTTTCTCTTTCGGTGAGAGTTAAGTTCTTTGAATGCGAGTGCATAAATTTCTCCAGTTGTAATTCCGGGTCTAATTTTTTTCTTAATATATGCAACTGTATTTGAGATTTCTATATCAGAGGCGCCAGACTTTCGAAGTGAGCGCATTAATTTTTCTTCACTAAATGTTTCTTCTTTACCATCACTTTTTATAACGACTACATCAGACATATGCTTTATCCTTTTATTTCTAATTTAAATGTATCAATATTCTCTGTGTTTGGAATTACAAATCTATTTGTTTCGTATTCCACACCATTAATCTTCACGGTTACAATGATATTATCAGGTGCTTGAAATGCTGCCTTGTATTGTTTTTGAGAAATTACTTGTGCACACATTACATCGGCCTTAGGAGCAACTGTATCGACTTGAATTTGATATTTTGTTGGAGATAATTGATTTACAACAGTTTTAAGAGAATGACATGGAGTTGGAACATCAACTGTTCCTGCAAAAATATATTTGGAATCTTTGTGCTGTTCCTTGAGTTCTTTCACCTCTTTAATATCTGCTTGAGTGTTTATTTCAGGAGCTTCAATTACAGGTTTTTTAAAAATTAATTCATATCCATACACAATAATAAATAATGCTGCAAGTAATGACACGATTGCAATGATTGTGTTTTTCATATGGAGAATTATAGCACAAAGACCGAAGAGAATGTGAAATAGTTGACAGATATTTTAAATAGTGTATAATGCATTCCATACATGTCCTTCCAAGACCGAGGAAGAGGGCTGACGGATGGTTAGTCCATCTGAAATACTCTTCGTGAGATTGCGTAAGCTTTTCACAAAAGAGAGCATGTGAGGCAGATGAGAGCAGTCACCGACTCTGCCAGCAGGGAGGCTTTCGCAAGGATTGGTCATCTCCCTCAAATCCCGCCGCGCACCAGTAGGCCACTGGTGCGCGGTATTTTCTTTTTAATACAGAATTTTCTCCACCACTCCACCTCCCACGCAGTGCTCACCTTGGTATAAAACCGCAGACTGTCCTTGTGCAATAAATGTAGGGAGTTCCTTATCAAATACAATTCGTGTTGATTTATCTTCGAATACAAGTGTTCCTTTGAGGGGCTTTTGTCTATATCTAAATTGAACTTGTATATCTGTTTTATTTTCTACTAATGTATGAAAAATCGTGTCGGCAAGTTCTACTTCTTTTATAAATGGTGCTACTGAACCCACAATAAGTTTATTATTTTTAATGTCCTTATCGATTACAAACAATACTTCATCATTTGTATTCTTGTATTCTGGTGAAATAGAAAATCCATGTCTCTCACCTATTGTGTATAACTCAACTCCTTCATGAGTTCCAATCTCTGTTCCATTAAGCGTGTGCACTGTTCCTGGTTTTGTGGTGATAAGTTTTTTGAGAAAAGTTTTCATGTCAACAGGTCCGATAAAGCAAAGTCCTTGTGAATCTTTTTTTTCTGCGGTAAACAAACCATGTGCTTCGGCAATCTTTCGTACTTCACTTTTTTCTAAATGTCCTATTGGAAACAAGATGTGTTCAAATTTTTCTGTAGAAACATTCCAAATAAAATAACTTTGATCTTTGTTTGTATCATGTCCTCGATAGAGCTGTGAGGCTTTATTTTGAGCGTAGTGCCCTGTTGCGACTGCATCGAAGCCATTTCTCATTGCAAAGTCATAGATAAAGCCAAACTTAATATGTGTATTACACATTACATCGGGATTTGGTGTTCGACCCGCTTGATATTCACTCATCATATAGTCAGCAACATGCTGTTTGTATTCAACTTCGAGATTTAAAAAATGAAATGGAATCTCGAGCTTGGCACATACTCGCATTGCGTCTTTCATTTCATCTCGCCATGTACATTCAACAAAGTCAGGTTGCCACACCTTTGCAAAGACACCTTCTACTTGATAGCTGGCTTTTTTGAGTAATATCGCAGCAACAGAAGAATCAACCCCGCCCGAGATACCGACGAGAACTTTTTTATTCTTGTGTAAAGTATTTATCTTTGTTTGCTTCATGTTGTTTTAAAGTTTGAGCATAATACATCTTTCCGTCATCCCCTGTCAAAAAGTACAAGTTCTTAGTTGCTTTTGGAAAGGCTGCGGCCTTGAGTGCGGCAATACCTGGATTAGAGATTGGTGTCGGAGTTAATCCATATCGAATATATGTGTTGTATGGAGAGTCTTCTTTGAGATCATCTGTAGAAAGTTCAAAGGTGTGCTTACCTCTTTCATATACAAAACTTGCATCAACTTGAAGGGGCATATCAATAGCGATTCGGTGCCAGAGAATGTTTGAAACTTCTTGCATCGAATCTGCGGTTGCCTCTTTTTCAATAATAGACGCCATAATTACAATATCTTTGAGAGATTTTTTTGATGTAAGAATATCTTTTTGTTCTGCTATTTTTTCATCAAATGTAGTTCGCATCTTTGCGATCACCTCTTCTGATTTTACATTTTCTACAAAATAATATGTATCAGGAAAAAGATACCCCTCATATGGAAGTGCTTTTTCTATAAATTCGGTAGTTGAAATATTGTAAAATTCTTTTGATAAGATATTCGACATTTCTGTTACCGTAAGACCTTCTATAAGAGTAACTTTTTTGACCTCGATTCCGTATTCTCCTTTTGAAATTCTACGCAATACTTCAAACATATTGTTTGTATCTTTGAATATATAATCCCCCGCGACAATCTTACTGTCTAATTTAAATAGAATAACAATATTTGTAAAAAGAGCTTCAGATACAATTACATCGTTTTCTTTTAAATTATGTGCAATAACTTTTACACTATCTCCTTTTGAGATAGTTACTATCGTTCCAGATTTAAATGTAAGTGGTGTTGATGTAAGAATAACCCACAAAAGTGCGAGTATGGATACTGTTATAAATATTTTTTGTGTAATCGGATTCGGCATTATATAGGTAGATTATCAGGCGGAGTTTCTTTTCGCGAATCAACTCGTGAAAGTGTAGGTGTTTGAGCAACTTTTCCTGGGAAGTGATAGATTGTGGCAAGTTCTTCTGTATTTAATACAAAATACTTTCTGCTTTCTTTTTTATAATTACTCTTCCAGAAATAATCTCTTAGTTGATATGCTTCAAGCATTTCTGCTTTCATTTTTTTGATTCTTCGTCCAAGTGGATCTTGCCATGGATAATCAAAACTTGTAATCATTAGTGGTTTAAAACTGTTTAGTTCAGGAGAATTAAACTGCTTAAGCATTCCATTCATAAGACCCAACATATTTTCATAGGAACCCTTTTTCCCAATATTAAGCATCCGGATTCCTGTATCAAAACTAAATTTAGTAACACTTCGTTCAAGTGCTATGATTGCACGTTTTTGTGCTTCTGTTTGAACATTTTGTTTTCGCTTCCTGTCCCCTTCATCAAATTCCATGAAGGACTCTTCTTTAATCTTTTTAATTTCAGATTTTGCAGCATCTTTCCAATTATCAACTTTTTTAGAAAAACTAGGAAAGAGTTTTGTGGGATCAGGATCTTCAGGTTTGTGTGCTCGCACAATAATTTGTAAACAGATATAGTTATTTTCTTTAACGGTAGTTAAAAACTCGAGGAGTGGTGTGATAGGATCAATCTTTGAATCTTCTTCTTGATCTCCTTTTTCAAGTTGATAATCAATATATGTTTTTATTGGCCAAGGATCGGGCTTTGTGAGCTGAACTTCAACTGCAACCATATCATATTGTTCTTGGTTAAACTTTGCGGCATAATCTTCTGAAACGCGTATTTCACTCCCGGGGTATTGCGCATATATTTGGGATTCAATGTATTTTTGAAGTTTCTTTTCACAATTAAGATAAAAATGTACACGTCCTTCGATAGAAACTATTTCGAGTGTAAACCATGTTCTCACCTTACCTTTTACCCACCGGTCTATCCACGTTGATTCTCCTCCTGTTTGGTATAAGGCAAGAAGAAAAAGTTCCATTGCAGCCGGAGAGCGCATATGTTCTTGTGGTGGAATAATTTCAAGTAAGACCCATTCAAGAGAGTTATAGTATTTGGCACGATTGTAATCAATATATACATGAAAAAGAAAATACATCAATGCAAGTGGTACTGCAATTGGAATAAGATAGACGAGAAAATCTAGAGCAACAACAAACAAATCTAAAATACTTGCAATCATTGCATTTATTTTATCATAAAAAATAAAATTGAAAGTAAGTTATACAATTAGATAGCTGTATATTTTCCGAGCTTGTCTTTTTTGAAATACTTTTGATTTTGGAGATTCACCAAAATAGTATTTTCTTTCACATATCGTTCTTTGAGAACCTTTGAGATGATTTCTTCTTTTGTAAGAGGTCCATGTTTATCAATAATGTTTTTGATAACATCTCGAACAACTCCAGAAGCATATCCCCAGTCTGTAAGTGCATACAGACCTCGTCCTACAAGTACAAATCTAGGATCTTTAATCAATTCATTGTGACATGTTGCAACATGAGCTTTTTTATCAAACATTTTGTTGATTTGTTGTGCAACTTCTCTAAAGTGAATTGGAGAACCATGTCGTCTAATTACAAGAAAGGCATAGTCTCGAATACCTTTCACATTAATATTTGGAGATTCGGCTCGTCCCCATTCACCAAGTGGGTTTCGTCCAATTCGTTTTGACATATTAAGCCATCGTCGAACAATTTCTTCTTTTTGATATTGAGGTGCAACATCTTCAAGATATTTAAGAAGAGATGCAGTTATCTCTGAATCAGAAATAAGAGCGTCTTTTGTAAGTTCTTTGTATAGATTTCGGATTGCAGCTTCGATTTTTTCTGCAACTTGTCCATCTACATACCATCGATGCTTGAAGTAGTCATCTTCTTTTGATTTTTTAAATTCATTTCCCAAAACAAGGAGGAAGTGGATATGGTTTCGAATACTTTCGTTTTTTGAGATATGATCAAGTAATTCTGTCTCTGAAATAATTGTTCCAAGCTCTATAAGTACGTTATGAAGCTCAGTGAACACTTCTTGAGTCTTTTTAAATTCTTCTGACTTTCGAATTGAAGCAAGTGCATTCTCTTCAATTTGTCGAACTCGTTCTCGTGTGATTCCATATTCTTTACCAATTGCCTCAAGTGTAAGGTGATCAGCAGACACACCAATACCGTATCGTTTTGTGATAACGTCTTGAGATCGTTGTGGCAAAATCTTAACCAATTTCTTGGTTATTTGTTTTGGTTGAAATGATAATTTAATCATGTGTAATTAATAATTATTAGCGTATTTTGTTAAAATACACGAATGTCATACACTCCAAACTATCATATTTTTACAATATGTCAAATGGTATAATGAAGGCTCTGAATAAGGCTACTTTTGTTACCCTTTAATAACGAAACTCACCAATTTTTGAGGAACATAAATTTCTTTAACAATCTCTTTACCTTCTATCCATCGAAGTACTTCAGGATTTGATTTTGCTTGAGCAAGAATTTCTTCTTTTGAAAGATTTGGATCAACTTCAAGTACTGTTCGCGTCTTTCCGTTCACTTGAACGGCAATTTTGAGCTTCTGATCGGCAAGTATAGATACATCAGGGGTACTAAATAATTGATTGTAAATCAAATCACTCTCTCCTATTGATGACCAGATCTCTTGTGCAAGGTGTGGCGCATATGTTTCAAATACTACTAAGAATTTTTTGAATGTATCTTTTGAAAATTCTGTTTTTTCCAAAGAATTAATACATACCATTAATTTAGAAAGGCCTGTATTAAATTTAAGTTGTTCAAAATCAGTTGTGATTTGTGAAAGAAGTGTGTTTATTGCAACAAGTGCCTCTTTTGAATCTTGCGTGGAAACTTTTTCTACAAGTGAATACACTCGTTCAAAGAATCTTCGAATTCCAACTACACCGTTTGGATCCCATGGATAATTTCCTGCTTCTCCATATGGCCCCATAAATGCAAGATATGCACGCACCACATCAGCGCCAACTCGTTCCACTACTTCATCAGGATTAATTACATTTCCTTTTGACTTACTCATCTTATCTCCATCTGTCCCAAGAATAAGTCCTCTGTTATTTCTCTTATTAAAAGGTTCTGATTGCGGAACAATTCCAAGGTCATACATTACTTTGTATACAAATCGTGCATACAATAAGTGTCGTGTAGTATGTTCACTTCCTCCAGAATAAAAATCAATCGGAAGCCATGTCTTCTTTGCTTGTTCTGAGGCAATTTCTGTATCATTCTTAGGATCAATGTATCGTGTGTAATACCAACTTGAATCAACAAATGTATCAAGAGTATCTGTCTCTCGCTCTGCTTTGCTGCCACATTGAGGACAAGATGCCTCTACCCACTCATGATTGTGTGCAAGTGGAGACTTACCGTCATCTCGCATTTCGATCTTATCCATATCAGGAAGAACAACAGGAAGCTGATCCTCAGGTACAGGAATAGTTCCACAAGATGTACAATGAATCATCGGAATAGGACAACCCCAATATCGTTGCCGTGATACTGACCAATCTTGAAGTTTGTATGTTGTTGTCTTTTCTCCGTATTTTGATGTGATAGCATCTTTGGCTTGTTCTGATGTAAGTCCGTTGAATTCTCCGGAGTTAAAGATTAGAGCATTATCGCCTACAAAAGGTTTCTTTCCATTTAGATAATCTTCATTGAGTTTTGTTAGTTCTTCAGTAGAATCAAAATCTTTGTTAAAAGAACCATCAACCCTAATAACATTTGGCCGTAAAACAACTTTAATCTCTAAATTATATTTTTGAGCAAATTCAAAATCTCTATCATCATGTGCAGGTACTGCCATTACACACCCTGTTCCGTATGTTGCGATTACATAATCAGAAATAAACACAGGAATTTCTCTTCCTGTCGCTGGATGAAGTGCTTTGATTCCTTTAAGTTCAACCCCTGTCTTATCTTTGTTTGTTTGTCTATCAAGATCAGTTTTTTTATTTGTTTGATCAATATAGGTTTGAACTTCTGACCAATTTGAAATAGATGGTTTTAATGTTTGAACAAGATCGTGTTCTGGCGCAACAACAACATAAGTAACACCCATAAATGTATCTGGTCGTGTAGTGAAGACTTTTATTTGAAGGTTACCTTGTGCATTAGTGAAGTCTGCAAGCGGAGTTTGGTGATCCTGGATCCTCGCCTCCGCGAGGATGACGTCATTGGGAGCAGGGATGACACCACCCGTTCCTTTAATATCGAATGTAAAAAAAGTTCCATGGCTTCGTCCAATCCAATTCTTTTGTGCTTCTTTGATGTGATGGGGCCAATTAAGAGAATCAAGATCATCGATAAGTCTATCTGCATACTTTGTAATCTCGATATTCCATTGTTTCATTTCTTTTTGTTCAACGGCGCTACTGCATCGTTCACATACTCCACCTTCGAGTTGTTCATTTGCAAGAACAGTTTTACAAGAAGGACACCAATTCACATGAGTTTGCTCGTGCTTTACTAATCCTTTTTTATAAAATTGAAGAAACAACCATTGCGTCCATTTATAATATTCTGGATCAGATGTAACAACCTTGGTATCCCAGTCAATCATTGTTCCCATACTCTTTACCTGTTCAATCATCTTTTCGATATTCGAATAGGTCCAAGTCTTAGGATTAAGGCCTCGCTTGATAGCGGCGTTCTCAGCAGGAAGACCAAAAGAATCAAAACCAAATGGAAATAGCACATCTTTACCAAGATGGTGCATATATCGCGCAAAAATATCAGTCACGGCAAAGGCATACCAATGCCCTACATGAAGATCTCCTGAAGGATACGGAAATTCTACAAGGAGATATGATTTATCTTTTGGATTTGGATTTGTTTTGAAAAGGTTTTTTGATTCCCATTCTTTTTGCCATTTAGATTCGATTTCTTTATGATTGTAGTCTTTCATATGTAGTGATGATACCACTATTCTTGTATTTTTAAAGTATAAAAAAGAAAAAGCGCACCCTGCCCACAGTGCGCTTAGTTCGAAACAATCGTTTCTCTCTTTTTTTCAAGATAGTCCTTGACGGCAAGATGAACCAGTTCTCACAATGAGCAAAGTCCTTTAATGGGGCAAGAAGACTCATAAGGCGACTCTCTGATCCCGTCACAAAACCCTCACCGGATGAAGTGAAATTGAATCAGATATATTCCTCTGAGTAAGATAAGTATATTTATTTTATTAAACAAAGCAAGTTAAACCAAAAACTCCATCACATCTCCATCAATCACTACATGATCTTTCCCCACTGTTTTAATCCAGCCCTTCTCTCGAGCTGCTGCGTGTGAACCGGCTTCGATAAGCTTGTCCCATGGAATAAGTGTTGCTCGAATAAATTTTTCTCTAAAATCTGTATGGATAGATGCTCCTGCCTCAGGTGCAGTTGCTCCAAGATGAGTTGTCCAGGCTCGTGTTTCCTTCTCACCTGTTGTGAAATATGTAATAAGTCCAAGCATTTCGTATGACTTTTTGATAAGTGCATCAAGCCCTCCATCAATCCCCATTTCTCTCTTCATTTCTGTCCGCTCTTCTTCTGAGAGTTCATTCATATCAAGTTCACTTGCTGCATCAACTTTTACATAGGTAAAATTATGTTCTTGAAAATAATCAATGAGTTTGATATATCGTTCATCATTTAAGTCATCAAGATTCTTTCCTCCTGTTTTCTTATTTAGTGCATATAAAATTGGTTTTGCAGACATAAGGTGAAGTCCTTTGAGAAGTTTTTCTTCATCTTCATCAAGTTCGAGTTGATTTGCCATCTTCTCTGATTCAAGAACTTCTTTTACTTTTGTAAGAAGATCTGCTTCTTTTACTGCATTCTTATCACCTCGCTTCGCATCCTTCTCAATTGTTCCAAGTCTTTTGTTTACGGTTTCAAGATCAGCCATAATTAATTCAAGATTAATTACTTGAATATCAGAAAGAGGATCAACACTCCCGTGTACATGTGTAATGTTTGAATCTTCAAATATTCGAACCACTTCAAGAATCGCATCTGTCTCTCGAATGTTTGCGAGGA
Source organism: Candidatus Parcubacteria bacterium (assembly GCA_039805545.1). Lineage (GTDB taxonomy): Bacteria > Patescibacteriota > Minisyncoccia > Phycocordibacterales > JAACPR01 > JAULZV01. Next base: position 51,943 of record JBDLUA010000001.1, read on the forward strand.
ATTTGTTTCCGAGCCCTTCACCCTTTGATGCACCTTTCACAAGACCGGCAATGTCTGTAAATTCTACAACAGCAGGAATAGTTTTTTGTGTTTTAGAAAAATCTGAAAGTTTGTAGAGTCGATCGTCTGGCACAGGAACAATTCCAACTGATGGATCAATTGTACAAAAAGGATAGTTCTCAGCTGGAACTGAGTTCTTTGTTAATGCATTGAATAAAGTTGATTTACCTACGTTTGGGAGGCCTACAACGCCGATTGATAGTGACATACCTACTTCTTATACTTCATCATTGCTCTTTGGAGCTCATCTTTGTGATCCATCATTACTTGCATCATTGCAGTTTGTTGGTCAATTCCTTTCTTTACCTTTGCTTGAATTTCAGTCGAAATAGTCTTGAGAAGTTCTGGATTCTCATCAATAAGGTTCATAATCATTTCTTGTTGGTCCTTAGGCATGTCTTTAATTTGCCGTTTTACCATTTGTTTCATTACAAAATTTAACATAGTGGTTAGAGTGTACAATAAAATGGATAAAAATGAAATGGCGGCGGGCCGTACGGCCCGCCCCCAAGTGGAATTAGACGTGTGGGAATTTCCCAAAGAAATCGGTCTCCCTCAATGGATGTTTTTCTTCATCTTGAGTTGAAGCAGAGCGAAGTCTTCGCTCAAATTCCTGATTCAGAATATTTCTATCAAAGGGTGTAGTGAATTTACCCTGTGAGAGACCAAGAATCTCAAACCAGTTATTATCTGGTTCAGAGGAGCTATGCATAAACTGATACTAACATGAGATCCTCGCCTCCGCGAGGATGACGAAAAATATAGTCCCCCTCGTCTTCACGAGGGTCCTTGTTTTTCGTCACTTCAAATAATACCTCACATTCTTCTTATGTTGATCATATGTAGTTGAGCAATGAATGTTTCCTCTTTTGTCATGTAAATAGAATATACAGTCTGTTTTAAGTGGGTTAAGGGCAGCCTTGATTGCCTCCTTACCAGGAGTTGCAATTGGTGTTGGTGGAAGACCAATATTTTGGTATGTGTTGTATGGAGACTCTAGTTTTTTGTCTTCTGCTTTAGGTGCAGGCCACCAATTTTCTTCATCTCCTTTGATATATTGAAGTGTTGCATCAATTTGAAGTGGCATACCAATTTCAATTCGATTATGAATAATTCCAGAAATAATACGCATATCTGACTTTCCTGCGGCTTCTCTTTGAATTAAAGATGCAATAGTAATAACTTGTGGAATTGAAATGTCTTTTTTATTTAAACCAAGTTCTTTAATAACTTCTTGAAAAGTATCTTGCATTGTTTGTTCAACAATATCCGCATCTTCTTCCTTGTGTATTAAGTATGTTCCAGACGCAAGAAAACCTTCTTGACCTTTAAGCGGGCATACTGGTTGAACTTCTGCGAGTGTAATTATTTTTTCTTTTTCCCAATCAAGCTTTGTTCCTATAAGATCTGCAATTTGCCCCTTTCGATACCCTTCTGGAATAGAAACATATTTATATTCTGGTTCATCCAAAGCAACAGCAGTCGATACTGCACCCATTCCCTTTGAAAACACATACTCTCCTGGTTCTAAATCATTTTTGAATGAAAGCATTACTTGTACGAGCAATTGAGAAAAACCATTTGTAATGAGACCTTTTTCTTTAAGAGTATTTATAAAAGATTCCTTATCTCCAGTATACGGAACATACACAACACTTTTTGATTGAGATTTTGAAATCGCAATAAAGAGCATAAAACAAAAAAATATAACAAAAAAGGATTTAAATGTATGAGTAGAAATGTATTTCATGTAACATCATTATTATATCAGTACATTTTTTATATATGAAAATATTTGTACACAAAAGTGGCGGACTCTTCGGGTCCGCCACTTTATGTTTTAAACTAAACTATAATTAAATAGCTCCGTTTACATTATTAAGTGTAATTCCACTTAATACATAATCAGTAATGTTTGTATTAAATACATTTACTGCACCTGATGTAGAATTGTTTTTATATTCAATTCCTGTAAGTGTAAGTATTCCATTTAGTAAAGCTGATGTGTTACCAAGATTTTCAAGAGTTATATTTGTTGAAAATGATGCAGTTGCATTTGGAGAAACTTTCCAATAGCTTCCAACATCTGTTGCATCAGCACTTGTTACAGTTGCAGTAACACTTGAAACAGATCCTGTTGCGGGTGTGCCGTTTAATTTTACATAATCCAAGTTCACTGTTTTTGGCATATAGAGATCTACATTAGATGCAGTTACATTAAATCTAAATCCGTATCGTCCTGATGTGTATGTATCAAGAACTCGTGTTGTTCCTACAAACCCAAATGTTTCACTTCCATCTGGTGTAACAGTTGGTGTTTCGGAATCTTCATCTCCTTCAGTGTTGTCTGTGGTTGTTGAGTTTGACATTGAACTTCGAAGTGCAAAAGCTGCTTCGTATAAATCTTTAAGAGTAATAGTTCCGTTTGTTTTATCAGAAGCGCCCATAAATTCTCCAGAACCAAGTTCTGCTGTTGTTGATGCAGTAATAAGATTATAGATTTCTTCGATACTGTACATTGTTTCTCCTGGTGCTGATGTTGGGTACAGAGTACCTGTTCCGGCTGACACAGCTGCAGATGCTGATGTTACATTGATACCAACAAAGGCTGCTGCAACAATTGATGTAATTATTATATTTTTCATACGATTATTTTTAATTTAGAAACCTTTTAATGCAAGAAAAGCTCGTGTAATTGGTCCAAAATATCCAGAAGCAGGAATAATTCCGTTATCTGCTTGATATTTAGCAAGAGCTGTTTTTGTAAGAAGACCAAAGTATTCAGTCTCGTTTCCAGGAGAACCTGGTCCTGATTCTGCTAATTTGTATCCAAGACTATTAAGTAATTGCTGTAATTTTTTAACATTTGGATGTGTCATTCCAAAATATAAATCAATTGTACTAGAAGAAATTCTATTACCATCTAAAGAAGAGCCGTCTGGTTGATTTGTTGCCGGATAAATCATTTCAGATGCAGAAAGTGTTCCAGCTGGAGCAGAAGAAGTATTGTTTGAACTTGTTCTTCGTCCACCAGTTCTTGTTTTAGAACTACCTGAATTGTTTCCAGAATCTGTTGATGTTGCAGTATCGCCACCATCGGTTGATGTTGCAACAGTATCTTTCTTCCAAGAAGTTGATACTTTAAAACTAATATCTTCGCATGTGCCTGTATTTAAACAGTTAAATGATACATATCCGACATTTGGAGAATATGCATATCCAAGAAAATCTCCATTAGCATCAATAGATACACCACTAAAGTCTATCCATCCAATGTTCTCTCCCCACGCATATCCACTCAACATACCTTCTCCATTATTTGTAACTCCATATTCGACAGAATCACAGTTTTCAGTATTGGAACAATTGAGAGATATCCAGCCCGTATTACTACTATACGCATAGCCGTTTAATTCAGAGCCTGTAACCTCAGTATTACCGAGATCTGAACCAAAGTCTATCCATCCAATGTTCTCTCCCCACGCATATCTATTAAATGAGTCTATATTCGTAGCTCCTGCATACTGAGGCGCAAGAACTAGCATAGACAAAACCACTATTGCTTTTTTCATACCTCATTTCAGACTATAACTCTTCCTGAGTTTGTCAAGCACTCTTAAAAGCCACCCTCCCATAATAGAGAAAGAAAATCCACCACGCGTGACGTGGCGGATTTTGGGTTCGAAAGCAAATCCCTCAGGATTGCGCGATTTTGTCACGCAAAAGATTAGAGAGAAAAGTCATCGAAGTGAAGTGCTGCCTTCTTGCAGATTGTTCAGCTCTTTCATAGAGCGCAGACCGAGCAGGGTTTTGTTCTTTGAGTTGAGAAAGTCTCGTCATCTCAGAAGCAAACTCTTGTGTGCAACGCTCCTGCCGTGCAAGAATGTCTTGCACGAAGGCTTGTGCCCACTCAACTGCTTGAGCGTCTTCCATCCTTGCAAGTCATTGCTTGAATTGGGCAAGGAGTTCTTGCAAAGTCTCCTCTGCTGTTTGGAGCAATTTTTCAGGGTCGTTCATCGGTGTCTGAGGTATATGTTTGTTCGGGTTGTCAGTATTTAAACACTGAATGTGTGGTGTGTCAACACTCTAAGCCAAAACCTCTACTCGGTTTCTACAATCGTTTTTAAAAGCGATTTATTATATGAATTAGTTTTCTTCATTTCGTCAATTTCTGAAGCACTTAATAAACTCGTCACGATTTCAAATTTAAAATTGGAATTCATTTGATCTATAAGAATAATGGTCTCTCTCATATCATCTTTTGTTGCTCCATCCACATCTAATTTTTTAAATGCTTTACCAAGTAAAATACTATTATTTGCGAATTTATTCATCTGCATCTTCCCTTCTATACAAGTAAGAGAAGTCGATTCCCATTCATATTCATAATTTTGGCAATCAATTCCTTTTGCAATTTCAAGTATCTCTTGCCCGTCGGTAATAAATGATGAGCCCACTGTATCCCAAGAAGCTAAGTCTTCTTCTTTTACATTATTTACATATTGTTCTGCTTGTTCCTGTGTTAACCCTGTATCATTTGCAAAATTTTTAGCAACATCAGTTTGACTAATAGTATAAGCAGTACCTCCAACCAATAATGTAATAACTCCCCCAATAACCGCATTTTTAATATTATTCATATTTTTAATTTGTTTAATCTGATTTTATGCAAAAAGATTGACCTAAGTTCTATTTATATTTTTGCATATTCACTATCTAAAGCCTACTCCTTTAGAAAAAATAATCAAATAAATTAATATTCTCGACAGGACTTGACCCACAGGTACTAAGCTCACTGCGTCGCAAGCTCCTTGTTCACTAAGTACTGTTGGGTCGCGGCTCGGCCATCCCAGATCTGCTTCACTCCGTTTCGCAGATGCAGGGGCCCTAGGCCTCCGCCGTTCAACTCCTGCGGATTCCACTAAAAATCAAAAACCGAAATGCATTCGCATTTCGGTTCTGATTTTTATGTGGACTTGGATATTTTTTTGTTGAACCAGGTTATGAAAGAGTTGATAGTATTAAAAGAAATTTTGAAATGAGAGATATCCTAATCTTTCCATTTTTCAAGTAAGTTTATAGTTTGACTTATTGGCTGATTCTTCTTACTTTTAATTTCACCAACTTTCACAACAACTGGGATTTGAGCCAATAAACCTGCAATTATACAAGTCCCTCTAGCAAGATTAGGTATAGAATCAGCAGAAACTTTATCTAAATATGCGATTGTTTTTTCGACCGCAAACAAATCATTATTGTTAATTAGTCTATGTAAAAAATAATTATGAAGTTGAGATATAATTGTTGATGATATGTCCGAAGGTCTTTGACTTGAAATAGTTAGAAAAGTATCAAACTTACGACCCTCTTTTATAATTTCTTCAAAGGTTTCGAGACGGTAATCTTTCCATTGTTCGCTCTCTCTTTCTGAATTAGAAGACAGTATATTATGCGCTTCATCAATAATTAGATGAAGAGAGCTTTCATTGTTCTTGCTTTTCTTTTTTGTATCATAAAGTTCCTTTGATATAAGAAGAGGGAGCATCTTTCTTATGTCGAGATTCACATCTTTCAGTGAGATCACTGTTAAATTCTTTGTAAATCTAACCCCTCCTTTTACATAGAGAACCTTTTCTAAATCAAGTACTCTTTTTTCCATTCTTTTGATTAGAGGAGATAAATGTTCCCTATTTGAAAATCCTCTAATCATTTCATCATAATATTTAACGATGATTCTTAATCCAATTTTTTTAATCTCAGATAAATTTGAAATGTTCAGATCTCTGACCAAACTTATTTGATCATTTATTTTTTCTTTAAATGCAGGCTTATCGCTAAAAATCTTATCATTAGGTGAAGACTGACTAGTTTTTAAATAAAAACTGATGTTATCATTTCCTCCTGAAAGATTTTCCTTAAAATAATGTCCCATCTTTCGCAAACTATCATTATTCAGAAAAGATGCTAGTTCATATAACAAATCTACCGTAAGAGCCCTATCTGTATTTTTCCCACTTACCGCTGTAGCTTCAATAATTTTTTCTGCAACCAAATTCTTAAAATTTTCTTCTGTATTCAATCTAGATTCAATATAGGAATCCTTAATAGCTCTATTTATAAAAGGGATTTGAGTTTTTTCTGTTGCTTCAAGAAAAATGCCCCAAAAGGAACTATCTTTTAAGGTTTCTTTTTTAATTGGGAATTTGTCTCCTTCTGTCACTAAATCTGTTGAAAGTTTATATATATTTTTATATTTTTTCTCGATAATAACATCATCACCAGCATATTCTCCATTAAAATCAATAAAGAAAAATTTTGCTCGATTTTTGAAGTTTGTATTATCTTTAAATTTTTTAAAAAGTTCTCGATATAATTTTGTAAGTGTGTAGGATTTTCCACTTCCAGTATTACCAAAAATTCCTATATGACTAGCGAACAAACTATTGATTCCTAAATCAATAGTTTGTCCATCATCATATTCCAATGTTCCTATCGAAATTCTTTCATCTCCTTCTTTAATAAAATTATGTATTTCTTCAAACTCTTCTTTTCTTAGTAAAAAACATTTATTATCTATGAGAGGGAGTTCCTTGATCCCCCTGTAAAACACACTATTTTCGATAAAACCAAGAATTTTTATACTAAGAATTCTGTTTATCTTCTCCTGATTGTTTCGATACTTATTTTTTGAAAAATCCTTATCCTCTGTAATCGATTCTCCTTCAATTTTCCCAATCATTTCAGAAAAACCCTTCTTTATCTTTATGTACCCACCTACGGAGATGTTTTGAATAAGAGCACCTTTATAGAGAACTGAGGATGTATTTTTACCCTTATCAACTTTTACTTTAATAATTTGTCCTTCAACAGAAAAAACTACCCCTATTCTAAAAATTGAATTATCAACAATATAAGTATCGGTCGTATTATGGTTATTCATCTATTTCAGGTATTAAAGGAGGTTTTAATGCAAAACACTCATCTCCAGTGATAGTAATTTTCTCAAATATCTCAGTATTCAAAGTCTCAAAGTTATACTTTTTTCCTTCTTCGGGAAGAATAATTTTTATATTCTTATTTTTTGCGCTTTCTTCCATTTTTTGATAAATATCACTTTTTGTTTCATGAGCAAAAATATAAACTTTTAATGTTGGATTAGAACCAGCAACTCTCATAGTTAAATCTCGTATGTGCTCATCCTCAAAGGAAAAACCCATTACGAACAGAACACTGTTTTCCTTTTCTAACTCATTTGAATAAATTCTTAATAAATCATAATAGTACTGTCCAAGTAAAGTTACTTCGAATTTCTCTTTTGTAGGATTAACGATATTAAGATCCTTGTACTTTTCTTCAAACTGAATAGTGTTTTTATAATTTTCAATCTCTTTTACGAGATCAAGATCTTTATCAAGATATATTAGATCTTTATTGTTTCCCTTTGTAAATTTCCAGGTTAAAGATCCATGAATTTTTAATATATTAAACACAGGAATTTCAGATGTATTTTCATAATGAAGACTTTTCTTGAAGTAAGATTTTTTAAAATTTCCAAGATCAAATATTGGATTAAATCTACCATTAAACCCATCATTAAATTCAACACCAGTCTCTTCGATTGCCTTTTCTGAGAAAATATCAATATTTGTAGTGAAAATATTAACTTGTTTTGTAAGTAAGGAATTTTCTCTCCTCAAAACAATATTGTTCAAGAGTCTGTAAAAGTTTCTGTAATTATCTAGCACAATATCCTTATTTGAATCCACATCTCCATTTAATATTTTTAAGTTACCCAACATCACAACATCAAAAAATTCTTTTTTCTTCTCCAAAATTTCTTCAGGGGTTTTTGTCTTATCAGAAAGAAAAACTTCAATTCCATTTAACACATTAAGGAAGGGTCTAGAAAGACCTGAGCCAAACAAGAAGTTAATGTTTGCACTGTCTATTGTTTTTCGGATTTCTCCGATTAGGGCTGTCTGATTAGGCATAAAAAGATTATGCAATATTTTTTTCATTTTTTCAATATGGATATTTGTTTCTAAAACGCCTAAATAAGAATTCCCTTTTAAAACTAATGTGTTAAAATATGAAAGACAACCGAATATTCCGAAGACCTAACCCTACTAAAGCAATTTACTAGGTATGGTCAAAATCGCGTTCAACATAAAAAACCCATCATTTAGGGCGTTGAACGCGTTGCATCGGGAAACTGATGTAGGGGTCCTCGGACTCTCCTAGTGGTGGGCTTTTTGTTTACTACTAGGACAATTGATTTCATTTTATGAATACAATAAGTACCAAAGGAATACTTGATCACGAAATACTCTCTTTTAAGAACTATCTTAATTATAAGTCAGAAGCACACAATCAGATATCTTCTAGAATTTTCTGGAAACTCTTCTATAAAAAGTATAAAAAATTTGTGTGGTTCCATGATGGAAAAATATATAAGATAAGTACAAGCCCTTTCGAAATGTATGAATTAAATACGGAGAGAGAATCTATATTTTTATCTAGAGAAACCTTAGAAAAACAAACATTCAAAATTACTATTCTACTTATACTCTTTATATTGTTTATATTACTAAGAATACCCCAGGATTCTTTATTTGTATTAGAAAAGTATTATCCTTTGAGCATTTGGGGTTTACTATTATTTGTTTTTATATCTTTTAAAATACCTCGATTGATTTATAAGTTTAGATTTAAGATATTAAAAAAATAACATGTCTTCCCTATCCTTTTGCGAGTGCAATAAATGTGGGTTCTTAGTAAAAAACTCTTTTGGATTTCCATATCACAAAAATAAAGAGAATAATGAAATAACCTTTCTTACAATTCCTGTTGGTACAGAAGTACAAAATTCAGGGACGATAACCGGATACAAACACTCACTATATTGCAAAAAGTGTCGGGATTATAAAGATTTATTTTTTGATACTGATCAGAGAGAAAAACCATTTGTGTGCCCAACATGTAATGAACCTGGTAACTTCTTAAATCCTCAAGATACATGTCCCCATTGTAATGATGGTGTAATGGAAATAAATGGAAGTTTACAAGTATTATTTTAATTTTATGAAAAAAACAAAAACTCAGAGAAATATAAGTGCAATCATATTTTTACTTTTGCTCTTAGTGATATCAATAAGAAGTAGCTTTATGCCTCAAGGTTTTGGGTATTTATTAGGTCCCCTGATTCTCACATATCTTTTCTGGTTCTTATTACATAAGTCTGCAAAAATAAAAAAAGATTTGATGAGAGTACCACTATTGATATTTTTTTCTCTATGTTTTGGAGTGGTCTTAGCTCAAGTTGTTGGTCTAGATTCTGTATTTGCACTTATCTTCACGGGCATAACAATGATTTATATATTTAATAAGAAAGTAAATAATGATTGAGATAATAAAAACATACTTCCTCACCTTCTTTTACTTCATACTTGTATTGCCAAGATTCTTTCTTGCATTAGCATTACTCGTTACCCCCTACTGGTTAGCAACATTTGCAATAGATTACTTATTTCAAACAAGCGTAGGAGCAATAACTTTAATTCTCTGGATGTATTTGTTTTTTAAAATGCAGGAAGAAGATCATTGGTACCCAAGACTTATACATAAAGTAGCCCCTTTTCTATAGAGATATGAAACAAACACAAAGAACAGAATATTTTGAAGTATTGGGAGAAAGATTTTCAAAGATACACTATCCTGAGCTTTATAGCATGTACAAAATCTCTCCAAAGAATCTTGAGGTTCAACTCTCATCTCTTGCAGAAAAGTGGCACAATGGGAGCATTAACTCAGCTTCGCGTTGTTTTGAAAGTGATCTTGAACAACTTACAGGAGCAAATACAAAACTTGTTTGGCTACCAGATGAACTAAACAATTTATTTGGACAGGAAGTATATACTTTCAATCTTAAAGACAGGAACTCGTTTTGTGTTCGATCAAGCAAGCTATATCAGGCAGGTAAAAAACAAGATGATGATATCCAAAAGAAAAATCCCCTCCTAAAAAGAGGAGGTTTTTCTATGTTTGAAAAGCTTCACGCAAAGGCAGTAATTGATTCTGAAGGTATTTTAGAGGTATCAGACAGATATAAAGATATCTTTTCATACGATAAACCACCCTCTTTTGAAATAATAGATAAGAATTATTTCATAGTACACTTTGATCATGAAAACTAATATTCAACTACCAAAAGAATATGCTGACATTTTTAATAGACCCTTAAATATCATTGAGGGTCCAAATAATGCAGTGTTTTTATATACTCATGAACAATTTTCTGCTTTTTTAGAAAAGATATCTGAAAATAAAAACACAGATAGGAATATAGATTATTCAACTTTTAAAAGATTCAAAGATAGGGGTATCTATACAGGAACAGTTTCAGAAGAAGGTATCTTAAAAATTCCTGTAAATCTACAACTAATACTTAATGATGGAGAACTTAATATAAAAAGAGGTCCTTATTGGGTTGAAATTCGCTATATTCACGAATTAAGTTGTCATTGTGATATCTTTATGTGTTCTAAATGTGTACATGGAAATTGCAAAGACAAGAATTGTAATATGCATAAATTCTAAGGTGTTTCTTTTATTGCTATCTCAGCTAATTCTTTTAAATTCTCATTAGACCTTATTTCATCTAATGGAATTTTTAATGACTCAATTTCCTCAATTAAACGTTTTGCTGATTGAATTGATATTTTTTCTTTTAGATAACCAATCATTTCAAAATATTTTTGCTGACATAATTTTATACGTAGTTTACTCGATATAATATCACTAAAAATCAAACCTATTGCATAAATAGACTGCCTTGGATTAAAGCCTTTTATAAGATCAAGATATATATCATTGGCAGAATTAGCAACACCATTTCCATTCGTTAAAAAAACTTCAACTAGAGTTGCTATATATTTTTGTTCTATTCCATTTGGTATTTTAGGGGGATTCCCCAAAACAGACCGCAACCTCTTTGCGGGTAAAACTTCATTATAAAAATTATTAAACTCGCCATGTGCATTTTTGAGCTCTTCAAGTATTGTAGAAACCTCAACTGTCCTATGAGGATCAGTAATATACTTAAGTCCATCCACTACGGCCAAAAATTCTTTAGCAAACCCTTTTTCTGCAATATTATTATTTGCACTGAAATAAGCATGTTTTATACCTAATGACTTTCTTATATTTTCATCAACATAAGGCCACAATAATGGTGCTAAAAGTCTGATATTTTGCCTTACAGGTTCAGTTGTTTCTCTCTTGTAAAAAATACCAAAAAGACCCTCAGTTAAACGTTGAATAGGTTCTGGTCCCATTGCCGCAAAATGAACTGCAACATCTTTTGCATCTTCTTTGCTCATTTCTGTGTTTTTTATATTTTCAAGCAATTTTTGAACTGCAATTGCAGCAGGAGGAATAGGTGTTGAAATTATCTCTCTTAAACAATCTTCCGCCATTGATGTAAGCTTCAAGCCTGTTATTTTTAATTGATTAGGATGTGCCGCACTTGCATTATTTCTCATATATTTAATAAGATCTATATTCCTGTATCCTACTTCTGTTATTAAATCTATTTTAAGAGCACCTTTTAAAAGCTCATCATCAGTTAACTTGGAAATATCATCAATGGTTTTTAAGTCTTTTCTTTTTTCTGGAGAGGCAGCAATTTCATAAAAGTACTCCAGATCATAGACCTCGATTCTTTTTCTTAATTGAAGAATCGTTTCATCCCAAATATAGTTTAAAGCCGCATCAAACAAGCCGACACTCACTGCAGCAAAAAATTTAGAAATATAAACAGCTTGAAATTTTTGTTCTGGACTCATTTGAGCAAGTAAAGAACTTGCATTAGAAAAAAATATGGTTCTTTCTTTAATTGGCACGAATATATCATTGATGGGCAAACCAACACTCTCTAACAGTGACAGAAAATGCCCTTCTTTTGATTCAAGCTCTTGATTGTAAGATATTACTTTTTTATTTTCTTTGCTCATATTTTGTTACATTGTAAACAAACATTATCATAAAAATTATCTTGAAGTAAAGATAAAAGAAGAAAATCAAACTCTTTATTTAAGAGACTATTATACCCTTTAAATAAAGGTTATTTATACTCTACAAGCGACTTTGATACCCCACGATGGAACTCGGACTTAAAACTGAAGATACTAGAGGGTAAAAACTCTTTAAAATTAGCCCTTGCATTATATGGGTTGTTAACATATTAACACTATGCTTATATGTAAATAATGAAAACAAAAATAAAAAGCAAAGTATTAAACTTTCTTCAAGATCTAATTAGAAGAGAATCCTTTATTAAGACAATCAAACTCTTAAGAAAAAAATATAAGATTCCTGAAGAAGGTTTTCCTCTAGATAAAAGATATTCTATGGGTGATTTACCTAAAGAAATGAAGAGTTCTAACAAAAATAAAGATTTAAAAATATATCGAAATATTTTTAAAGATATAGAAAAAGAGATAGAAAAAAAATATTACAAAGATAAATTGAGTTTAGGTTCAATAATTGCTTGTCATCTATTTTTTAATGATATGTTTTATTTTGTTAAAAGTTTTAGTGAATTAGGACTTATTCTTTTCTTTGATCTTGATACATTCTTCATAAAAGGTGACAAAAAAATAAAGATCAGGGATACATTACCTGAAAATATTTTTTTTATAGGAAATAATAACTATAAATATTGCATTTTAATAAATGAAGAAGTTACTCAAAATGAATTGTTTGACTTTATAGCTGGAGAATATGGAAAAATAAAAAATCTTA
>JBDLUA010000002.1:0-23203 GCA_039805545.1 Candidatus Parcubacteria bacterium
CCCCTTCGGGGCCGCCTTTTCTAATATTCTTATAGAATTATTATTCTGTTTCTTCTTTCTTTCCTTTCTTTTCTACTTCAATAGCTGAGATATCAACTGTTTGTGCAGGTTCATCTGATTCTTCTTTTGCTTCTTGTACAAGAGCAACTACTTCTTCTGCATCAGTCACAAGTGTAACACCGGCAGGAAGTGTAATGTCTCCAGCAGTAATCTTTGAATCGAAGTCTACTAATGAATCGATCGAAACTTCAATAGTATGTGGAAGATCCTTAGGCATAGCTTCAATTTCTACTTCGTGCATAACTTTTACAAGTATTCCGCCAAGAGTTTTTTCTGCAGAAGATACTCCAACGAATTCGAGTTCTACGGCTACTTGTACTTTCTTTCCCTTTTCAATTACATAAAAGTCTACATGAGAAATAGTTCCTCGTACTGGATGATATGCAACATCATGGATAAGAGTTTCGTGTTCTGCCCCATCAACATCAAGAACAACAACCGTTGATTCTCCAGCTTCTTTAAATACCTTATCAAATTCAACAGCTGAGATTGTAATTGATTGTGAAGCCTCTTTTGGGCCATAAAATACAGCAGGAATAGAACCAGCGGCTCGAATGTCTTCTGGCTTTTCTACTGCATCTCGTTTTACTGCTTTAAGTTTTAACATAGTCCTTGCAGTATACAGAATTTTTGGGAAAAGGCAATATTTCTAGGTCAGACCCGTACAGGTCTGACCCAGAAATTAAAAATCCCTCCGATTTATGTATATTATGTCAATATTTTCAGTCTACCCCTTCTTCATCCACCGCTCTACATCCTCAAGAGTTCCACCAACCTTCTTACCTGGATTAAATATGTTGTGTACATCAAAAATAGTCTTAATATCCTTAAATAATAACGTCATTCTCTCTCCATACATTTCCTTAAGAAAAGGGGTTCGAATGATTCCATCGTTGTGTTCTGCAGTAATTGTTCCTCCATATGAAATAACAAGTTTATATACTTCTTGGGCAACTGGGATAATCTTTGCTCGCTCTTTTTCGTCTTTCAAATTCATGAGTGGAATAATATGGAGATTACCCTCACCTGCATGTCCTGCAATGTTCATGTTTATATTGTTCTTTTTTAAAATAGAAAGAAGTTTAGGGAGAAATTCTGGAAGTTTCTCTGGAGCAACACAAAAGTCTTCGATAAACGGAACTGTGTTTTTTCCTTTTACTTTTTCTCGAAGAAGATTAAAACTTTCTCTTCGTACTACAAAATATTTTTCCCCTTCTTTTTCATCCTGAATTGTTCGAAAGAGTGCTTTGTAATTTTTGAGTGCAGTTTCTGTATTTTTTATTTTTTCATTAAGTTCTATTTGAGTATCTGCTGTATGTTCGATAATCATAATAAGCTTTGGTAATCCAAGCATTCGTACACCAATAAAAAATTCAGGTATAAACCCTAACAAAAAAGACATAAGTGGCTTACCTACTCGCTTTGCAATTTGAGGAAAAAATCTTAAACCAAGTTTAAGAGTTGTATCATCAAATACTTCGAGAGATTCTGGTTGATATGGAAGAATCGAATTAACAAGTTGTGGAAGTTTATTCCAACTCGGAAGAAAAACTGTGATCATTTTTTTAAACTTTTTTTCTTGTACAAGTCTAATTTTTGAGTCTGTAACAAGTCCAAGTGTCCCTTGTGAACCTGTAATGAGTTGTGCAAGGTTAAATGTTTGTTTTTCTTTATTCATCACATCCCATAGTGCATACCCTGATGAATTCTTTTTTGTTTTAGGTTTTGCTCCTTGTATAAAATTATAATTTTGATCAATCAGATGAAATGTCCTCCGATAAATACCTGCAATAAATTCATCTTGTCCGTTTATAATTTGTTCCACTTCACCAAAAGACAATTCTTTAAATTCGTACTCCCTTCCATTAGAAAGAACACAACTCACACTCTCAACAAAATTTCTCATTTGCCCATATAAGAGAGATTTTTCTCCAGCACAATTATTAGAAATCATTCCACCAAATGCAGCGAGTTCTCGTGATGCAGGATATACCGGCATAAGCAAACTATGTTTTAAACTCTCTGGTTCAAAATCTCTATAAAATACTCCCGGTTGAATTTGTGCATTTAAAATTTCAGGAAAAATTTCAAATGTATTCATGTATTTTGTCACATCAATAATAATTCCCTGTCCAATTGCACCTCCCGTCATATCTGAACCACCACTTCGAGCAGTAATAGAAAGAGATTCGATTGAACGTTTGTTATCTTGAATAAATTTAACAATATGTGAAATATCCAAAGAGTTTTTTGGATATGCTACAGCAAGAGGTTTTATTTCAAATACCGAAGTATCATGACTGTACTTTTGCAGTATTTCTTCATCATATAGAACATCTCCCTGAATTTGATTTTGTAAAGAAAGAAGTAATTCTTTAGACATAGGAGTTGCGTCATCCTCGCGAAGGCGAGGATCCAGTGATTTAATTCCTGGATCCCCATCTACATGGGGATGACGTGTTTTATTATACATTGTTAAAGATTTTTAATTTTTCAATAATAACTTGTTTCATTGCCTCTTGTGTTGGTTTCAAAATTTTGTATGGTGCAACTTGATCTGTATTTTCTGCGATTCCTTGTTCTAATGCTTTCTTAAATGCGAGTCTTATCTCAGTATTAATATGAACAATGCACATTCCAGATGCAATTGCCTTTTTAAAGTCATCGATACTAATTCCCGAACCACCATGAAGTACCAGAGGAATTTGTATTGTTTGAGAAATTGCTTCAATTCGAGGAATATCAAGATGTGGGTTCGGCATATTTTTTAACATCCCATGAATATTTCCAACAGCAGGTGCAAGCATATCTACCCCAGTTGCCTCGACAAAAGATTTTGCTTCATCTGGTTTAGTTAGAAACTGTTCAAGAGCAGTTCCTTCTGGAATTGAATCCATAAGATTTGAAGACTTACCGATAAATCCAATTTCTGCTTCTATTAAACACTTTGAACCTTTTGATCGCGCATATTCAACTACTTCTTTTGTGTTTTTTATATTTTCTTCATGAGATAATTCTGCCCCATCATAAATAACAGCATCAAACCCAGCATCAATACACTTCTTTGCTCGTTCAACAGAATACGCATGATCTGCGTTCAAATAAATTGGCAACCCTTGAGATTGATATAATTTTACAAGTGCAACAATTTCATCTTGACCAAAAAATTCTTCTTCATTGTCAGAGACTCCAATAATTGCAGGAAATCCCGTCTCTTGTACCGCATATTTAATCGCATGTACAGCTTCTAAATTAGATACATTAAAATGTCCGATTGCTACTTTTTTTGCTCGTGCTGAGTCAATTGCTTCTTTAAGTGTCATATAAAATAGTATATCATATTCGCCTTAGTCATATATGATGTTATAATTTTTGTATGTTTAACTTTGGAAAATTAGATTTTGTTGGAATTGGTGATGTGGTGACCGATGCATTTATTGAGCTTGATCAAGCGTGGGTAGAAACAGATAATCCAAAAGGTGAAAAAGAACTCTGTATGAAATTCGGAGACAAACTCCCCTTCAAAGATGTTGTGGTTGTACCAGCGGTTGGAAATAGTTCGAATGCCTCTGTTGCTGCATATAGGTTAGGTTTAAAGTCAGCTCTTGTCTCGAATGTGGGAGATGACGCATTTGGACAAGAACAAATTGATACATTAAAAAAAGAAGGTGTTCAAACAAAATATATTTCAATATATAAAAAAATGAAATCTAATTATCATTACATACTTAGATTTGGAGCAGAAAGAACAATTCTCGTGAAGCATACAGAATTCCCCTATTTTTTACCTAACATATCAACACCTAAGTTCATATATCTAAGTTCACTAGCTCAAAATTCATTACCCTTTCATCAAACACTCACAGAATATTTAAAGAAAAACCCCTCAGTAAAACTTGCATTCCAACCAGGTACTTTTCAGATGAAACTTGGGTTTGAAGCCTTGAAAGAACTCTATGCTCATACATTTTTATTCTTTTGTAATAAAGAAGAAGCACAAAAAATTTTAAATTCACAAGAACAAGATATAAAGATTCTTTTACAAAAAATTAAAGAACTCGGACCACAGATTCCAATTATTACAGATGGACCAAATGGTGCGTATGCATTGTATGAAAATAAAACTCTCTTTGTTCCTCCTTACCCCGATCCGAAAGAACCAGTTGATCGAACAGGTGCAGGTGATTCTTTTGCATCAACAATTACAAGTGCAATTGCACTTGGAAAACCATTTGAAGAAGCGCTCTTGTGGGGACCGATTAATTCAATGTCTGTTGTTCAATACATTGGTGCACAAGCAGGACTTCTTACGCAAGATAAAATTCAAGAATATTTGAAGAATGCACCTGAGGAGTATAAGGTTTCTGTCATTCCTGCGTAGGCAGGAATCCAGGACCAATGTAAGGAAATAGTAAGAAAACATCTAAACTATTTCTTTACATATTTTATTTCGTACCTGGATCCCCGCCTTCGCGGGGATGACGTGCTAATAACGAGATCCTGGGTCAAGCCCGGGATGACACACCTGTCTAAATATAATAAAACTCTTTAAACACCTCCTCAAAATCTTTGATTGTTTTCTCTGCGACTTCTCGTGTAAGTTTAAAATCAGAACCATCATGAGCGATTTGATTTCGAACTTTATGAGCAGACCAGGCCTTATCAAGAGTAATAAAGTCGGATCGTTCCACATTTTTTAATTTATCTCCAATAGTTACACCTTCGTATTGCATCTTATCAAGCATCTCTTCGAGAATAATATCGGCTTCAATGATTGCCTGTCGCCAATCATTTTGATTGTAGGATTTAATAAGGTCTTGAATATGTTGCCATCGCCCCTGTTTTTCAAGTTCTTCAACAGGCATAATTTCTTCTGTTTGAAATCCTGGTAATTCTTGAACATCTGGTTTCTGTTCGATTGCAATTGTAGTAGAAAGAGGTTTTTCTTTTGCATTTTCTAAACGAAGTTCTAATTTTTTCTCACCAATTTTTTCTTCTCTCTTTAACTGGATTTTGAAATATACAAAAAATAAACCGAGAATAATCAGTAATCCATATCCTATTGGTTTATACAGACCATACAAAATAGGAACAATGTTAAAAGTTCTTACCGCACTAACTTTTGAAGAAATAACATTCTCAACAACCCACCCGTCTGGTGCATCTTCATAATCAATTCTAAACCAATTTACATTGTACGCAGAAACAGGTCCTTCACGAACAATACCAACATTAAGTTTTTTTTGATCACCCAATATACCTCCAGCCGGTTGATTTCTCACTAAAACTTTAGCAGTATTTATGATTCTTACCCCTTCTGAAATTTCTCCTGTACCAATAAGACGATATATATCAAAAAAACTTCGCGTAGCATTTATTCCATTTTGTGAAGACTGAGAACTAAAAATACTTTGTCCGGTTGTTAATGCTCCTAACAAAATAATAAAAGCGATTATCCAAATAGGAATAAACATCACCCAATTAGTTTCACTTTTTGATGTTTCTTTTTTAGGAGCTTCTTTTTTTACTTCTGCCATTACCTATAGTATCTCAAACTTTTCCCCAACATTAAAGAGTCGTTCTTCACCATGCCATGGTGCAAGAAGTTGTAATCCTACAGGAAGAGATTTTTCTTCTCGTGTTACTTGTCCTGCTGGAATAGAAATCGCAGGAACACCCGCTACGTTTGCAGATACGGTAAATACATCAGCGAGATACATCTTAAGTGGGTCTGCTGACATTTCTCCAATCTTAAATGCAGGCACTGGAGATACAGGCATCGCAATTACATCAACTTCTTCAAAAACTTTTTTTACCTCGTCTTTAATTTTATTTCGTGCAGCCCAAGCCTTTCGATAATACTCATCTGCATATCCTGCAGACAATACGTATGTTCCGAGCGTGATTCTTCGCTTTACTTCATCACCAAGAAGTTGTCCTCTCGTTTGAAAATAATCATCAATCAAATCTTTTCCTTCTACTTTTTTTCCAAACTTAACCCCATCGTATCGAGACATGTTTGAAGAAACTTCTGCAGGCACCAAAATATAATAAATGGAAAGCGCATATTCAAAACTTGGAAGTGAAATATCTACAATTTCATATCCGAGTGATTTTAATCTTTCAATATTTGAATTAAATGTGTCGAGTATATCTTGATCAATTCCTGATTTTAGAAAATGATATGGTACTCCAATTTTTTTAACTTCACTTGAAATTTCTTTTGATACCGTTGTTTGATCAAGCTGATCAACTCCTTTAATTGCGTCAAATAAAATCTTTGCATCAGAGACCTTGTGCGCAAAAGGACCAATCACATCAAAAGAACTCGCCATTGCCATAAGTCCACTTCGAGACACACTTCCATATGTAGGTTTAAGTCCAACAACACCACAAAATGATGCTGGTTGTCTGATAGACCCACCTGTATCAGAACCAAGAGCAAGTACAGACATTCCAGTAGCAACCGAAACTGCACTTCCACCAGAACTTCCTCCGGCCACACGATTTAAATCAAATGGATTTTTTGTAACTCCAAAAGCAGAGTTTTCTGTTGAACCACCCATAGCGAATTCATCCATGTTTGCTCGTGGAATAAGAATTGCACCTTGCTCTTTTAATTTTGTAATAACAGTTGCATCATATGTTGCATTGTATCCTTCAAGAATTTTTGAAGCTGAAGTTACTTCTTCACCTTTAATAAGGATATTATCTTTCACAGCAATAGGAATACCGGTAAGCAGAGTTGCTTTACCAGAGTCAATCATCATCTGTGCGTGTTCGATTTGTTTTTGTATAAAATCAGAATGAATTTTTATAAACACATTTAGTTCTGAATTTTTTTCAGAAATTTTAGAAAAATAAGATTCAACAAGTTCAGCAACACTGAGTTCTTTTGAAATAAGTTTTGTATGTATTTCTTTTACGGTGAGATTCATATTATTGATTTAAGATTTTTTTAACTTTAACAAAATTATCTTGATACTCAGGAGCTTCGTTTACAATAGTCTCTGGCTGAGGATAAGAATCAACTTTATCTTCTCGCATTACATTTACTGGTACGTCATCCCCGACTTGATCGGGGATCTCGTTATTAGAAGAAAATTCTTTAATTTTGTCTACATATGCAACAATCTCATCAAATTGCTTTGTATAGGCATCAATCTCATCATCAGTAAGATGAAGTCGTGAAAGATTTGCCAAATGCTTAATATCTTTGCTATTCATAGGGCTATACTAGCACTATTTCAGCATTTTTAAAAACTCTTCTTCAGTGATTATTTTTATTCCTAATTTTTCTGCTTTTTGGAGTTTACTTCCTGCATCATCACCAGCAACCACAAAATCAGTCTTTTTTGAAACTGTACTTGATACATCTCCTCCGTTATCTTTTACAAGCTTCTTCCCTTGATCTCGAGAAATAGTATGAAGTGAACCAGTAAACACAAATGTTTTTCCTTCTAGTTTTGATGAAAGTTTTTTTTCTTGAATAATATCTACATGTTTCAAAAGTTCAGAAAGCATTTTTGAATTATCTTCATCTTCAAACCAATCCTTTATAGACTGAGCGACAACAGTACCTATTCCTCGAATAGATTCAATTTCATCCACAGATGCTTTTTGTAAGTTTGAAAAATTCTTAAACTTTTCTGCAAGTAATACCGCAGTCTCTTCACCGACACCTGTTATACTTAATGCTGTTATACATCGAGCAAAGGAAATCTTTTTTGCTTTTTCTATCGAGTCAAAAATATTGTTGACTGACTTCTCACCAAATCTAGGCAAGTTAAGTAGATCACCTTTTTCTAATGTAAAAATATCAACCGGTGTTTGAATTAAATTTTCTTCAAGCAACACATCAATCACCTTTGGACCCATGTTTTCAATATCAAATGCAACCTTTGAAACAAAGTAGTGGAGCTTTCTCCTTTGAAGTTCATATGAGTCTTTTTCTACACATCTATATGCAACTTCTCCAGGAATTCTTTCAATACTTCCATCACCTCCACATTGAGGAATCTTTTTTGGAAAAACAAAAGGCTTTACACCCTTTGGTCGAAGTTCTTGTACTACTTGTATAATTTTTGGAATTACATCTCCTGCTTTTTTGAGAATTATGGTATCTCCAATTCGAACATCAAGTCGTTTTATTTCATCTTCATTATGAAGTGTTGCACGAGATACAGTTGAACCCGATACAAGAACCGGTTTAAGATGGGCAACCGGTGTAATAATCCCTGTTCGACCAACCTGAAATGCAATATCTTCAACAATAGTGGTTACTTCTTCTGCTTTAAATTTAAGTGCAATTGCAAATCGTGGCGCTTTACCTGTATATCCGATTGCATCTTGATATTCTTTTTTATTTACTTTCAATACGGTCCCGTCAATATCAAATTGATTTTTATTTCTTTTTGAATTCCATTCTTCCCAAAACTTCATAACTTGTTCTACCGAGGTACAGACTTTTCTGTGTTTTGAAACAGGTAAACCAATTGATTCAAGATATTGTAATTCTTTTTCTTGAGTTTCTATTTCAAACGGAGCATCGGCAAGATCATATATAAATGCAGACAACCCTCTTTCTCTTACCATTTTTTGATCAAGTTGTCTGAGAGTTCCGGAAGCAAGGTTACGTGGATTTGCATATGTTTTTTCTCCTCTCTTCTCAAGTTCTGCATTAATTTTATTAAACTGCGTCCGAGTCATATATACTTCACCTTCGACAATAATATTTCTTTTTTCAGAAATAGTATGTGGAATATCTTTTATCTGGAGAATATTTGCAGTCACATTTTCACCTACCACACCATCTCCTCGAGTAGCTGCCTGTATAAGTTTTCCCTCTTGATATTCAATTACAATTTTGAGTCCATCGATTTTAAGTTCGGTAACATATTCAACAGATACTTCTCTTTCAAGTTCTTTATAAATAAAGTTCTTCACTCGTTTATCAAAATCAATAATGTCTTCTTTTGAAAATGCATTATTAAATGACCATTGTGGTACTTTATGAGTTACCGAATCAAACAACACATCAGCAAATCCTCCTACAGTTTGTGTTGGTGAGATTTTTTGTTTAAACTCTGGAAAATCTTTTTCAAAGTCCTTAAGTTCTTTCTCGAGAGCGTCATATGCCTCATCAGAAATCTCTGGAGATTGTTTTTGATAATACAAATCCCTATGATACACAATCAAGTTGTAGAGTTTTTTCATTCGTACCTGGGCCTGCTTTTTATCCATATTATGATTGGTATTGTTCTACCAAACCTCGCTCAACTCGTCTAGGGTTGTTTTCATCACAGGTATTATAGCCCTTAGCCTCAATTGTTGTAGTTATTGTACTTTCATTATCATACTTATATATAACCGCTTCGGCACAATATTCATATGGAAGCAATCCTGATATATTTGCACGATCTTTTATCAAAAGAAAAAACTTAAACCCTCCAGTTTCACCATCTTCTATCATTGGTCTTGCGAGTCCACCATTGATCTCATTTCCTGAACCTGTAATAATATTTACATCCGCACATGTAACATCTTGAGCTTCTATATCAGTATCTGTAATCTGAGCAATTCCATCCACAGGAAACACAAGCTTTCCATTCAAATCTTTATTTGTAGTATCCCAATAATGCGCACATTCAAGAATAGTATTAGCAGCATAAAATGCATATTGTGATTCTCGTGTTGTACCGGACAAAATAGTTTGTCGAAGTGCAATTGAGATAATTGTTGCACCGATCGAAACAACAAGTGTAGATACAAGAACTGCAAACAATAATGTAAACCCTTTTTGCTTTGTATTCTTTTGTATAAATATATTCTTCATACTAATATTTTTTAAATATATTCTCCTGTACAACTATTCTCTTAGGAGTAAAAAATGTTGAGGACCAATTAACTTCTACAATTACTTGAATCTCATCAGTTGTCATTCTTGTTATATACACTGTTCGTGTATATTTTGATGGATTAGTTCCATCAATAGTAAATCTATATGAAGTTGAATCATAAGACAACGAACAAGCGTCTGTTTGACACTCAACAAAGGAAGTATTATCTCCCTGAATCAGACCAATATTACAGCTTGCAGTAGCTCCGATTTGAGAAATGTCTCCACATTCAGTAATTTTATTAAGCCAATCAATGTCAGTGTCGCCATCTCGATACCCGATCAAATTATTGTCTCTTACATTTTTAATTGTCTCAATTGATTCTTGTGCCAAATAAAATGCGGTAACCTGATCTCGTGCAAGGAAGGCGGATCGAAGTCCACTCTGAGTAAAGGCAAGTGGACCAGTTGTAGAAATCAAAAGTATAAATATTGCTACAAGTGTTTCGATTATTGTAAAACCTCGAATATTATTATCTTCGAATTGCCTGAAGATCTTATTATTTCTATTTCTTTTTTTAAATACATTCTTCATATTAAATTTCTAATTTACGTTGTGAAATACTTGTTTGAATCGAAAAGGCTGAATTTATTCTCTCAGAAACCTTTACTGTTCCATGCATAATAATTGTAAGCATTGGTTGAGAAGTAAGGGCGAATGTACTGGTTTCCAAAGAAGAGTTAACAAATTCGCAATCATCAATATCAACATCAGGAGAAGTTAAACGAATTTCACTTCCACCTGCTATAGATTTTGTAATTCTACCTAATTGAGTAACCGGATCTTCTCTAAAACAATACTTAACTTCTCTTGTCGGGAAAGTTTCACTATCATCTGAATAATTAATTTCTAATGTTTCAAAACAATCCCCATCTTCTAAAATAAAATTTCCATCTACATCCCCTGTTTTGAAACTTCGAACCATACTATCTACTGCAAAATTAAGATTATTTGTTACAGACATAAGTGAACGAGCTTTCTTATTAGAGTCAGCAATAGTCATAATAGAACCAAGCGTTACTGTAAGAACAACAGAAAAAAGTGCAATAGAAACAAGAAGCTCAATGAGTGTGAATCCATTTATTCTTTTATGCTTTTTTAATTGCATCCTGTTATTTGTGATTCATTTAATACTGCTACTTGTCCATTATTATACACCACTACATATCGCGCAGACCCACTCTGTGACACTAACTTTATTTGAATAATAGAAGGTGAACCTTGACCTGCTTTTATAATAGGCTCTGGATTTGGTCTTTTAAATAAGACACTTGCGCTACTAATATTATTTTGAATGTCAGTACAAATTCGATCAATTTTAATATTTTGTTGCATTACATATGGTGTAACACAAGTATCTCCCCCAGAATTTATACAGTCAGTTCCTGTAAAACGACCATCACCCGTTGTGTCATTAGTGTCAGCAAAGAGATAATATTCATTTGAATTATCGTTAAATAAGATTCCGTATGGCAATTTAAAATTAGGAGTACTCACACCCTTTGCATTTCGAGCACTCACACCATATATCTGAGCTTCACGAAGAGATAAAGCTACCTCATATGCCATATTAGTAAGAATTGTTTCACTTCGAAATCTTGAATAATTAAAAACCACCACCGAAGTGAGTATGGTAAAGATTGCCAAAACAGCAATAAGTTCGATAAGGGTGAATCCTTTTTGTATATCTGTTTTCATGAAAAATTTTCAAACAATAAATTTATGCTTGTCACATCAATATGAGTAAAATACACAATCAAAAATCCTAAAATAAGAAATGGTCCGAATGGAATTTCTGTTTTCATTGTAATATGTTTGTTGTTTCTACTCAAATTATGTTTCAACAAAATATGAATTACATAAATCATAGCTATCCAAACGGATATAAATATTGAAGATAATCCATATACAAATCCAAGAATTGTTCCGATAGATAAAAGGAGCTTTGCATCTCCAAGACCAATCATTCTTCCTTTTGAAATTTTCCATATAAGCCAAACAACAATATAAAAAGAAAGTCCAGCAATAATATGTAAGATTGCGCCTTTAAGGTTTGTTGAAAGCAACGCTACATATAAAAGACTAATTCCCCAGGCAGTAAATGAAAATTGATCCGGGATAATCTTATGTCGAACATCGTATACATATATAATAATCAAAGTTGAAATCAAACATGTCGTAAGACCAATACCTACAAGTAACTCATACGCACTGGTTGCATTTTTTATCCAAAATAGAAAATTTGTTGCAAACAACACACCTGTAGCAAACTCAACAAGAGGGTATTGCCAATTTAATTTTGTTTTACATGTTTTACATCTACCCTTTTGTAATAAAAAACTAAACACCGGGACAAGTTCTTTCCAAGTTAGTTGAGTCTTACATGACATACATGAAGACCGTCCGCCAAGGGTCTTGCCTGTATTATGTCGCAAAATTACAACATTCAAAAAACTTCCAACAATTAGTCCGAGTAAGAAAAAATAAATAAATAAAATCAAAGTCATTACTATAAGTATAACACGCTCCGACCGAATTCGGTCGGAGCGTGAAAACAAAAAACCGCTTGTGGCGGTTTTTTGTTTTGAGTTCAAATGTAAGCCTAGTCACAAGCTGCATCACTTGCACCAAGAACTGTTGTTGTCTGAATTGCTTTTCCAGCACTATCAACACACCAATATGTTCCTGTTACAGATTTAATTGGAACAGAAATAGCCCATGCCTGTGGAGTTCCCCCTACATGACATGCGGAATTATTTGCTCCCTGAGCAGTTGCGTATGCAGTACCTGTTGCGTCACCATCTCCTGCTGCTGATTTTGCAGAATCAATAGCTGCAACTATTGTTGTGTTTGTACACAAGTTATCATAATCACCGTCATCGTCATACAAGAGTTCTGCTTGAGCTCTTATACCGTTTAGGTTTGCTTTCACAGCTGCATCAGCACCTTTGTTTCGTGCACTGTTGAGCGATGCCAACACTACAGAAGAAAGGATACCGATGATTGCGATTACCACAAGAAGTTCAATCAATGTGAAACCTTTTGTCTTTATATTCATAATCTTTATAAATTTACCACTAATTAACGTTAATTAATAAATGCAGTTTTTTCTTCCGAAAAGCCACACTTATATATACATTATATGATCTTTGAAAAATAAGGGTTATTTATTTATCCACAGAAGAATTTTCATTCAATCTTTTTTTAAGTGTTTTGATAGATTCATCATCAAGAATAGACACGAAGAATACTTCTTTATTGGAAAATAATTCCTGGATCCTCGCCTTCGCGAGGATGACGTCCTTGGGAGTTTTTGCAATATCATCAAGATAATCCATTTTTGTGATTAAAATAATTTCTTCTTTATGAACTAAATCAGGACTGAATGCTCGAAGTTCTTTTCTAATGGTTTCATAATCTTCCTCAATATTTTCTGATTCAGCAGAAATACAATGCATCAATGTTTTTGTTCGTGTAATGTGTCGAAGGAATTTATGTCCCAGACCTTTTCCTTCACTTGCACCTTCAATTAGTCCAGGAATATCCGCAATCACTACTCCGTACATATCTCCAAGATGTGGCTCGAGAGTTGTAAATTTATAATTTCCTACTTTTGACTTTGAATTTGTAAGCGTATTGAGTAATGTAGATTTTCCTGCATTAGGAAGTCCAATTAATCCATAATCAGCAATAAGTCTAAGCTCGATATGAAAATCAGCTTCTTCTCCCGGCTTACCATTTGTTTGTTGTTCTGGAGCTCTATTAATTGGTCCTTTAAACATTTCATTTCCAAGGCCACCGTTTCCTCCATGAAGGATTTTTATGGTTTGTCCATCTTCAAGTAATTCGTATTCAATTCCTGTTTCTAAGTTCTTTACATATGAACCAAGCGAAAGATCAATAATTAAGTCTTCACCATCTGCACCTGTTCTACTTCTATGTCCACCATCTTCACCATTACCAGCATGCATCTCAACTTTTTGAGTGTATTTATCAAGAATTGATGAGTTTCGAATTGCTCGAATATACACATCACCTCCCTTACCACCATTACCTCCAGCAGGGCCAGAATATTCTTTTCCCTTTAAATGAAGCCACCGCACGACTCCGTCGCCTCCTTTTCCTGAACTTAGATGTATTTTTATTTCGTCTACAAATGACATAAGATGTTTACTTTACGATTCTAAAGCGATTTTGGCAAGTTTTATTGCAACTTCTTTTGAATCAGCTACCGCCACAAACAAAGCTTTATGACAAAATCTTGAACCTTTTATTCCAGTGACCTTCTCGAGTTCTTCTCCTTTTAATCCACCCCAAGATACAGGTAGACTCTTTTTGTTTTTAAGTTGTTGATCTTGAATAGTCATAATTCTCCATTGATCTTTTTCTTTTGTTGGAGAAACGACAAAATAAATATCCGTATATTTTTTTAAGGTATCACCCCATGGATAATATTCATCAAAAACTATTATTTGTTTATCAGAAGATTCTTGATATGTTTTTTCAATAAATGGAATTGCTTCTGCTTTATCTTGTGCAACTTTAATTTCTCTTCTAAGAATTTTTTCAACCATATCCACCATTTGAAAAAAACCTTCATCATAATTATCTTTTTCTTTCCAAGTAGAACCAAAAGAATGACAGATTGTATCTAAAACATATTCTCGTAAATCTTCTTGAGTATAGGTGTATGGAAACATTCCATTGTCACTCGCATCAACCAATTGCACCATTTTTTTATCGATACTATATGCAACTTCTTTTGATCCACAAATTTCTTCTCCGAATTTTTTCCAAACAAGTCCAAATGCCGCGTATGGAATTCCGTTTTCTCTTTTTCCTGCACCTTCAGTCTGATGATGATCAAAGCGATTAGTTTCTGGACTATAAATATGTCCCACATCAAAAACGACATCCGCACTCTTTATAACTTCATCATCTCTAGTTCGAATTATTTCTGTAATTTTATCTCCAAAATATATACGCAATGTTGCCATTGCACACACATCATCTGCATGGAATCTATCGTTATGGGTTACTATTTTCATAAAGATAATTTTAACACACTATTTTAAGCAAAAGACAAACCCTTCGGGTTTGCCTTTTGCAGTCCTGGATCCCCGCCTTCGCGAGGATGACGTGTTAACAAGAAATAAAAGCCTTTTGTTAAAAATGAATTTTCTTCCTGCGCACTAGCTCATATAAATAATGAATAATTGCCCCAAAAGAAAGTATATACAGTATATACACGACGATATCGCCTATATAAGGGGTGAAACCAAAAAAAGTAACCACAATTGTTGCTAATGCGGCAATATTAAATTCAACGCTTATTTTATTTTGTTTTTGGATATATTTTTGATAGTACATTGCCAAAATAATTGCACTCATCGAAGGAAGAATCATAATAATGATCATATATATAGAAATAACAATTAGAGATACTGGAATTAAAACTAGACTACCAAACAAAATAATACTCAAAAGCGGAAGACCTATAACTCCTGCAATACCTATAAAAATGTTTTTGAAAAAATTATTCTGTATACCTTCCAAAATCCTTTGGGTAGGAACTCTAAATAAATGAGTAAGGATAAAAATAACAAAAAGAGTTGCTATTAATTTTATAATTGCCCAGAAACTTATAAAACCAAAAAATATTCTTTTAATAACATTATTTTGTTTTATAGATTCGATTTGATTAAAGTTTAATTCTTTTTGTATTTCAGCTCCTTGATTCACAATTGCACGTTGCGGAGAAAAGTAAGACAGATTATTTGTTATTTTTGTTCCTGGATTGAATATAATCTTTGTACCGGTTAATGTTGTTTGTCCTGTAATTATTCCTGCAATATTTATTCTGCTTGCTGTTATTTGAGCCTTACCAAGTAATTGGCCCGAGAAATCAACGGTATGTGCCAATACAAGTGCATCACCCTTAATAACAGACTTTTGATCGATAATTACATGCCGAGCAATAATAATAAGGTCCTCATTTGTAACTCCAGAAAGATATACAGTATCAGCAATTATTCGAACATCACCCGATGATTCTCCGATTAAAGACACAATCTTTCCAACAAGTGTTGAATCTCCAAAAACACTTCCTCCTATTGTTTGATTGATAGAAGCCGAAACGATATCTTTTTGATAATTATTTGAATCAAACCAAGTATGAAGACTTGCCAAATATAAATTAGAGTCCGAAACATAATTTTGACTAATAGAAACATCAGGAGAAACCTTTAATTCATATGCATGAGTTTTTAAAGGAAAAACCAGTGTGAGTAGAAATATACATGCCAAATAGAGATACCTCATATATCCCTATTCTATCTCTTATTTCTTAATTTCCCAACCCTCAGAAAGTAGTTCTTGTGCTTTTTTGAACTTCATACTTTGCTCTACACCATCTTTTACCAAGACAACAATGTCATTTCTTCCGTATTCAGCTTTATTTGAATCACTTCCCGAAATATCAAATCCCCCTGATTTTTGAGCTTGAAGCATTGCTTGTTTTACCCGCTCCTCCTCCTTTTTGAAAGCCTGTTCGTCGATATGTTTAATGAGAAGTACTACACGTTCGGTAATAAGATTTTTCAAATCTTCAAACATAGTTCTACCCTCTTTTTGATATTCAATTAAAGGATCTCTTTGTCCGTATGCGCGGAGCGAAACAGCTGACCTCACATAATTCATAGCCTCAAGGTGATCAATCCAATATGAATCGATTGTTTGAAGAAGAAATCTTCTAAAAAGTTGCATAAAGTTATCCTGTCCAATCTCAGTAATCTTGTGTTGAACGATATCATTAATATCAGAACTAAGTGAAACTATCTGATTCAATTCATTTTGTAAGAATTCTTTATCTTCAAGAAGAATCGCTCTTCTTCTTCTATATATAGAATCTCGTTGAGTGTTGAGAACATTATCATATGAAAGTATCTGCTTTCTAGAATCAAAATGAATTCCTTCTATTTTTTCTTGTGCGTTTTCAAGAGAACGAGTAATCATTTTATTTTGAATAGGCTGATCTTCTGGCAACCCGAGTCTTCCCATCATATTTTTTACAAGATCAGTAGAGAAGATTCTCATCAAATCATCTGTCATTGCAACATAAAATTGAGTTTCTCCAGGATCCCCTTGTCGTCCAGATCGTCCTCTAAGTTGATTATCAATTCGCCGCGCCTCATGTCGCTCAGTACCAATAACATAAAGGCCTCCAAGGTTTTTTACTTCTTCATATGCATCTTGATTAAAAGGAACTCCACCTAATTTAATATCAACTCCTCGACCCGCCATGTTTGTTGCAATAGTTACTGCACCTTTATGTCCTGCTCGTGCAATAATATTTCCTTCTCCTTCATGATTTTTTGCATTCAATACTTCATGAACGATTCCTTCTTTTTTAAGAAATTCAGAAAGCATTTCGTTTTTTTCAATAGAAACAGTACCAATTAAAACTGGTTGCCCCTTTGCATTTAATTCTTTTATCTTTGCAGTGATAGCTTTAAATTTTCCTTCTTCTGTTTGAAAAATTAAATCATCCTTATCAACTCTTTGAATAGGTCTGTGTGTAGGAACAATTACGGTATCAAGATTATATACTTTAAAAAATTCCTCTGATGAAGTCATAGCAGTACCTGTCATACCTGCAAGTTTTTTATACATTTTGAAGTAATTTTGATATGTGATTGAAGCATATGTCTTTGATTCTTGTTCAATAGTTACACCTTCTTTAGCTTCAATCGCTTGATGAATACCATCAGACCATCTTCGACCTGGTTGAAGTCGACCAGTAAATTCATCCACAATAATTACCTTGTTATCTCGAACCACATATTCTTTATTGTTTCGATAAAGTGCAAGAGCCTTGATTGCTGTTTCAAGATGGTGCACATGTTTTACTCCTTTTTCTGTATAAATATTCTCTACTCCAAGAGCTTTTTCTGCTTTTTCAATTCCAACATGAGTTAAATGAATTGATCGATGTTTTTCATCAACAGTAAAGTCTTCTTCCTTTTTAAAATCAGAAACAATTTGTGCAAATATTTTATATAAATTCTCTGGATCTGTTGAAGGTGCAGAAATAATAAGAGGTGTTCGGGCCTCATCAATTAATATAGAGTCAATTTCATCAACAATTGCAAATGTATGTTTAGCCTGTCTAATATTTTCTTTTTGGTATTCAATATTATCTCGAAGATAATCAAAACCAAACTGACTATTAGTTCCATACGTAATATCTGCTTGATACGCTTCTACTCGTGAACAAGGTTTTAAAAATTCATCAATAACAGTATATGAACCTTCTTCATCCCGTTCTTCATCAACTTCGTTGTTTTCTTTTTGCGAAGTATATAGATATGATTGATCACCATTAATAATACCTACACTCAATCCAAGAAAATCATAGATCTGCCCCATCCATACTGCATCTCGTTTTGCGAGATAATCGTTTACTGTAACAACATGCACACCATCACCAGTAAGTGCATTCAAGTATGCGGGCAAAGTAGCAACCAGAGTTTTTCCTTCTCCAGTTCTCATTTCAGAAATCTTTCCATCATGAATAATCATTCCACCAATGAGTTGTACATCATAATGTCTTTCTCCTGAGAGTCTTTTTGATGCTTCCCGAACAACAGCAAATGCTTCTGGAAGTATATCTTCTAATGTTTTACCGGACTTTAAGAGTTCTTTAAAATAAACTGATTTTGCTCTCAGTTCTTCATTAGAAAGATTTTGCAAACTTTCTTCAAAAAGATTAACTTTTTCAACCAAAGAATAGTACTTTCTTAGGTTCTTTGTATTTTGATCTGCAAATATATTGCTTAAAAATTTCATTGCCCAAATATAGCACACTTCATATATATTGAAAAACCCCGCACAGGCGGGGTTTTTCTACGAAATTATTTTCGCTTTTTTGTAGCTTTTTTCTTAGCAACTTTTTTTGTAGCTTTTTTTGCTTTCTTTGCTACTTTCTTTTTTGCTACTTTCTTAGCTTTCTTTTTTGCTGGCATTTTTTTGAAAAATAATTACCTATAATTATAAGTAATAATTCGACTTGAATTAATTATTACCTACTATTATTTTCTCGCATAAAAAAATTAAAACAAATTTTTATAATTTTTTTTTGTGGATAACTAAAATTTTTTTTAAAAAAATTTTTTTATTAAAATATTTTTTATTTTTATTTTTTAAACTTTTTATTTTATTTTTTGAAAAAATATTTTAAATTTTATATTTTATATAAAATTATTTTAAAAATATTTTTATTTTATTTGAAAATATTACAAATTTATTTTTGTAAAAAACATTTCTTCATTTATACTTAAAAGGTGTGAACTCTACGAACCAACGGTCACACTCACTTAGGCATTCACTTGGAGTTATTGTCCGTTGGTTCGTAGAGTTCATATATAAAAAAACAAAAAGACCACCTTTCGGTGGTCTTTTTGTAGACATTCGTGGTGTTAGCTTTAACACTCACATATTTATAGTATCACACTTTTACAATAAGACAAGTTATTTAACAATAGATCTACCTGCTTGTATCTCTTTTATGAGGTAATTTCCTTGCTCAACAAACTGCGGTACTGCTTTTTGCACTTCTTTGATTATCACAATTGCTTTAGCTGGTTGTTTATTAAGATAATATGCAACCGCAAGGTTAATTTTACCTTGATAATCAGTTGGATTATCTTTCGCCAAGAGTTCTCTTATCTTTATAACTTCATCATATCTTTTACCTCGACTAAATATTGTAAGAAAGAATGTATCTTTATATGAATACCCTTTCATAAGTTCTTTTCCTTCTGGTTTTCCAGCTACATACAAAACGGCACCATAATAAGTTCTTGCTTTGTCATTCTCAGGAAGAACTTTATATGCATGTTCAAATGTTTCAATTGCTTTATCCATTTGTTGATTAGATATATATGCGATACCCAAAACATAAAGATTGTTTTGTCTATCTGGAGCAAGATTTTTTGCCTTTTCCAAAACCTCAATCGATTTTTTAATATCACCTATTTGTAAAAGAAATGTTCCATAGGCTTCCATTCTTCTTACATCTCCAGAATTTATAAACTGATCACCAAATTTATTTACTAGTTGCACATATTTTTGTAAGTTTTTTTGATCTTCTGTTTGCGCATATCTTCCAATATCAGCCATTAGTCTTATTCCGGCTTCAGTAGTACCAAATGTTTTTTTGTTTTCTATTGTTTCATACATTGCAAGAGCTTTACTGATATCTTTTTCTGAAAAAACTTGTATAAGATTTCTCGCGACGATGATTGGTTTTACAATAGTAAATACCGACACTAACACAAGCAATATAATCACTACACCAACAGCAGCTTGTTTTACCTTTTCATTTTTTCTACAAACAAATATTTCTTTATCATCATAAAACACAATAAGCCCCAATGTTGTAAAGAACATTAAATAACTCGAATAGTTATCAAATACAAAGAAATTATGAATACCGTATGCAATTATCAAAGAAATCAAAATATTCTTTTCTGTTTTAACTAATGAATTTGATTTATATATTGTCCATAACGCACACATAAAGAGTGTAATATATAACAACCCACCCACTATTCCAGATTGTACGGTCCAATCCAAAAATGCATTATGTGTTCTATCAAACCATGGTTCTTGTCCATACATTCGAGGATCATATTTTTGTGCAAAAACATAAGAGTAATTTTCTTGTCCCCAACCAACAATTGGCTTCTCCTTGATTCCTTCTAAAGCAATTCCCCAGTTAATTAATCGGGCCTTACCTGTCCCTTCAGAAAGAGAGATAGTCGCAATTCTGACAAGTAGTGGGTTATTTTGTATAAAAACAGAATCTCTATTAGTCCAAAACAGTACAGACCCTCCAATACCAAGTACAAGTAATAGGATTGAAATAAATCTGACTTTCTTTGAGTTCCAATAAGAGATAGCGGTGAGAATGCAGAATATCAGAGATGAAAAAACAAGTGCCAATACAGTACCTCTTGTTTGTGTTTTAAATATTACATATATAAATAGAATAATAGAGAGAACATAATAAAGTATCCCCAATATCTTTACTGCTTCTTCTTTCGTTTTCAAGTTTATTAATCTAAACAAAAGGAAAAATACAAAAAACAAATTAAAAAGAATGTAGATGGCAACGTAGGTAGAATTACCCAAAATCACCTGTGTTCTTGAAACAGAATCAAATGCAGCCTTAAGTCCGATTATGTTAGCGACGATAACAGAAATACTTAAAATCCAAATCCAGACTTTATCACTCTTAACAACAGAAGAAAGTACAAGTACATATATAAAGAGATATACATGTGTAAACCACCCCTCCATTCTTTCAAAATTAGAAAAGAAACTATTAAAAGAATCTACACTAAATATATTTACAAACCCAAGCCACAAGACAAATACACCCGAAAATAAAAGTACTAATGACTTTTTGGGCATATATTCTGGTTTCTTTAATACCAAAATTGTCCATCCAATAAAGATGAGAGTCGTTATTATCCTAAAAGTAAACACCTTGCCAGTAACATAGGGAAAATAAAATCCACTTGCAACAATGAGTGGTGTAAACAGAAGAGCAAATAATAAACCAATAATAGAAACGTTCCAGATGTTGTGTTTTGTCATATGTGTAGTATTTTTAGCATATAGTAAATAGGAATACAAATGGAAAAAGAAGGATTTAATACTCAAAAAGTTCTGAAAAATATAAGTTTCAACTTAATAGGATATATATATCCTATGATTTTGGCTTTAATAGTTGCACCTTTGACTGTAAATTCTCTTGGTGTAAGAAGTTATGGACTATATGTCTTAATTTCCACAATGCTTAGCCTGATCGGGCTTATAGATCTAGGCATTTCATCTGGCGTTAATAGGTTCATAACCAGATATTACGCAATAAAAGATAAAGTTTCATTACAAAATTTGATATCATCTGCAAATTTTATATTCTTTTGGATTGGTACTTTTGGTTTTATTTTATTTCTCTTGATTTCTCTTTTAAACAAAAATAATGCCTATGAACA
The DNA here is from genome assembly GCA_039805545.1 of Candidatus Parcubacteria bacterium. GTDB lineage: Bacteria > Patescibacteriota > Minisyncoccia > Phycocordibacterales > JAACPR01 > JAULZV01. The sequence continues at coordinate 22,022 of JBDLUA010000002.1, forward strand.
ACTCATTAAATACCCTGATTATAGCAGTGCGATATTTTTTGCAGGAATCTTATTCTTTATTAGTGCTTCGACTACTTTATTTTCTATAATACCAAATGCACTAAATAGATTTGATATCAGTAATAAAGCAGGTCTTGTAGTAATTACCTTCCAACAGTTAAGTATTGCTGTCGCAGTTTTACACAGTGCAACTATCCCTCAACTTTTTATTATTACTTCTATAATAACTTTCTTTAGTTTCATATTTAATCTATACATATCTCACAAATTACTTCCTGATATAAAATTATTAAATTTTAATTTTAATAAAAAAGAAATATTGAACTTCTATAAATTTGGATTGGCCTCTTTTACAAACAATCTAGCATCTTCTTCACTTTCTTATTTAGATAGAATCATAATACCTTTTTTAATGGGTCCTTCGAATTTAACTTACTATTCACTTTCTGGAAATATTGCATCAAAAACAGCAGGGCTTGCAAATATATTATCAAGCACGCTGTTCCCTCTTACAACCTATTTTGATTCAAAAAATGATCTCGAAAGAATAAAAGTAATCTACGTACGATCAACACGACTTTTATTAATAATATCGTCTGCAATATCAATAACTATAATATTTTTTTCATATAAAATATTAAACTACTGGATCAATACTGATGTTGCTCAAAAAGCCCACCAAGTTCTTATCTTGCTGGCAGTTACAAACTTAATTCTTTCTTGCATTAGTCCAATATCTAATATTCTTCTTGGCATTGGAAAACTAAAGTTATTAACCTTTAATTCTATTTCAATGGCCATATTAAATATTATCCTTATATTTATACTAACACCCAAATTTGGGCTAATAGGAATTGCATGGGCCTATCTTTTATCTGTATTACCTATCTTCATACTTATTTATAAAGTAGAAAAAAACTATCTTAAACTAAATAGTCGTCTTCATTTTTATATAAATACGATAACTAAAATTGCATTAGTATCAATATTAGTTTCGATTATAGATTCATATATATTAACAAACATCACTCATAATTTACTTAGTTTACTAATTGTATTGCCTCTAAACATAGGATTATTTTTAGTACTATACTATTTATTTGGCTTTTTTGAAAAAGAGGACATGAACGATATTAAAATTTTTTTAAAACTAAAAAATGATTCTCAGTAAAATTCTTAAAA
>JBDLUA010000003.1:0-15472 GCA_039805545.1 Candidatus Parcubacteria bacterium
CTACACAAACTTGTATACTATGAAGTACATTACAGTATAGAAGATGCAATTGTGCGAGAGAAACAATTAAAGCATTACAATAGAGAATGGAAGCTTCGTTTGATCGAAGGGTCTAATCCTATATGGATTGACTTAACCCCTGGATCCTCGCCTGCGCGAGGATGACGTGCTTATAAGGTCCTGTTTTATTTTATGCTATACTCTCAGCATGAAATTATTTGAAGTTTCAAAACAAAACCTCCACCACACCAACATTTGCATCGGCAATCGAGAACAATCACTTCTTGATATAGATGCTCTTATTTCTATTTGCTCAAAATCTGTTTCTAAAATAGAACGACTTGTATATGAGTTTGATAAATTTTTAATAAAAGACGCTGAGCATATTTTTTCAAAACATATTCATAAGGTAGGTGAGGATGAAATGCAATTTGTTGTAATTGCATTTAATACAACTAATATCGAAACTCAAAATAGTATTTTAAAAATCCTTGAAGAACCACCACGAGGTGTCCATTTCTTTTTGCATGTTCCAAACAAAAAAATAATTCTTCCAACAGTATTATCTCGTGCACAGATTTTTGAATATGAGAAAGATGTAGAAATTTCAAAAGAAACAAAAAAGTTTATTGAGGCTTCGTATGCAGAGCGATTAGATTTTGTAAAAAAACTTCTCGATGAAGTAAAGACTGAAAAAAAGACGAAACAAGATGTGATTGAATTTATTGAAGAGATAGAAAAATATGTGCATCAAAAAAAGAATATACAACTCCTTAAAAAGATTCTTGAGATAAAGGATTATTTGAAAGATCAGGGTGCATCAGTAAAGCAATTACTCGAATATTTGACTGTTGTCATTCCTGCGTAGGCAGGAATCCGGGATCACACAAAACATAGTCGTTCACACTCCTTGTTTTGTGTCACTTGCATTTTAAAAAAGTAGGAGTATTATCAAGTGTAGCCCTGTTCTTACTGCTCCAATTGTGTCATCCGAATTGCGCGCAATTTGGATGTTTGTGAGGAGCTCGGACCATGGTCCAAATAGGTCGGTCGTAGATGACGTTTTCGTATCCGGGGGGGTATCGATTATGTTGGTGCTACGACCGACTTTTGCTTTTGCAGGCGGACGACCCGAAGGGCCGTCCGCCTGTTCCTTTATCTTTTGTACTCTTTTTAGTACAATCAACCTATATGCAAGAAATAATAAAAACACTCAAAACAAAAGCAGAGGATATTAAAGTTTGGCTTTCAAAAGAGCTTTCAACATTACGGACAGGGCGTGCAACGGTAACTATTCTTGATGGGGTAGCTGTTGAAGCATATGGTGCATATTCTCCAATCAATCAAATTGCAACGATAAATGTAGAAGACGCAAAGACAATCAGGCTTACTCCTTGGGATAAGACTATGGTAAAAGCTATTGAACAAGCAATTCAAAAAGCAGATCTTGGACTTTCGGTTACTACAAATGGAGTTGATGTTCGAGTAATCTTTCCTGACCTTACAACCGAAACTCGAATGAACCTTGTAAAACAAGGATTTAAAAGAGTTGAAGAGGCAAAGGTATCTCTTCGAACTGAACGAGCTGATTCAATTAAGAAACTTGAACAATTTGCAAAAGATAATTCAATTTCAGAAGATGATGTGAAAAGACAAAAAGATGAAGTACAAAAAATCATCGATGCGTCTGTTGCTGAATTTGATTCAATGGGTGCATTAAAAGAAAAAGAAATTACCACACAATAATATGTCTATTATACTTTTTATAATTGTTTTAGGAGTACTTATTTTTATCCATGAATTAGGACATTTTCTCGTTGCAAAAAAATCAGGCATACGAGTTGATGAATTCGCGATTGGTTTTCCCCCAAGAATTTTTTCAATTACAAAAGGAGGTACACGGTATGCGCTTAATTTAATTCCATTTGGAGGATATGTAAAAATCTTTGGAGAAAGTCCAGAAGATGGTGCTAATGATAAGAATGCTACAGACAGCATGATTAATAAACCAAAATGGATTCAGGCTCTTGTTCTTGTTGCGGGGGTTACATTTAATGTCATTCTCGCATGGTTTATTTTTGTAATTCTTTTTGTAAAAGGAGCAGACTTTAATGCAAATATTGTTCCATTTATGCCTGCAACTGATGGTGTAAGAGTTGAATATGTTGCACAAGATTCTGTGGCCTCCAAAGCAGGGCTTGTTGAAGGTGATTTTGTAACATCTGTTCAAGTAAAAGGTAAAGAAAAAACAACTGACAACGCACAAATTTTTGAAACACTATATTCAGAAAAAAAAGAAATAACTACTGTTGAAGTTAAAACTTTAGAAGACAAAACACAAACAATTAAACTCATCCCTACTTCGCAAGATTCTAAGTTTGGTTTTTCTCTTACTGATCGAGTACACGTACAAACAAATCCATTTACTGCGAGCGTATATGCATTCAAAGCTACCACTAATTTGATCAAACTTACAACTGTTGGCTTATATGATTTCTTTGCAAAACTATTTACAGGAAATGCAAACTTCAAAGAAGTTGCTGGTCCGGTTGGAATCGTGGGCCTTGTTGGCAAGGCGGCAGAGAATGGATTGAATGACTTGCTCTTCTTGACTGCAATTATCTCAATTAACCTTGCAGTTCTTAATCTTCTTCCGTTTCCGGCACTTGATGGAGGACGACTGGTGGTTGTACTTATTGAAGCAATTCGAAGAAAAGATTTGGATTATCAAAAAGTCGCAATTGTAAATGCTGTTGGGTTCTTTCTTCTTATTGCATTAATGATTGTTCTTACGTTCCACGATATTAAAAATTTGTTTAATTAAAGATCATGAAATACTCAAGTTATTTTTCAAAAATTAAAAAAGAAGCACCAAAGGATGAAGCGTCACGAAACGCACAACTTTTGAGTATGGCAGGATATATTCATAAAGAAATGGCGGGGGTATATTCATTACTTCCACTTGGTCTTGTTGTAAGTGAAAACGTTAAGAATATCGTTCGAAAAAACATGAATAGTTTGAGTGCGCATGAGCTCCATATGTCAGCACTCCAAAATCCAGAAATTTGGAAAGTCACAAATCGGTGGGATGATGCGGTCGTAGATAACTGGTTTAAAACAAAACTTAAAAATGATACTGAACTTGGTCTTGGATTTACCCATGAAGAAGCGGTAACTTCAATGCTCAAACAACATGTCTATTCATATGCAGATTTACCTATATATGTATATCAATTTCAAAATAAATTTAGAAATGAACTTCGGGCAAAGTCTGGTCTTATGCGAGGGCGAGAATTTGAAATGAAGGATCTTTATTCTTTCTGTAAAACAGAAGCAGATCAAAAAGCATTTTTTGAAAAAGTGAAAGAAACATATCTAAAGATCTTTAAAGAGGTAGGTCTTGAAGAATATGTCTATACTACATATGCAAGTGGTGGAGTATTTTCAAAATTTTCAATTGAGTTCCAAGCGATTTCTGAAGCTGGTGAAGATAGTATCTATGTCGATGAAAAAAAGAAAATTGCGATTAATAAAGAAATTTATTCAAAAGAAATGTGCGAAGAACTTGGACTTGATTTTGATAATTTAATAGAAAAAAAAGCAGTTGAAGTTGGAAATATCTTTAATCTCGGAACAAAATATTCAGATGCACTTGAACTCACATATACTGATGAAAAAAATACAAAACAATCTGTATGGATGGGTTCATATGGAATTGGTATTGGAAGACTAATGGCAACCGTTGCAGAAATCTACGCAGACGATGCTGGGCTTGTATGGCCAAAAGAAATTGCGCCATATCAAGTAGTAATTGTTCCACTTCAAGATGATCCTGAAGTAAAGGATGAGGCAGAAAAACTTTATAATTCTATTTCAAAAATTGATCCATCCGTGCTTCTTTATGATGTAAAGGGTTCTGTTGGAGAAAAACTCTCATCAGCAGACATGCTCGGTATTCCAACCCAGATTATCGTAAGTAAAAGAGGTTTAATTGAGGGAAAATTTGAAATAAGGGACCGAAAAACTAAAAAAGTGACTTATAAGACCTTTTTTGATATTGTTGAAGGAGATCTAAAAGACTAATCAAAAAAGGGGCAAATGAAAAAACTGGCATTCAATTTATTAAAAAAAATAAAGAATTTTAACTCACTATTTTCGGGTGATTTGGGTATTGATCTTGGAACGGCAAATACACTCGTATATGTCCCAAAGAAGGGTGTAATTGTAAATGAACCATCGGTAGTTGCACTCAATCAAAAAACCGGACAAGTAGTTGCAGTTGGATACGAGGCAAAGAGAATGCTTGGACGAACACCAACACACATTACTGCAATTCGACCTCTTGTAGATGGAGTTATTTCAGATTTTGAAGTTACAGAAGAAATGATTAGTTATCTTATGAGTCGGGCTCAAAAAGATACAAAAAGCTATTTTGGTCCACGAGTGGTTGTGGGTGTTCCATCTGGAATTACAAACGTAGAATCTCGGGCCGTGAGAGATGCAACATACAATGCGGGCGCACGAGAGGTTCATATTGTGGAAGAACCTATGGCCGCAGCTATTGGGATTAAGCTTCCTGTGCATGAACCAGTAGGTAATATGATTATCGATATTGGAGGAGGAACATCTGACATTGCAGTTATTTCGCTTGGAGGAATTGTTCGGTCGAAGAATCTTAAAATCGCAGGAGATAAACTCAATGAAGATATTATGGGATATATTCGAAATGAGTTCAAAATTCTTATTGGAGAAAAAACTGCTGAAGATATTAAGATTGCAATTGGAAGTGTGCTTCCACAACAAGAACCACTTGAGTCTGCAATTAGAGGTCGAGATCTCGTAACTGGTCTTCCTCGAGAAGTTATTCTTACTGATTCAGATATTCGAGAAGCGATTGCACACTCTATTGCATCACTTATTGAATCAACCAAAGAAGTTCTTGAATCAACCCCACCTGAGATTCTTGCTGATGTCATGAAGAGGGGAATTCATCTTGCAGGAGGAGGTGCACTTATAAAAGGTCTTGCAGAATTACTTCAAGAAGAGCTTGATATACCTGTATATGTTGCGCATGAACCTCTTACGGCTGTTGCAAGAGGTACTGGAATTATTCTCGAAAACATTGAAAAATTCCAAGATGTATTAATCGAAAAAGAAGATGACTTATCACCAAAGAAATAAGAGTAAATATCGAGGGTATAGATTTGTTATTATTCTCTTTGTAATTTTACTTATATTTCGAATCTTTAATGTTCGATTTGTCACACAAATTTTTGATGGGCCAATTAACTATATACTTGAATCACATACCGCAACACTTTCTCCTTTTAAAAATACACTCGTATATTTTAAAAGTAAGAAAGATTTAAGTGAACAAGTTAAACAACTTCAATCTGAGAATACGAATTTAAAACTTGAGAATTTATTACAACAAACACAAACTCAAGAATTTGAATATTTTAAAAATCAATTTGGTACTACAACTGCCAGTGATATGTATAGAGTAATTTTAAAGCCACCCTTTATTCCTTTTGATAATATTCGAATCGCAGGAAATTTAGAATCAAAACAAGTAGGTGATTTGGTCTTCTACAAAAATGTTTTAATAGGTAAGTTAACAGAAAAAGACAATAATTATGCAACCGCAGAATTATTTTCAACTCCCGATAAAGTTACTGCAGTTGCCATCAAAGGAACGCAGTTTGAAGCGAAAGGACTTGGAGGAGGTAGATTTGTTCTTGAAGCATCAAAGGAATTTGATGTAAATGTGGGGGATCCTATTATTTATCCAGATCAAACACTTCTCATTATTGGTGCAGTTGAATTTGTTGAATCCAAAGAAGAAGACCTGTTTAAAAAAGTTTATTTTAATGTACCGATACCAATTGCCTCAATATCGCATGTGGGTATTGGTATAAAATAATATGGACAAAATCCGAATTGTAATTCGAATACTTATATTATTATCTCCATTCTTTTTGCCATGGTGGTTAGTTATTATTTTCACTCTTGCTGCACTTTTTTACTTTGAAACATATTATGAAATATTTTTGATAGGTTTATTTTTTGATGTTTTATACCACTCAGCAAATACCAAATTTGGATTATATGGATTCATATTAATTGCCTGTATTTTATTTGTTCTTGTTAAACAAATAAAGAAAAGACTGATACTATATTAGAACTAAAGGAGATTTCACAATATGTTTCGCTTTATTAAAAAAATAAAAGAAAGTCGTTATAAAGTCTATGACATCGATCCTGATGTTGTGTTTCTTGATTCTGCAAACTTGATGAACTTTAATAGAGATCAATTTGAGGGAAGAATCGAAAAACCAATTTCAAAAAGTACTCTTACGATTTTATATTTAAGTTTTTGTTTAATTTTTATAGGGCTTTTATATAAAGTTTTTATGCTTCAGATTGTGAATGGAGGAGATAATTATTATTTAAGTGAAAACAATCGGCTTAAAGATGAGGTTATATTTGCAACACGAGGAAACGTATATGATCGAAATGGTGAGTCACTTATTTGGAATGAACCTCAAACAGAACAGGAGGATTTTGCAAAACGAATGTATACAAAGCGAGAAGGAATTTCAGGACTTCTTGGATTCATTACATATCCAAAAAAAGATGCAAAAGGATTTTATTATGAATTAAATTATTCTGGAAAAGAAGGTATAGAAAAACAATTTGAAAATATCATCGGAGGAAAGAATGGTTCAAAAATTACCGAGACAAATGCGCTTGGAAAAATTATTTCCCAAAATACAATTCATCATCCTAATCCTGGTGATCCATTAAATCTTTCAATTGATGCTCGCGTTCAAGAGAGATTATACCAATCGATCAAAGAGGTTGCAGATCAAGTTCCATTTCAAGGAGGAGGTGGAGTGATTATGGACATTCATACAGGAGAAATTATTGCACTCACATCCTATCCTTCATATGATTCTCAAAAACTTGCCGATGGAGATTCTGAGTATATTAAGGCAATCAATCAAGATACTCGAAAACCTTTTCTTAATCGGATTACACAAGGTTTGTATACTCCAGGTTCTATTGTGAAGCCATATATGGCTATTGCAGCACTTAATGAAGGTGTCGTTGATCAATATACAAATATTGTAAGTACAGGAAAACTCGAAGTTCCTAACCCATACGACCCAGAACATCCTTCTTACTTTTCAGACTGGAAAGCTCACGGTCCAGTTGATGTACGAAAGGCTCTCGCTGTTTCTTCAAACATTTATTTTTATGTAGTAGGAGGTGGGTATAAGGATATCGAAGGACTTGGAATTACAAAGATAGAACAGTACTTAAGAAAATTTGGTTTTGGTTCTCCTGTTGAAGGAGATATTGTGTCATCACTTTCTGGAACAATTCCTGATCCTGATTGGAAGGCAAAAAACTTTGATGGAGATATTTGGAGGCTTGGAGATACATACTTTACTTCTATCGGTCAATATGGTTTTCAAGCAACGCCACTTCAATTTATTCGAGCAGTCTCAGCTATCGCAAACGGAGGAACTTTGTATGATCCAATTATTATAAAAGGAGCAGAACCAAAAGTTAATCATAAGATAGAGGGAATTAAACCAGAGATATGGCAAATCGTTCGAGAGGGTATGCGAGATGGAGTACTTATTGGTACTGCAAAAGGTCTTAATATGGAAAGTGTAAAAATTGCCGCAAAGACAGGTACTGCTGAGCTTGGGGTAAGCAAGGATAATGTAAACTCCTGGACTACCGGATTCTTTCCGTATGAAAATCCTCGATATGCCTTTGTGGTTGTAATGGAGAAGGGAAGTCGACATAATGTAATCGGAGGAGTTGCAGTATCTCGAAAACTTTTTGATTGGATGGCAGTGAATACACCGGAGTATTTTGAATAGCGGGTGGTGTTGGGCTGGTAAGGTGTGATTGTTGACAAATTTTTATTTTAGTGTTATCTGAACATAGAAGGGAAAAAAGAACATGCCACGATATATCGCTGCTATTAAAATCACAGAAAAAGACGAAGGTGTCCATGTCGGCTATCGCGGAGAGGTCGAATCAAAAGGTGTTTACGTCGAATACGTAGATGGCGAACCTGGTCCTGATGGTCTTATTGCGAGGACAAGGTATGAAGCACTTGGCGAGTTTATTATGAAAGAAAGTGACGATCTCAAACTGTGGATCGAAACTGACAATCAACGATAAAAACCCACCAACCTCAACACAGAAACCTACTGTCGCGAGATGGCGGGTTTTTTTGTTAAAGGACGATAATTTTATAGAGTTTAAATTTTTATATCGTTATTAGCACGTCATCCTCGCGTAGGCGAGGATCCAGTTTGTGTTTAAGAAATATAAATAGCAAAAGGCGGGCCCGAAGGGCCCGCCTTTTGCAGTTCTGGATCCTCGCCTACGCGAGGATGACGTAGTTAGTTGGGGTTTTATAATAAAACAACGAGATCCCAGGTCAACCCCAGGATGACAGATGATTACATTGCTTTTTCCTTAAAAATCAGTATAATGGGGCTTTACTTAATAAACCTTATTATATATGGAAAAAGAGTATTTAACACAAGAGAAACATGATGCATTGCAAGCAGAATTACATGATCTCAAGACCGTAAAGCGAAAAGAAATCGCTGAGCATCTTGAATATGCTCGATCTCTTGGAGACCTCTCAGAAAACGCAGAATATCACGAAGCTCGAGAAGATCAAGCGCAAACAGAAGCCCGAATTCAACAAATCGAAACTATTCTAAAGAATGCAGTTATTGTTGCTCACAAATCAGGTGATGTTGTTGAAGTTGGATCAAAAGTTACTGTTACAAAAGCAGGAGATTCAACTCAAGCAGTATTTACACTTGTGGGTTCAGAAGAAGCAGATATTTCTGTTGGAAAAATTTCTCACAACTCTCCACTTGGCGCAGCTCTTTTTGGAAAAAAGAAAGGACAAACATTTGAGTTTGAATCCCCAAAAGGAACTGTAAAATACACAATCGTTGACGTTAAATAATGATATAATCTTTTCATGGCATCACATGAAGAACTAAGAGCAGTACGGCTGCAAAAAAAAGACATATTACTATCAAAAGGTATCGCGGTATATCCAAGTGATTCTCATAGAACTCACGAGGTACAAACACTTATCAATGAATTCGAATCTCTTTCTGCAAAAGGAGAGAAAGTTATTATCAATGGACGAATTATGTCCAAGAGAGGACAAGGGGCAATCTTGTTTGTTGATGTATTTGATGGTTCTGCAAAAATTCAAGTTGTATTTAAAAAAGATAATCCTATTTCATATATAGATAATTCTTCTGTTGAAGAATGTTTTGATTTATTTAAAGAAATCGCTGATACGGGAGACTTTGTCGAAATATCTGGTGTATTATTTGTAACCCAATCAGGACAACAAAGTATTGAAGTGGATGGATGGCGAATGCTTTCAAAATCTCTTCTTCCAATTCCTGATAGTTGGTATGGACTTGAGGATGAAGATACTAAGCTTCGAAAAAGATATTTAGATATTCTTCTTAATCCTGAACTACAAGAACTTTTTAAACAGAAGTCACTATTTTGGAAAACGGCACGAAGATTTTTTGAAGATAAAGGATTTCTTGAAGTAGAGACACCTACACTTGAAGTTACAACTGGAGGTGCAGAAGCACGACCATTTGCAACACATCATAACGATTTTGATATTGATGTTTTTCTTCGAATTTCAGTAGGAGAGTTGTGGCAAAAAAGACTTATGACCGCTGGATTTCCTAAGACTTTTGAACTTGGACGAGTATATCGAAACGAGGGTTCAAGTACTGAACATGTTCAAGAATTCACTAATCTTGAATGTTATGCCGCATACATGAATATTGAGGATGGAAAAAAACTTGTACAAGATTTATATCAAACACTTGCTCAGACAGTATTTGGTAAAACAGAATTTACTACACGAGGACATACCTTCGATCTTGCGGGTCAATGGGATGAAATTGATTATGTAGAAGAAGTGAAAAAGCACACAGGTGTTGATGTTCTTGAATCAAGTGAAAAAGAGATGGAGCAAGCTCTTCATTCGTTAGGTGTTAAATTTGATGGAAAAAATCGAGAACGAATGACTGATGCCCTTTGGAAGTATTGTCGAAAGAAAATCTCTGGTCCAGCATTTTTAATCAATCATCCAAAGGTTGTTGCGCCACTTTCAAAAGAACTTTCAACCGATAATCGGAAGACAGAAATGTTTCAGGTTATTATTGCAGGAAGTGAAATAGGACGAGCTCATGCAGAGCTTAATGATCCAGTTGATCAAGCTGCGAGATTTGATATCCAAAATAAACTTATTACAGAAGGGGATGAAGAGGCTATGATGTCTGACACAGAATTTGTAGAGGCTATGGAATATGGTATGCCACCAATCTTTGGATTTGGATTCGGAGAGCGCCTCTTTACATTCTTTGCTGATAGACCTATTAGAGAAGTACAATTATTCCCATTAATGAAACCAAAAGAGTAATAAACTAGATAAAATAAAAGCGGCGGGCCGAAGGCCCGCCGCTTTTATTTTATCTTTATTTTTCAATGTATTTTTTAGCTTACTTATCCACATACTTGTGGTATTTTTATTATCTAAATGTAGTGAAGTGGGATATAATTTTAATTGAGTGGGATAAAGTGGTAAATCAAGAACATATGCTGATTGGCGAATACAAACACACACTAGACGAAAAGAAACGAATATCAATTCCAAGTAAATTTAGAAGTGTGTTAGGGAAGAACGTCGTTATTACAAAAGGTCTTGATAATTGTCTCTTTATGTATCCACTCAAGGACTGGAATATTATTGCTTCACAACTCGGAGAACGAAGCTTCACTCAAGCTGATAACAGAAACTTCAATCGGTTTTTGCTGGCAAGTGCTCATGAAGTTTCAATCGATTCAGTTGGAAGAATATTAATTCCAGAAAACTTATGTTCTTTTGCAAAGATTAAAACAAAAGTAGTTTTTGCAGGAATTTATAACAGAGTAGAAATTTGGGATGAATCAGCATGGGATACGTTCAATGAACAAGTATCTAAGAATGCAGATTCAATCGCAGAGAAGCTCGGCCAAATTGGCGCAATATAAATAACATGAGACATAAATCCGTTCTTTTACAAGAAACAATATCTAACCTACAACTTGGCGAAAATTCGACATATTTGGATCTGACACTTGGTAGTGCAGGACATGCTCAAGCGATGTGTGCGCTCGGACTTAAAGGTCTTACTATCATTGGAGTGGATGCAGATGCGGAGGCAATCGAACGATCAGCAAAAAACTTACAAGGTTGTAACGCGCGAATCATTTTAGAAAAAGAAAATTATAGAAATTTTCAAAATGTGCTACACAAACATCATATTAAACACGTTAATGCAATTGTGATTGATCTTGGTATAAGTAGCGAACAACTTGATATCGCGCGAAGAGGATTCTCATTTAGATTTGATGAACCTCTTATTATGACCTTGAATGATTCTCCAAGTGATCAAGAACTTACAGCAAAGATAATTGTAAATGAATTCTCAGAAGAATCACTTTCAAACATTATCTTTGCATATGGTGAAGAGCGATTTGCCCGAAGAATAGCCAGAGCAATTGTAGAGTTTAGAGAACATAACCCAATTGAGTTTACTTCTCAACTTGCAGACATTGTGAAGAGAGCAATACCTGCTAAGTTTCAATCGAGAAAGATACATCCTGCAACTAAGACATTCCAGGCAATTCGTATCGCAGTAAATAACGAATTGGAAACTGTAAAAGAAACAATACTGAAGGCACCGCTTTATCTTGCTTCGGGAGGTAGAATTGCAATCATTTCGTTCCACAGTCTTGAAGATCGGATCGTTAAGCAAACATTTAGAGAGTTAGCTGATAGGGGTGTAGGTAAGATTATTACAACCAAACCTATTGTCCCAAGTGAAGAAGAATTATTAGAAAACCCACGCGCACGAAGTGCAAAATTAAGAATATTTGAAAAACTATGAATACATACGCAAAAACAATTTCATATCGAAAAATCATGATCATACTCACAATGCTTTTTGTCGCTACACTTTTTGGTTATGCACTTTTGATGAATGCTGTGGTTTCTACTTCAAAAAAGCTAACTCGTCTTGAAGAATCTGTTGTGTCTGTACAAACAAAGATTACACAGACCGAACGAGACATTATGACTCTTAGACGATCAGCAACAAAAGAGAGTGCGCTTACACAAGGTTTTGTAGAGAGTACTCAAGTTGCATATATCAAGACTGATACATCTAAGACTGCGTTTCTAAATGAATAATCAAAAGAAAATTTCAGCTATACATGTTTTCTCAATCGGAATCATTGCACTTGCACTGGTTCTGATTGTTCGTTTATATGATGTACAGATTATTAAAGGTGAACATTTTACGGATGCATCACAAAGACAATATAGTTCTCAAAAACGAGATGAAAACTTTGATAGAGGACTTATTATTTTTTCATATAAAGATGGGCGAGATTTTTTTGCTGCATCAAATCAGACAGGATTTAACCTTGCAATAGATCCTGCAAATATCGAAAATGTTGAGGAAACATATTCTAAACTAAATGAACTTGTTCCTATTAACCGAGAAGAATTTTTACAAAAAGCATCAAAGAAAAATGATCCATATGAAGAAGTTGCAAAAAAAATAACAGAAGATATCGGAATACAAATATCAGAACTCAAAATTCCTGGGGTGATTCTTGAAAAAATACGATGGAGATTTTATCCGGGAAACGAACTCGCCGCTTCAATAATTGGTTTTATTTCAGAAAAAGATGGGCAACTCAAGGGACAATATGGTCTTGAAAGATATTACGATGATGTTCTCAAAAAAGATACTTCTAATTTATATTCAAATATTTTTGTGGAATTTTATTCTGGATTAAAGAAAACATTTGGCGATGAAAAATTTAATGGAAACATTGTGACAACCATAGAACCAAATGTACAGTCATATGTTGAAGAAGTAATTGGTACTGTTCAAAAAGAATGGTATTCAAAGAATACAGGAGTGATTGTCATGGACCCACATACAGGAGCGATTATCGCAATGGGACAATATCCAACTTTTAATTTAAATGATTTTGGAAATGTAGATTCGGTTTCTCAATATAACAATAATGTTGTCGAAGACGTGCATGAGATGGGTTCGATTATAAAACCTATAACAATGGCGATTGGGCTTGAAACAAAGGCGGTTACTGCAAATACTACATATAATGATAAGGGACAACTTACACTTAACAACAGAACATTTTATAACTACGATCACAAAGTTCGAGGTGTAGTTGATATGCAAGCAGTACTTAATAATTCTCTTAACACCGGAGTTGCCTTTGTGGTGTCACAGGTAGGGAATGAAAAATTTGTGCAATACATGAACAGATTTTTTAAGGAAGAAACAGGAATAGATTTACCAGCAGAAGGTTCTCCTCTGGTTGAGAACTTGCAAACACTTAGAGATATCGAAACCGCAACTGCATCCTTTGGACAAGGAATTGCAATTAGTCCTGTTCAAACTATTCGGGCGCTTGCAGCATTAGGTAACGGAGGATATATCGTACAACCTCATATTGTAAAAGAAATTAGATATGAATATGGAGTTACACGGAAGATTGCACAAGAACAACCAGAACAAATTTTTTCAAAAGATACATCAGAAGAAATTTCGCGCATGCTTACAAAAGTAGTTGATGACGCTTTGCTTGGTGGAAAGGTAAAAATGGAACATTATTCTATTGCAGCAAAGACAGGTACTGCACAGATTCCAATGCCTGGAGGAGGGTATTATGATGACAGATACCTGCATTCATTTTTTGGTTATTTTCCTGCTTTTGATCCTCAGTTTATTGTGTTACTCTATACAGTCGAACCTCAGGGGGCTCAGTATGCCTCTGGGACACTTACGATGCCTTTTATAGATATTGTGAAGTATTTGATTAATTATTACGAAATAGAACCAGACCGATAATATGAAACTTATTTTTAAAAAAATTATATACACAATTTTGAAATGGGAGGCAGCTCTTGTTTTGAAGCGATTCAAGCCTCGAATTATCGGTGTTGCAGGAAGTGTAGGAAAAACTTCAACAAAGGATGCGATTTATGCTGCTCTCAAAGATTTTGTTGTTATTAGAAAGAACCAAAAAAGTTTTAATAGTGAAATTGGTGTTCCACTTACAATTCTTGGACTTGAGACAGGGTGGAATAGCCCAAAAGTTTGGATACAAAATATTATAAAAGGATTTAGAGTTTTATTTTCAAATGAATATCCAGAATGGCTTGTACTTGAACTCGGTACGGATAGACCGGGAGATATGAAGAAACTTATTTCTTGGATTAAGCTTGATTATGCTGTGTTTACACGATTTCCAGAAGTTCCTGTGCATGCACAATATTTTAAAAAAGCAGATGATGTAAATGAAGAAGATGCCCAAATGATGTTTGGACTCAAAAAAGAAGGAGTACTTATTCTTAATGCGGATGATATAAAGATTGCTGAACTCGAATTGAAATCTACATTTAAAACTTTGTGGTATGGATTTAATGCAACTCGAAACGGAGTAGGGGTGTCACATGTAGAAATTGAATACCAAGATACTAAAATTATTGGTCAAAACCTTAAAATAAATTTTGGATCAAACTCAGTACCCTTTACTGTCATTGGTGCACTTGGTGTACAGCATGTATATCCAATACTTGCATCTCTTGTTGTTGCAAAAGATTTAGGAATAAATGCTCTTGATGTATTACAATCTCTTTCTTCATATAGGGTTCCTGCAGGACGAATGAATATTCTTGAAGGAGTACAAGAGATTACTCTTATCGATGATACATATAACTCTTCTCCTGTTGCGGTTGAACTTGCAGTAGATACACTTGGAGAAATTAAAGCAGATACAAAGATTGCAGTACTTGGAGATATGTCAGAACTTGGAAAGTACTCACAAGCAGAACATAAAAAAGTTGCACATCTTCTTAAAGAGAATAAGATCTCACATCTCATTACGTTTGGAACACAAGCAGAGATTATTGCACAAGAGGCACAAGAGATTGGAATCAAAAATGTGTGCACTGCGCTCTCACACAAGAATGCTGCTGATAAAGTTCTTGAATGGTCAAAAGGAGACACAGTTGCGCTTATCAAAGGTTCACAGTCAGCACGAATGGAGAAGGTAACTTATGAACTATTAGAGGATAAAACAGGGGCGAGAGCGAAGTTGGTAAGACAGGATAAGGTTTGGAGGTAATAGGGAACAGATAAAAGCGGCGGACCCTTCAGGTCCGCCGCTTTTCTGTAACACCGTATTCTATCCAATAGCTTGTGAACACTGAGCTAATTGCATTGGCGTTTTTAAATTAATTCCTAGATGCAATCTCACT
Source organism: Candidatus Parcubacteria bacterium (assembly GCA_039805545.1). Classification (GTDB taxonomy): domain Bacteria; phylum Patescibacteriota; class Minisyncoccia; order Phycocordibacterales; family JAACPR01; genus JAULZV01. Next base: position 15,434 of record JBDLUA010000003.1, read on the forward strand.
TCGTTATAGTATTTCAGATATTTTTTAAGTGCGCAATTT
>JBDLUA010000004.1:0-4603 GCA_039805545.1 Candidatus Parcubacteria bacterium
TACTGTAAAAAGTGTAACTTTTGTCACTTTCTACTCTGCTCGAGAAGGGTAGAAGTACCTATTCAAAAACTAGCTAATCCACCTTGCAGGACAATGAATCGTTTGGTTCTATCACAAGAAGGTTCACAAGAACGCAACAACCCGAACACATTGTGTTCGGGTTGTTGCGTTCTTGTAGGCCCTGCGGGTAAGTGTTGTCTTATTTTTTTAAATAAAGAATGATATCTATACATTGACAATACATAAATATATTGTATCATAATTCTAAACAATTCTGCCTCACGATGAGGCACATTGAATCAATCTGCTCCTTTAAAACTATGAAAATGATTGTGTGGCCGGTCGCATGCGAACTGGCTTTTCATCCAGACGGTTCAGAAGATGTCATTCTTGGTCCTGAGACGTCGATTGCATGCGCGCAAGCGTTTGCCCACTGCTCGAACTATCCCATGAGTGATTGGCGAATTATCCCTTGTGCTGGAAGGCCTCGAAAGGGAGAATTTGCCGAGGTTGTCATGTCTTATGTGATGGCTGAATACCTCGAACAGTTGGGTGCTTTCCCAAGAAATGTCATTCCACTTATCGGGAAGACTTTCAACACTCAGGGTGAGGCTCGTGCAATTGCCGAATTTCTTCACGATAACAGGGAAGTGAAACACCTTGTGATTGTCGGGAAGTGGTGGCACATGCTAAGAGCCTATGAGTGGATCTGGGTATATCTCAACAAATTCGACATCGCTGATGTGACGGTCGAAGTGGTTGCTACAGAGACCACACTTGGACCAAGCTTTATTCACAAAGAATTCTGGTGGGCGATTCCAATCAATAAGATTCGGATGATGTTCGCTAAATACTTTGGATGAGCTTTCGAAGGGCGTCGATTTGCTTACACAAATCGACGCCCTTGATGTTTATATAAAATAAACTATAGTACAAATATGAAAGAAAAAAATCCTGCAACACTTCTTGCCATATCTCAACTTGGAAATCCTATTTTAAGAAAAAAAGCTAAAGAAGTTTTAAGTATTAAGGATACAAAGATTCAAGAACTTATCGATTCGATGATAGATACATGTCTTGATGCTCCGGGTGTAGGTATTGCTGCGCCACAAGTATATGACACTCACCGGATATTTATTATGGTTCCATGTAAGGGACGAGACGCAAAAAAACTAAAACCAGTTGCAGTTATTAACCCTCAAATTATTTCTACATCAAAACAAACTAAAAAAGATTGGGAAGGATACTTAAGTGTTCCGGGTATACGAGCACTTGTACCAAGACGTGTTCAAATAAAAGTTGAATTTTTTGATAGAACAGGAAAGAGACAAACAAAAACATTTAAAGATTTTAATGCTCGAATTTTTCAACATGAATACGATCATCTTGAAGGTGTAATGTTTATTGATAGAACAGATTCAAGAGATATTATTACTGAGAAGGAATATCAAAAATTGATGCGAAAGAAATAGGATGAAAAGATATAAGATTGAGTATCCAAGTATTGATGATATAAATTTTATGAACTCAGTACCATTGAATTTTTGATTTAGAAGACAAAACGGCGGTTGATCAAAATCTTGATAATGCTTTAGATATTATAAAAAAACACCGCAAACAAGTTGCGGTGTGTCATGGTACGCGAGGGTGGAAATGATTGTTCATCCAGAACAGGAGGTGTCAACCATCCTGTGACCAGTCAGGATCAATATATGGGACGGACAATACATCATCCACCCTCGCGACCAGATAGTATCTAAACATATTATATGTATTAAGGCAAGGGAAGAATATTTTGATTAGGAAAAAAATTTAATAGATGAGTTATTAAAATCTTTTCTTACCAAAAGTCGCCTCTCATAAAGACGACTTTTAGCAAGCAAGGCCATAGCTCTATTTAGGTCCAACATTTATGTATACGTGGGTTCCTTCGCAGATTGCCGAGACAACCTAACCCCTAGGATCCCTTTTAAAAAGATAAAGGTGGAAAAATGAGAAACCATGACCTACTTATAGTGTACTCTTGTTTGGGCAATACCTGGCAAGGAGCAAAAGTGCATGAAAAGTTGATAAGTCAAAAATATATTGATAAAAAAGGGTTTTTATTGTATACTTTTGAAACATAAATCAATATTACAACATGAAATCTAATAATAAGTCAAAGGAGACAGGGTGGGGGAAAGTTGCAAGTTGGTATGATGAACATCTTAAAGATGATGATACATATCACACTCAAGTTGTGCTTCCTAATCTTATTCGTCTCGTAGATCTAAAATCAGACGAATCTCTTCTTGAACTTGGATGTGGTCAGGGTTTTTTTCTTGAACATTTTTTAAAATTTTCAAAAGATATTACAGGAGTAGATATTGGAAAAGAATTGATTCAAATTGCACAAGAAAAAAATAAAGACATCTCATATCATGTTGGAAGTGCAGAAGATCCACAAATTCTTGCAGGAAAAACTTTTGATGTAATCACAATTGTGCTTGCAATACAAAACATGAAGCATTTAAATCTTGTTGTGGAGAATATTTCTCGACTTCTTAAACCAAATGGACGAGTATATCTTGTAATCAATCATCCTGCCTTTCGAATTCCTCAACATAGTACATGGATGTTTAGTGAAGATAAAAAAATACAAATGCGAGTTGTTGACACATATATGAGCGAAAAAGAAATTTCGATTGATATGAATCCTGGACAAAAAGAAAATAAACAAATTACACCCTCATTTCATCGTCCACTTCAAGTGTATTCAAAATCTTTTAATAAAAATGGTTTTGCAGTTACAAAGATAGAGGAGTGGATATCACACAAGACAAGTCAGCCAGGACCTCAAGCAGATGCTGAAAATAAAGCTCGGAAAGAGTTCCCGATGTTTATGTGTTTGGAGTTGAAGAGAATGTAGGAAAAAAATAGCACGTCATCCTCGCACTCGTCTTCACGAGCATAAACTCCGGCGGGGATCTAGGACTGCAAAAGGTGCGCCCGAAGGGCGCACCTTTTGCTAATTATTTTTTTAAAAAAGACTGGATCCTCGCCTTCGCGAGGATGACGTGCTAAAGTAACTCACCCACCACACTTTTCACGTCACCACCATCAGCTTGTCCTGCTGTTTCTTTCATAACTGCACCAATGATTTGACCTATCTTAGATTTATCTCTCGCAAACTCAGCAATTTTTGCTTCTGCAATGGTTTTAATTTGATCTTTACTCATCATTTGTGGAAGATATTTTTCAATAACAGAAAGCTCTGCTTGTTCGTTTTCTACGAGATCAGTCCGGCCTCCTTGTGTATATTGTTCGATCGCATCTTTTCGTTGTTTGCTTGCTCGTTTAATAACGGTAAGTGCAAGATCATCAGTAACTTCATCCTGGGGAGTTTTTCCTGTTGCTACAAGTTCGTTTGTAAAGGCACTGATAAGTCCTCGAATAGTAGTAAGTGCAACCTGATCTTTTGAACGCATTGCGTCCTTCATGTCTGATTTGATTTGTTCAATAATGCTCATGATATTTTAATTACGAGACCCTAAAACAAGTTTGGGTTAATAATTGTGGTGTCACTACCAACTTGTTTTATGATCTTTTTATAATATCCCCATGGTACCATATATTTTAGATTTAATTAAAAATAGTTATGTACTATAATAATAATGTGAAAAAAATAAAAAATTCTGCTTTTGGTTTTACTTTAATTGAGCTCTTGGTGGTTGTTGCTATTATTAGTTTATTATCATCCGTTGTACTTGCTGTATTAAACGATGCTCGAGATAAGGCAAAAATCTCTCAAATTCAACAAGAGATCAATGAGTTTGTTAAAGCGATGGAATTATACAAACTAGAAAAAGGAGGGTATCCATTATCTGGTGAATCATATACCGAAGACCTAACAAATCTATCTCTTTCTTTAAAACCATATTTACAAAGACCTTTTTATGAAAACCCTGCCTTAAATGGAGCTACTTTTTATTATCAGTCTCCTCCTGATGGAAATTTTGTGGCTATTAATCAAAACTGTAACGGAGTATCATTACCTTATCAGAATTGGTATTTTACCATAGAGAATGTCTCTATAGAGTTGGAATTCTTATCAAATCTAGATGACACAACAGGATACTGCTTAGGTTTTTGATAGTTTTATTTAAAAGTACAATTGAAATTTTTCTTTAAAACTGTACACTAGGTATATGTTAGAGATATTTTCTGTCTTAATTTTAATTCTTCTTGTAGCTAATATGTTTATAGTTGTTTTTTTACTTGCTCGAAAAAAAGATGCGAGTACAGATGAAAAAACTATCAATCTGCTTTTAAATCAGATCAATCAAATTAATCGTACAGTAGATGCAAAAATTGGTGACTCACAAAAACAAATGTCTCAAACGGTGACAGATCAATTTAATCAATCACAAAGACTCATTCAAGATATTAATAGAGTAGTAACTGACCAGCTTGTTTCAATGACAAAGGGTGTTGCCGAAGTTTCGGAATCAACTAAGCAGGTGTTTACAATTGCAGAACAACTTCAAAATCTCGAGAAGGTTCTTAAACATCAAAAACAAAGAGGAAATCTTGGAGAGGCAAGTCTTGAATTAATTCTTTCAAA
>JBDLUA010000005.1:0-8684 GCA_039805545.1 Candidatus Parcubacteria bacterium
TAAAGAAAGTTGGTTCATCAGACAATAATGGAACAATTATTCGATTCAAACCAGATGATCAAATTTTTCCTAGTACAGAATTTTCTTATGAGAGAATTGTAAATCATGTTCGACAACAAGCATATCTTGTTAAGTCTATGATGATTACTGTTATTGATGCTCGAGCATACACAGGAAAAATTGATTTAGATAAAGTATATTATCTTGCTGATTCTAATATTGAAGCTATTTCAAAATCATTTTATTTTGAAGGAGGACTTCGGTCACTTGTTGCATTTTATAATCAAATTCAAAAACCAGTTCACTCAAATATTTTCTATATTGAAAAAGAAGCAGATAAGGTGTTGGTGGAAGTTTCGCTTCAATATGTAGATGACATTACTCCTCGAATTGTTGCATTTGCAAACAACATTTATAACCCAGAAGGAGGAACACATATTACAGGATTCAAAACTGCGCTTACTCGAAACCTCAACAACTACGCAAAAAAGAATAAACTTCTCAAAGAAGGAGATTCATTCTCTGGAGACGACGTGCTTGAAGGATTGACTGCCGTTGTATCTATTAAAATGCCTGAGATTCAATTTGAAGGACAAACAAAAGCAAAACTAGGATCAGTAGAAGCACGAGGTGCTGTAGAAACAGTCTTCTCGGAGGCATTCAATGAGTATCTTGAAGAAAATCCAGATGATGCAAAAGCAATCATTAACAAAGTATATCTTGCTCTTAGAGCTCGGAAAGCAGCCAAGGCTGCAAAGGATTCTGTTTTGCGAAAAGGTGCACTCGAAGGAATGACACTTCCTGGAAAGCTCGCCGACTGTCAAACAAAGTCAGCTGAAGAAGCAGAACTCTTTATTGTAGAGGGAGACTCTGCTGGCGGTACTGCGAAGACCGGTCGAGACCGACGAACACAAGCAATTCTTCCACTTAGAGGAAAGATCTTGAATGTAGAGCGAGCACGTCTTGATAAAATGCTTGCATCTGAACAGGTACGAAATCTTGTAGTTGCTCTTGGAACTGCGATCGGAGATACTTTTGATGTAACTAAACTTCGATACCATAAAATCATTATCGCAACCGATGCCGACGTTGATGGTTCACACATTCGAACTCTTATACTTACATTATTCTACCGGCACTTTAGACCAGTTATTGATGGAGGATATATATACATTGCGTTACCACCTCTTTATAAAATTACATGGAATAAGAAAACATATTACGCATATACTGATGAAGATAAGGATAGAATCTTTAAAGAAATAGGATACAAGCCTGCAAAAGCAGATGATATTGAATTAAACGATGAAGACGACATTAAAGAGGATGAAGAAATAGATTTAAAGAAAACTCAAAAGAAACCTGGTGTACAACGATATAAAGGTCTCGGAGAAATGAATGCTGAAGAACTAAAAGAAACTACTATGGATGCAAACAATAGAGTTCTTAAACAGGTTACAGTTGATGACGCGGTGCTTGCTGATCAAGTATTCGATATGCTTATGGGAACAGATGTTCCTGCACGAAAATCTTATATTGTTTCAAATGCCAAGAATGCAAATATTGATGTGTAAATAAAAAACAAAAGCGGCGAGGCTTTGCCTCGCCGCTTTTGTTTTTTATTAGTTATTTACTTCAAGTGTTTCTGATTCTGTATTATTGTTTTCTCTTTCTTCATTAACATCATCATCTGAATCAACTTCAATTCGAATGTTGTATCGCCCCTCATCAATTCCGTCGAAGTCTGCAATTACTTCGAGAGACTGTCCTGGTCGAAGTGAACTATAAGTCTTTGATCGATATGAATCATCATTGTCATCGTAAGGAAGGTTTGTGATTTCGAATCTCCATGTTCCGGTTGATTCTCCACCAATGTTCTTTACTACGAATCGAACTGCGGCCGTGTCGTTGTCTTCAATTTCATCATCTTCGACAAATCGATTTCCGGAAATTCTACCAACTTCCATTGATGTAATTTCAAGGTCGGCATCATCTTTTGAATTGTATGAGTCGTTATTATTTGAATTAGAATTGTTTCCAGTGATTACAATAGAAGCTTCATTGTTTGATTCATTTGATTCTGAAATTGAATTATAGGGATCAGCTTTTATTTTTATTGTTTGCTTTGAATTTTCTTGTCCATCAAATCCAACTGTAATTGCAAGTCCTTGTCCTGGTGCAAGTGAGACTTGGGCGGGTGAGAGGAGAACTTTTGAAGGATTCTCTGCATCTGTATATGAGAAGTACCAATTTCCTGTTGCAGTATTACCTAGGTTGTATACATATATAACAAACATAGAATTAGAGTCGATTGCTGTTGCATATGTAATTGCTAAATCTTTTGTTGGTCGAGAGTATGAAGTTGAAGGACTTGTACTTGAGACTGTCGGTTTTGTTTCAGGAAGTGCTTTTGTTGTGACTGTAGAACCTGAAAGTGAACCGTCTGCATTATAAGGATTTTTTTGAGTTGATGTCGCACTAGTTATTTCGCCTTCTCCTTTAATTGTTACTATTGAACTTCCTCTTGCAATTGTATTTCCATTTTCATCTTTATATAGAATTGAAATTTTTGAGTCAGCAAAATTTGTTGAAGAGGTAAAAATTGGAACAAGAGAAATTGTATTCAAATTTGTTCCGAGTTTAAGAGGGGTTTCGCAGATTATTCTTTTTGGTCCATCTTGAGATTGGATATCAAAGAAGAGTCCATCAACACAATTATATGTTACATAATATTGTCCGTCTTTTTCCGGATTATATTCAAAAGCTACAGTAAGAGGGGATTTAACCTCTACAGTATCTGATTCTGGGGTAACTTTGATTTGTTCTCCTGATATAGCACCTTTGATTCCTGAACCTAGATTTTTGAGGTTAGAAATAGCCACAGGAACCATTTTAAAGATAAAAATAACAAGCACAATAAATAATATAATCCCTCCTGCAATAAAGAGGGCTTTTGCAATAAAATTCGCTTTTGTTGAATTGTCTGCCATAACTTAATTATTTTATAAGGATATAAGCAATTTGTCAATACTTCCATACAATTTGGCTATCGCACGGTCTGATAGTGCATAGCCACTGTTAGACCGCCTAAAACTTGAAAAAATATGTCATATATGTTACTCTCAAACAACTTAAAACAACCAAAATATGTCACAAGATAAATTAGTAAAAATCAAATGCCAAGAGACTGGAGAGATAAAATACACTCGAAAGAATCGAAAAACAACAGAACGAAAGCTCGAACTTAAGAAATATAACTCAAAGCTTCGAAAGCACACAGTTTACAAAGAAGTAAAGAAATAAAAAAGACCCCGAAAGGGGCTTTTTTATTTTTATTTATGCGGGCGATGAGGGAATCGAACCCCCGCCAGCGGTTTTGGAGACCGCTGTTCTGCCACTAAACTAATCGCCCGAATAGAGTATTTATATCAGAAAACAGAAAAAATGGAAATTAGTTATTTCCCATACTTCCTAAACCAAGTCCTCTGTCTCTTTGCAAACTGCCAAATCTTAGTATTAAGTTGCCGGATCATTTCTTCATATGAAATTTCTTCAAGAAGATGCATGGCTTCGTATCGATACTCAAGTCCGAGTTGTTTCATTCTTTCAAAACTCAGACCGGTTATATTTAAATTTTTTGCTTCATCAAGCATACCATTCTCAAGTCGAGATATGAGTCTTTTGTGAATTCTTTCTTTCAAAACTTCATCAGGGAAGTCGAGGTATATCCACTCAACTTCATATGGAGAATTTCTTTCAATAAAAGGAACTTTGCCGAGCTCTGTTGCAATCTCGATTGCTCGAATAAGTCGTACGGGATTTTTTGTATCAATAGCTTCGTATCTTTCAGGATCAAGTTCTTGTAGTTTATTTTGTAAGTCTTCAAGAGAATATAATCCTAATTCTTTTCGAAGATTTTCATTGGGTGCAACTTCTGGAAAATGGATATCATATACAAGTGCATCAATATAGTAGCCAGTTCCACCACAGATAATAGGAAGTTTTCCTTTTTGTAAAATTTCTTCAATCGCATGTTTGCCTTGCTGTACAAATTCTTCTACTGAGAAAACATTTTTTGGATTTGCAACATCGATAAGATGATGCTTCACACCTTTCATTTCTTCTTGAGTTATTTTTCCTGAACCAATATCAAGACCGGCATATACTTGTCTTGAATCAGCAGAAATAATTTCTCCGTTTCTCTCGAGTGCTATCTCTACTGCTTTATCACTTTTTCCTGTTGCTGTCGGTCCACAGACTACGAGAATCTTGGGTTTCATATTGTGCCGAAGGAGGGAGTCGAACCCTCACACCTTGCGATACACGATTTTGAGTCGTGCGCGTCTACCAATTCCGCCACTTCGGCATGTGTTGGTTCAGTCTAAACCAAAAAGGGTATTTATTCAACTTTCCTCGCTCCGACCGAATTCGGTCGGAGCGAGGAAAATTTCCACAAGACAGTATGTGTGAATTTTGATATAGTATGCGTATGGACGACGCAAAATCACTACAAGAATCAGCATTTTATAGTAACGCAATCTTTTTTATTGAAGTAGACAAAATTAAACCAAACCCTTTTCAAACCCGAAGTGAATTTGATCAAGCAAAGCTTCAAGACTTGGCAGATTCAATCAAGATGTACGGAATTCTTCAACCACTTGTAGTAACTCGAAAGGAAGTTATTAAGGAGGACGGAGGACTTGCGACAGAGTATGAACTTATCGCAGGAGAACGACGGCTCAGGGCATCCAAGCTTGCAGGACTTCGAGAAGTCCCAGCAATTATTCGAGCAAAGGAGGATGATGATAAAGCAAAACTCGAGCTTGCAATTATTGAAAACCTACAACGAGAAGACATTTCGCCAGTTGATAAGGCTCGAGCATTCAAACAACTCGCAGAAAAATTTAATATGACTCATGGTGAGATTGCAAAGAAAGTAGGAAAGAGTCGAGAGTATGTTTCAAATAGTATTCGAATTCTTGGTCTTCCGGAAGAAATGCTTACTGCAATGGCACAAGGAAAAATTACCGAAGGACACTCACGACCGCTTCTTATGCTTGTTGATAGACCAGAAGAACAACATGTTCTCTTCAGAGATATTATGCTTCGAAAGCTTACAGTTCGAGATGCAGAAAAAATTTCTCGAAAGATTGCAACAGAACGAGTACGAAAAACAAATCTTCTTCCTGATGCAGAGCTTATGGAGATTGAACATGAGATAGGAACTATTCTTGGAACACGAGTAAACATTGCAAAGAAGGAGGAAGGGGGACGAATCCAAATTGATTTCTTTAATGAAGAAGATCTGCATAATATTGTTGCTCTCTTACTTAAGCGCGGTGGATCTATTCCTACTATGTCTACAACTCCAGTTATTGCTTCACCTGTATTAGAATCAACTTCAACACCAGAAATTAAGCCAACAAGTATAGTTGAGGCACCGATTCAAATTGAATCAAATCTAAATGAAGAAATTCAAACTCCACAAGAACTTGTTCAAGAATCTCTCGCTGAAGTTGCTGAACAAAAAGATGTTCCTGTTGTAGAACAAATTGAAGAAGAAAAATTTGCAGACCAACAAGTTGTAGTTGATACTCCTAATTATGGAGATGAAGAAGACCTATATTCGATGAAAGGGTTTAGTTTATAGTAAATAAAAATAGCCGGTCCCACAGGGACCGGCTATTTTTATTTCTTTTTTTTCTTAAATCCACCTCGTCGTCCAACTTTCTTAGGTTCAGCAAAGATTTTGAGGGCCTGTTCGAGAGTTACTTCGTACACACTGATATCCTTGAGTGATCGAAAGTCTGTTTGATGAACTACATACGGTCCAAACCTTCCATTATTTGCAGAGATAGGTTCTCCTGTTTCTGGGTGGTTTCCAAGTACCCGTGGAAGGCTGAGAAACTTAAGCGCATCCTCAAGAGTGATTTTTTCAATAGGGAATTCTTTTGGAATTGAAGCTCGTCGTGGCTTCTTATTTTCTTTTGTTTTTTCTCCAATTTGAACATATGGACCAAATCGTCCTGTGAGCATATATACAGGAAGTCCTGTTTCAGGATCAGTTCCGAGAGGTTCATCTTTTTTGATTTCAATTCCATCAATAGTAAGCGCTCCATCACATTCAGGATATCGTTCGCATGAAAGAAACTTTCCTCCTCGTCCAAGTTTAATATCCATTCCTGCGCCACACTTTGGACATTTAAATTCATCACTCTTACCAAGTGTTGTTGCTTTATCTAATTTATCTTTTTCATCGACTTCTTTTTTAAATGTTGAATAAAAATCTTTAAGAGTTTTTGCGTATTGTCTTTTTCCTTCTGCGATTTCGTCGAGCTCATTTTCCATTTCTGCTGTGAATGTATCACTAATATATGTTGTGAAGTTATCTTCGAGGAATGATGAAACTACATCACCTGTATCTGAGGGAACAAGTGCTTTGTTTTCTTTTGTTACATATTCTCTATCAATAAGAGTTTTAATAATTGAGGCATATGTAGAAGGACGACCAATTCCTCGCTTTTCAAGTTCTTTTACAAGACCTGCTTCTGAGTACCGTCCGGGTGGTTGAGTTTCTTTTTTAATATCTTGAATATCAATAAGTTTGAGTGATTGTCCAACAGAAACATCGGGAAGAGTTACATCTTCACCTTTTGCTCTTGGATCGATAAGAAGCCAGCCTTCCTTGATAATGATTTGTCCATTTGATACAAAGTTTGGAATAGAATTTGATTTTACATTACAAACAATCTTTGTTCGCATGATTTGCGCATCAATCATTTGTGATGCGATTGTTCGTCTCCAGATTAAATCATACAGTCGCTTTTGTTCATCTGTTGCACCTTTTGAAACCGCAAACATACTTGTTGGCCTAATTGCTTCGTGAGCTTCTTGTGCATTCTTTGATGCTTTTCCAAATACTCGAGATTGAACATACGAATCACCAAATTCTTTTGAAATGAAACTTTTTATTTCTCCAAGTGCATGACCAGAGAGGTTAGTACTATCTGTTCGCATGTATGTGATATGTCCTGCTTCATATAACTTTTGAGCAAGGAGCATTGTTCGTGATGGAGAATATCCAAGTCGTGTTGACGCAGCTTGTTGAAGTGTAGAAGTTGTGAAAGGTGGTCGGGGAGCTCTCTTTGCTTGTGTCTTTTTTACATCAATAATTGACCAAGGTTCTGCTTGAGCAATATTTAAAATTTCAGTAACTTCTTTTTTGTTTCGAGGTTCTTTCTCACAGACTGTTGGAATTACGTGTTTTTTTCCATCATCAAATTGTGCTTCAAGTACCCAATATGTTTCTGGGATAAAGGCTCTGATTTGTCGTTCTCGTTCCATAAGAATTCGAAGAGCAGGAGATTGTACTCGACCTGCTGAGAGTCCATATCGAACTTTTTTCCAAATAACTCCAGAGAGGTCATACCCTACAAGTCTGTCGAGCACTCGTCGTGCTTCTTGAGCTTGTTTAAGATTGTCATCAATTTCTCGAGGGTGCCCAACGGCTTCTTTGATTGCTTCTTTTGTGATTTCGTTAAAGACAACTCGCTTTGGATTTTTTAATTTCAAAACTTCTTTGAGGTGCCATGCGATAGCTTCTCCTTCTCGATCGGGGTCGGGTGCGAGTAATACTTCGTCTGCGTTTTTTACGAGAGACTTGATAGAAGAAATAACCTTTTCTTTACCTGCAGAAACTTCGTAGTGAGGCACAAACCCTTTTTCAATATCAATAGCCTTTTTGTTTGATTTTGGAAGATCTCGAATATGACCAATAGAGGCAACTACCTTATAGTTGCCAATTTCTGAAAGATATTTTTCGATAGTCTTTGCCTTTGCAGGAGACTCTACGATTAAAAGTTTGTATGACATTAAATACAATTAATACTATATGAACGGGAATTTGGCAAATTTAGATTAAAATATATTTCCCATCAACTCTCTTCACTACTTCTTCAATTTCTAGATTTAATAATGCCTGGATTGTTTCTGAAACAGCAGAGAGATGTTGAGTATATTCGATAATTTGTTGAGTGGTTTGAATGTTGTTTGAAATTGCATGGAGAATTTCTTTTTCAAGTGGAGTTGGAATATATGAATTTATTTTTTGCTCTCCTTTGTATTCAAGTTTTAATATATTAAAAATATCTTCAGGCTTAGTATACATATATGCACCTTGTTTGATCAATTCATTTGAACCTTTTGAATAATGAGAATAAATAGAATTAGGAATCACTATCAAATCTCGATTGTAATCTGTGGCGAGGCGAGCTGTGATACTTGTTCCTGATTTTTCTTTTGCTTCAATTACAATTATTAAATCAGAAATTCCAACCATTATTCTATTACGAGCGGGGAACATGTATGGACGAGAAGTTTTGTTCGGTTCATATTCACTTATAAGCATTCCTCCTTGTTCTAAAATCTTTTGTGAAAGTTTGTAATTGGAGTGTTGTTTCAAAATTTTATCAGCAAGACCACAACCAAGAATTGCGATTGTGGGCAAATTATATTTGAGAGCAAACTTGTGTGCATGAGCATCTACTCCCTGTGCGAGCCCAGAGACTATTACGATGTTTTGTCCTTGAAGTGATTTGCAGATTTCTTCTGTGACTTGCTTGGCATATTCTGAGCAGCGACGGGAGCCGACGATGGTAATGTACTTTGGTGTGGTGGGGGGGGGG
>JBDLUA010000006.1:0-12112 GCA_039805545.1 Candidatus Parcubacteria bacterium
TATCTTTTATATACTCCTTTAAATAAACTTTTTGAAAATAAGTTGGTATATAAGGATAATATCTTTTAAAATCTTCTTTTGGTAATTTTTCAATAGACTTAATTGTACTTCTACACTTTTCAGAACCACAACCACAAGCCATTTCCCAATCAGAGTATTCTGAAATTGAATAATCAAAAGTTAATTCTTCATTCTCTTCTATATCCCTTATCGCAGTAAAAGAAACTCCATCCTCATCCGTCGCAAGATTAGGTTCGCATTTATGATTTATAAAAACATAAGGATAAACTGGATCTATATAAAAATCCTTATCTAAACCTACAATATTAGGAAGTTGTAGCGCCTCTTCTTTATTTCTTGGATGAAAATATATTTTTGGACCTTTCATTACAAAAGCAACTTCACCCTTTTTAATTTTTTTAGAAGTAAACAAACCATTACCAGCAATTTTACTTGGCCCAGCATATAAATGTGGCTCTATTTCATAATTCATACTTTTTTTCTTTATCTGATATGTGTGTATAAAAACCAATAATAACATTATAAAGTGTAATATGAAGTTTGTCAATGGATATACCAAATCCCCCCACTTATCCCAACGCAGAAAGATTACGACCAAATCCAAAAAATAAGCGGTAGACCATAAGATCCAGGGTGGCATTGTTTCATTTTGATATTTATCAAAAACTTCTTTATAAATAGGGACAAAAGAAATAACGGTACTTACCTGTAAAGCAATATTCCCTATAAGAGCAGAATCTGTTGTATACCAAAGACCAAGCGCAACAAAATCTAAAAAGATCATGAAAATATTTTCAAAATTTAGTCTTTGAAATTTTCCCCTATATAAAATATTTATATATAAAATTAGACAAGAAAAACTACACGCAAGAGGTAATAAATTTTTTACCCAATCGCTCGTAACATACATGTAACTTATTAATTCCAAAATTGCGCCGATTGTCCAAATAGTCCAACTTGTTGTATTTGGTCGCACCTCTTTTTTTGTTGAAAGATAGTATGCATAATAACCGCAGATTTGAGTTAATGCGACAATGATTCCTAATATTTCTGATGCAGACATATGTTATTTATTTTATTTCAGTACAGATTTCACCTTCTTCGAGAGAATCTTCCGAGCAAGTGACTACCATACAATCTTGTTCTTCTGCTTCACAAAAATCTGGCTGACAATTTTGCAATTCGATACATTGTTGAACTTTATAGGCTTTTCGATAGACCTTTAAGTACGGCTCCTCTGCATCTTCATTTGTAAAACAAGAATAACCCTGTATACAAACAGGGTTCATATATACAAAATAATCTTTATCAAAAATATATTTTTTAATTTTTTGAGAAAACGAAACCACAACCGCAAGGAGTAATAAGGCAAATATTATTTTATTCTTGTTTTTCATAAAAAATTTGTCCTTTAAAAACTAGGAAACATTTTTTAGACACAAACATTTTTATTATATACTAAGCAAAGTATTATGCCAGTCTTTTCCCCATCCCACGCCATCTCTATATGTTATAGTATCCCTATGGCGACAATAGATTTAAAAACACTTGCATCAATTCAAGATTTACCAATTATCTTTTCTTCAATATCAGGTCGAGAAGTATTAGATATTTTATTAGTTTCATTGGCAATATATGTTGTCTTACTATTCGTAAAACAAACTCGGTCTTATTTTGTTCTCACAGTATCTCTTGCCCTTGTTGCACTTAATCTCTTTTCGCAAGATCTTAATCTAACCCTTACTCGTTCAATTCTTCAGCCAATCTCTACTCTAACCTTGATAATTATTGCTATTGTTTTTCAAAGAGAAATTCGAAGATTTTTCAGATGGATTACAACTGGAAAGCAACATATGTTTGATCGAACTCATACAATCTCAAGAGGAGTGAGTGCTGAGATTGCCGAAGCACTTCTGTATATGGCGAAGAAAAAAATAGGTGCAATTATTGTGTTCCCTGGTCGACAAGAAATTGATGACATTATTGAAGGAGGAAATCCTCTCAATGGTTTAATTACAAAAGAAGTACTTCTTAGTATTTTTGATACTGGTTCTGCAGGACATGATGGTGCAGTAATTATTGAAAACGATTTAATAAAACTATTTGGAGTCCACCTTCCTCTTGCTCGAAATTATAATTACGATATCAAAAAAGCAGGTACACGGCACCGAGCAGCGACTGGAATTACAGAAGACACAGATTCTATCGCCTTTGTAGTATCAGAAGAACGAGGAGTTATAAGTATTGCAAAGAGTGGAACACTTGAACGTATAAAAGGTGAGGAAGAATTACGAGAAATTCTTCGAAAACTCACGGGTGAGGCCGAGAATAGTAATCAAGGATTTTGGAATTATTTTATTTTAAAAAACGCACCAATGAAACTCCTTGCGGTTGGACTTTCTGTAAGTATGTGGTCAATCCTTATTTTACAAACAGGTATTGTAAAAAAAGAATTCTCAGTACCCTTATCATTCCAATTGCTTCCTGACAAATATGAAATTGACTCTAAAGCAGGAAAAACACAGATTAATGTAATGCTTCAAGGAAGAAGTCGTGACATAACATCTTTTGATGGAACAAAAATTGAAGTAAAGGTTGATGCAAAAAACTTTGCAACAGGAACAATTCCAATTAACATCACAGAAGACATGTTGTCTGTTCCCTCATATCTCTCTATTATAGATATCGAACCACAACAGGTAAAAGTATTAATCAAAGAAAAAGACCCGAATGAAGAAAAGAGAGATGAGAAAATAATTTAATAAACTGTTAGATTTTAATAAAAGGCCGGCCCCTTCGGGGCCGGCCTTTTATTTCTATAATTTAGAACTTACTTCCGTCCGTTCTTCTTTCTATCATTCTCAGTTAAGAATTTCTTTCGAAGTCTAATATCTGTTGGTGTGATTTCAAGATATTCATCATCTCGCATCATACCAAGCGCTCGTTCAAGAGTAAGGTCAAACGGAGGTGTAAGTTGAATTGTTCCATCAGAACCTGATGCTCGCATGTTTGTAAGCTGCTTACCCTTTGTAGGGTTCACCATCATGTCATCCCCTTTTGAGGTATACCCAATAACCATACCTTCGTATACCTCTACTGTTGGAGCAATATAGAGTACACCTCGTTCTTGAAGTGTTCCGAGTGAAAATGCGAGTGCTTTTCCTGTTGCCATTGAGATCATTGAACCGTACTCAGTCTTTTGAATTTCTCCTGCGTATGGAGCAAATTTAAGAAATACACTTGTAAGAATTCCTTCACCCTTTGTATCTACAATGAATTCATTTCGATATCCAAGAAGACCTCGAGTAGGTACATGGAACACCATTCGTGTTTGTCCGTGCATTGGCTTCATATCCATCATAATTCCCTTTCGATTTCCCATTTTTTCGATAATAGCTCCTGTAAATTCATCAGGAACAAATACTGTTGCTTCCTCAAAAGGCTCACACTTTACACCGTCAATTTCTTTTACAATAATCTCTGGCTGTGACACAGCAATTTCAAATCCTTCTCGTCGCATTTGTTCAAGAAGTACTGCAAGGTGAAGTTCTCCTCGCCCATATACTTTAAATTCTGCACCGTTTCCGAATTCAACTCGAAGTCCTACGTTAATTTCAAGTTCTTTTTCAAGTCGATCTCGAATTTGTCGTGATGTAAGAAACTTTCCTACTCGTCCTCCAAAAGGAGAATCGTTCACAAACATATTCAAAGAAAGTGTTGGTTCGTCAACGATAATTTCTTCAAGTGTATGTGTAGAAGCATCATCTACAAGAGTGTGTCCAATATAAATATCTGGAAGTCCAGCTACCATCACAATGTCTCCTGTGGTAGCTTCTGATACTGCTTTTTTATCAAATCCTTCAAATGTAAATAGTTTTGTAACTCGCCCAGTATATGCATGGCCCTTTGGATCTTTTGCAATAATAGTTGAACCATCTTTAACTGTTCCTGCGTATACTCGACAAATACCCATTCGTCCAAGGAAGTTATCGTACGCAAGGTTAAACACTTGTGCCTGAAGCGGAGCGTTATCTTTTTCTGCATCAGACGCAGCTGGTACCTTTTCTAAAATCAAATCAAGAAGTGGTGAAAGGTCTTTTGATTCGTCTTCCATGTTTCTCTTTGCAATTCCTTCTCGTCCAATTGCATACACAGTTTCAAAATCAAGTTGTTCATCTGTTGCGCCAAGATCAAAGAAAAGTTCATATACTTCATCATGTGCTTTTTTAACATCAGCAGCAGGTTTATCAATCTTATTTAAAACAAGAATAGGCTTAAGACCAAGTTCAAGAGATTTTTTAAGTACAAACTTTGTTTGTGGCATAGGACCTTCTGCGGCGTCTACAACAAGAAGTACAGAATCAATTGATCGAAGTACTCGTTCTACTTCAGAACCGAAGTCGGCGTGACCTGGTGTATCTAGAATATTAATTTTTGTATCTTTATAAAATGCAGAAGTATTCTTTGCATAGATAGTAATTCCTCGCTCTTGTTCAAGTGCGTTTGAGTCCATAGACATACTTCCATCTGACATTCCTGTTTGTTGAAGAATTTTGTCAGTAAGTGTTGTCTTTCCGTGGTCCACGTGGGCAATAATTGCAATATTTCTAATTTCCATGATGTAAGTATTTTTAATAAAAATGAATTTAGATTAAAACATAATTTTATTAAAAAAGCAAGAAAAAAGCCCATTTTATGGGCTTTTTTCTTGCTTTTTATCGTAAAATAGCACTTATTTCTTTGCAACCTTCTTTACTACTTTCTTTTTTGGAGATGTTTGAGATTTCGCAACTTTTACAATACTCTTCCAACTCTTTTTAAGATCAGCTACAACCTCTTCTAACTCTTCTGGTGCAACAGATTTAACTGCCTTATATTTCTTTTCAACAGCATCAACTATTTTGTGATAGTTTTCTTCGTTTACTTCTTTGAGAGTTTCAAGCTTTTCGATTACTTCACCTTTTGCTTTAAGCATCCATCCTTTGATTGCTTTTCGCTTCTTTTTTCCTGCATCAGTTCCATAAAGGAATACTCCTCCTGCAACTGCAGCAAGTCCTGCGAGTGCAAGACCAACTTCTAACCCATTACCAGATTTTTTTGCTGGTGCTTTCTTTTGTGCCATTTTTAAATTTATATTATTTTATAAAAAGTTTTCAGGAATAAATCTTTTCAGATTTTAATCTTTCGGTACATCTTTCTTTATTTTACCACGACGTGCAAAACTTTTTGCAAGAATAGTCCCCAATGCAGTCGCAACGATTCTTTCAAGAATTCCACCCTGACTGAGTACTTCATCTATCTTTTCTTTTATGGATTCTACTGATTCCATTCCAGTCTTGGTTGCAAATTTTGCAAATAATTCAAACTCTCTAATAACAAGTTTTATTTTTTGAATGATAAGAATTGCATAAATTCCAATTACTACTACAAAGAATAAAGCAACAAGCGCAACAAGTGACGTGATAAAGAAGAAAATATCCATTTGAAGAAATTGATCCATGTATTAAGTATATACTAAGTGTATAAAAATAAAATCACACCCCTGTTTAGAAGTGTGATTTTATATTGTTTCTTATTTTACTGTTCAATAAACGTAAACGCTTTTCCTCCCTTTCCTCCTCGTCCTGTTCGTCCGATTCGGTGAACATAATCTTCATAGGTAGCAGGAACATCATAGTTAATTACATGAGATACATCTGATACATCGATTCCTCGTGCAGCAACATCTGTTGCAACCATAACTTGAGCTTTATTACTCTTAAATGCATTAAGAGATCGTTGTCTGTGTGTATGTCTTTTGTCTCCATGAAGAGATTCTGCTTGGATACCTTTTGACATAAGCATTTCTGCAAGTCTCTCTACACCATGTTTTGTTTTTCCAAAAACAATTACTTTATCAAATCCAGGTTGTGAAAGTAGATCTGCAAGCACATCTACTTTTGATTCTCCTCGTTTAATATAAATAACATCTTGTTCAACACTCTTTGCAGTATCGCCTGTCTTCACAGAAATTCGAACTGGGTTATTAAGAAATTCTCCAATAAGTCTTTCAATTTCTTTTGACATAGTTGCAGAGAAGAATAGTGTTTGTCTTTCCTTTGGCATTCGTTCCATGAAGTATCGCATGTCACCAATGAATCCCATATCAAGCATTCGATCAGCTTCATCAAGTACAACAGTATTAAATGTTGAAAGATCAAGAACTTTTCTATCCATCAAGTCTTTAATTCGTCCTGGTGTTCCAATAACAAAGTTATTAAAGAATCGAAGAGTTTTAATTTGTCGGAAGATTGGTGCCCCTCCTACAACTACTGCTGAAAAGATTCCCATTCCACTACAAAAAGCTCGGAACTCATCATCAATTTGAGTTGCAAGTTCTCGTGTCGGAACAACAATAAGAATTTGTTCATTCTTATTTTGAAGCACTTTGTGAATAAGTGGAAGAAGAAATGCCGCAGTCTTACCAGTTCCTGTATTAGCAATACCTACAACATCAACTCCTTCGAGTACGTGTGGGATTGCATGGTCTTGAATAGGCGTAGGAACTACATATCCCTTCTTGGCAATATTTTTTTGAATTTTTGTATCAAGTACAAAATCAACAAACGCATGCTTTGGAATAAATTCTACAACCTCTTCGGTTACAACTGCTTTGTTAATAAATTTTGATACATCAATATGAGAACCCTGGAATCTTCCACCTCGTCCTCCTGATCGTCGTCGTTGTCCGCCAAATGATGAACCTCCTCGAGAACCACCTCGGAATCCTCCTCGGTCGCCCCCTCTACTAAATGAAGAAGAACCTCCTCTTGATCGACTTTTTGAAAAGCCTCCTGATCTTGAAGATCCTCCACTTCGTGGTTTGTTTTGATACATAGTTTGTATAAATATAATTGAGAATACCCGCTTAGAGCGGATGATTCGTTGAATAATTTGTAAGGTAATGCCTCTTTGTAGTTTTCAAATAAAGACAAAATACCTTTACGTCTTCAACACATTCTCTGAAGACAAAAACTAGCGAGATTTACTTACCACAAAAGTATAACACGTTTTGAGTTTTTAATCAACTTAAGAATTCTTCAACAACCTCCAAAGCCAACTTGGCTCTTGTCCAAGTGCCCACGCAGAGAATCCTCGAAGCCCTTGTGAGTCAATCAAATCAAGTTTAGCTTGAACACTTTCTTCACTTTCGCACCAAGTCTTATACTTAACTCCTTTAAGAGTATATTCATACCACGCAGCTCCAAGATCTTCATCATACCCCTTTTTCTTATCTTTTCCCTTTCCATATTCGGCAAGTGCAAGCTTGTGAGTAAGACTACCTGCTCGTGCGTCTATGTTTTCATTCCACTTCCAACAATACAGAGGAATTCCTAAAGAAATCTTTTCTGCAGGAATTTGTGTTTTCATATAATCAAGTATCTTCTTTGTGTATGGAAGAGATGCGACTGGTCCAATAGATTTTGGATCATCATATGACATAAGAGAAACAAAATCTGTGTTTTTTGCAATTGCTTTAAAGTCGTATCCTGAACTCCAATCTTGATCTTCTGAAGTTGGATCATACGGAGTCGATCGAGGAATAACCGCAACACTAAATGAAAGATTATTTTCTTTCATTTTCTTAT
This sequence comes from Candidatus Parcubacteria bacterium, assembly GCA_039805545.1. Taxonomy (GTDB): domain Bacteria; phylum Patescibacteriota; class Minisyncoccia; order Phycocordibacterales; family JAACPR01; genus JAULZV01. The sequence goes on from JBDLUA010000006.1 coordinate 7,650, forward strand.
ATGTCTTTGCAACAAAAGCAGAATACATATCTCTATCAAGATGGTTTATATTTTCAAAATCAAATTGCCATCCTGCAAATTTATTCTTCTTTGCCTCATCAATCATAAATTGAATAATTTCATCTTGTGCTTTTTCACTAAGCAAAATATCTGACATAAGAACTTTGTCGAAATTTGCGTTTACAAGAAGAGGAATAGTGTTTGATCCTTTATCTTTTGCGGCACGAATAATTTTAGTAGTTGAAGTTTTTGGTTTTTTTATTTTTAAATCATATCCAACTGTATAGACCTGTGGTGCAATAATATCAATGTCTTTGTAATACTTTTTAAAATTAGTAAGGCCGTATGTATTGTTAAAGAAATAAAATAACCCTTCACCTGCAAATACATTTGTAGGTGAAGCTAAAATGACCATTAATAAAATTAAACTAAAATATATATAAACTCTTTTCATACTTCGTATAATACCAAATTTGCGAGAGTAAAACTATTCGTGAGAAAAAACCATCATTCCAGAATTATGTACAAGATACAATACCAGCATATCCCCCTCTGCATACGCATAATCTGATACTAAAGACAGTCCTTTCACATATACAGACTCAAATGTCTCTCCTCTACATGCTTTCTCGGTAGTTACTAGTGCACCAATATTCATAGTCGAACCATTTCTAACATAAGAACCAGAGACAGTATTGCAATCAGTTGTACTTGTAAGACGACCCTCAGGAGTAAGTGTTAAAACAAAGTTCTCTGGATGTTTTGGAACGGTTCTTTTGCCGGAAATATCCACTGAATATTCCCAAATCCATTGTCCTGCTGGAGATATTTGTTTTGTATTTTTAGGAGTGTCTGTTGAAGGTAAAGATGGAACATAATCTCCCTGAGTAATAATCCATACAGGATATTTTTGATATATCGTTATGCATAGATATATAAACAAAATAGCAAAAATAAAGAGAAAGAAATTCTTCATATATCTTAGTATATCAAACCTGAAACATGCTACAATATATGTATATGGAACCAGAAATCAAACAGCTTATCGAAGCACAACAAAAAAAGATTGATGAAATCTATGCAGCAATGGAAAAAATAAAAAAATACATGCAATGGACTCTTATTGCAACTGTTGTATTCTTTGTTCTTCCACTCCTTGCTGCAGTATTCATAGTACCTTTTGCAATAAGTAGTTATACTGCAACACTTGGTGGATTAGGATTATAAAATGTATAAAAGAATTCTAAAACCAATACTCTTTCAATTTAATCCTGAACTAGTTCATAAAGTGTTCGTGTGGATTGGAATTTTTCTCGGTTCAAATCCCATTACACGAAAAATTATAGACATGGCCTATGGATATCACGGAAAATATATTTCAAAAACTGTTGATGGAATCACATACAAAACTCCAATTATTCTATCTGCCGGTTTTGATTACAATGCGAACCTTACACAGATTCTCCCTTCTCTTGGGTTTGGTGGTGTTGAAGTTGGATCAGTAACCGCACGACCATGTCTTGGAAATCCAAAACCGACCCTTGCACGACTTCCTAACTCAAGTGCACTTATTGTAAACAAAGGTCTTAAGAATGATGGTGTGGATGTCATTATTAAAAGATTAAAAAGAAAAAGACGATTCAAAGATTTTGTAATTGGTGTTTCTATTGCAAAAACAAATGATGCACAAAGTGCGGATACACAAGAAGCAATTCAAGATTATTGCTACAGTTTCAAAAGATTAAATGAAGAAGATATTGGAGATTATTATACTATTAATATTTCATGTCCGAATGCATTTGGCGGTGAAACTTTTACAAAACCAGACCTTCTTGAACAACTTCTTTTTGAAATTAAAAAAATTCCTTGTACCAAGCCAGTATATGTAAAAATGCCCATCAATATATTTTGGGAAGAAACAAAAAGTCTTCTTGATATAATCGTAAAGTACAAACTCAACGGAGTAATCTTTGGAAATTTAAATAAAAATTACTTGGATATTCCCCATACCCCAGAACGGCCTCCCGAATATCGTGGTGGCATCTCCGGCAAACCATGCTTCCACCCAAGCAATATCCTCATAGAAAAAACAAAAAAAGAATACGGAGACAAACTTACTATAATTGGTTGTGGAGGAATATTCACTCCTGTCGATGCAATGTATAAATTTAAAATCGGTTCAGAGCTTATTCACCTTATTACAGGAATGATTTATGAAGGTCCGAGTTTGATTAAGAAGATTTGTGAGGAATTAGCACGTCATCCTCGCGAAGGCGAGGATCCAAGTACGAAATAAGATATGTAAGGAAATGGTTTAGATGTTTTCTTACTGTCATTTACCATAATCTTAAATCTATGTTCATTTTTTATTATTAGCAAAAGACAAACCCGAAGGGTTTGTCTTTTGCAGTCCTGGATCCTCGCCTTCGCGAGGATGACGTAATTGGGAGCGAGGATAACGTAATTGGGAGCGAAGATGACATACTAATTCTACTTACCCACAAACAACTTCGCCAACTTAATCACATCGTAATCATACTTTTCATCAAAATGTTCAAAGACTGGTTTAAGTTTTGTTGTTTCTAATTCCTTAAATGCTTTGATTATTTTTTCAAAATCTTTTTTATCTTTTACCTTCTTAGGTTTGATGTATTCGATATCTTCGTATGTGAGCATCTTTTGTTCAAGGAGTTTGTCGATATGTTCAAGAATAGTTCCCTCTCCAAGTTCTCGTTCAAAAGAAATTGCTTCGACAGACTTTTTTTGTAATACAAGATCACGAGTAATTTCGTATGTAGTTTTTTTGGATTTAATTTCTTTTTCTTTTTTCTTTTTTGGAACAAAGTTTACATCACCCCCAATTGATTTAAGAAATTCCTCAATACATTCATCAATTCTCTTTTGATCTGTCTTCTCTAATCGCGCAGTCATGATATCTGAAAGCTCTTGAAGTTTTTGATCAAACGTAAGTACCCCAGGATGAACTTCAAGTGCTCGCTGATTTATTCCTTTCAAATACAGTCCATCCAAACTTCGAACTCGAGAGAGTGCAACATATCCTTGCCCTGGAACAAACGCTTGTGACAAATCTATAAGTGCACTATCAAGTGTCATACCCTGACTCTTATGAACAGTTACCGCCCATGCAAGTCGCAGTGGTACCTGAAAAATTTCTGCTACAACATTTCCTTGGTCTTCAATTGCCCATGGTTGTGGCATTGCAACAAATTCTTTTCCCTCCTTAGTCTGTACAACAGGAAATCCATCAGGATTAAATCCAATTACCTCTCCAACAGTTCCATTTACATATCCTGCAATTGGATTATTTTTTACAAACATCACAAGTGCACCAACTTTCACCCATAACTCCTCTGGCGAAAGGCAACCTCGCTTAAGTGCTTCCACACCACTCGCCTTTCCTCTATGAGTCATTTCATAAATCTGCTCTTCAGTATCTAGCTTCTCAAGTTGTTCGAGATTATATTTATCTACATCAATATTATGAGTAAAAAGTTTTGTGACATCTTCAATATCTTTTGTAACTATTTTTTCAAGAAGAAGTTCTCTTGAATCGTCAGATACTTCGCCTGAACGAATCTCAGTTAAAAGGTTAAGGAGTGTTCTGTCATCTTGTCGGTGTTGTTCTTTTAAATAACACACATGAAAATCTGCATCCCTCCAACTCTTTGCAGTGAAGACAAAAGGAGTTTTAACTTGATCCTCTTCTTCATACATAATGTCTTCTCCTGCTTCTGGATAGAGAGAAACTTGTTCCATGTGAGCCTTGGGAGAATATCTCTCAACCGGTGGAAGTTGAAAAAAGTCTCCTGACAAAATAACCTGCAATCCACCAAACGGTTTTTCGTTTCGTTTAAATGTTCGACATACTCGATCCACCATATCGAGCGTTGTATTCTTAAGCATCGACACCTCATCAATAATAAGAACCTTCACCTTATCAAATCGTTTCCATAAATATTGTTGTTGTTCCAAATAATCCAAATCTCTCGCAGATAAGTGATCTTTGATTCCAATTCCACTCCACGCATGAATAGTCATTCCACCCAAGTGAGTCGCTGCGATTCCTGTCGAGGCAGTGATTGCAACCTCAACCCCTCGCTCTTGCAAGTATGTAATATAGGTATTGAGCACATATGTCTTACCGGATCCAGCCGGACCTGTAAGGAACACATTTTTACCCATTTTAAGCAGTGTAATCGCCTCCTGTTGCGTCATATAGAGAGAAGTATAGCATATACACATTGGTGTCGTAGAGTTAGGAATTTAGGAAGATTTTAAATAAAGTTTAGTTTTAAGTCAAAAATCTATTGCAACGCTACAGCACCGTATTCTATCCAATAGCTTGTGAACACTGAGCTAATTGCATTGGCGTTTTTAAATTAATTCCTAGATGCAATCTCACTTCGTTATAGTATTTCAGATATTTTTTAAGTGCGCAATTT
>JBDLUA010000007.1:0-65306 GCA_039805545.1 Candidatus Parcubacteria bacterium
GGCCGACCCGAAGGGTCGGCCGCCGCTTCTATTTATGGTAAACTATCTATATGAATTTTACTCTTAAGGAAAGTGATTGGGGAGATTTTGTAAGACGAGATGTTTTACCAATAATTACGAGATCCCGGGTCAAGCCCGGGATGACAGGTACTTCGATGAGCGCAGAAATTTTTGCTCTTGTAGGAGATCTTGGCGCGGGTAAGACTACTTTTTCAAAAACATTTTTAAAAGAACTTGGTGTAAAACAGCATGTGCAGTCTCCAACCTTTTCTATAATTAACTCGTATGATATTTCTTTTGGTTCATTTAAAAAAGTTTTTCATATTGATGTGTATCGAATAGACGACATAAAAGAATTAGAAGTTCTTCATCTAGATGAGATTCTTTCTAATCCAGAACATTTAGTTATTATCGAATGGGCAGACAAAATAAAAGCGCATATTCCAAAAGGTGCACATTGGATATATTTTGAACACGATACATTAGAAAGTAGAAAGGTAACATTATAATATGGCAAAAAAGAAAGATAAAAAAATAGTTGTAATTCTTGATTCACACGCAATTATTCATCGGGCATATCATGCATTACCAGACTTTTCTTCTTCAAAAGGTGAAGCAACAGGCGCTCTATACGGACTTTCGACAATGGTTTTTGGAATTATAAAAGAATTTAAACCTGATTATATTTTTGCTGCATTTGATTTGCCAAAACCAACATATAGACATGCAGTATACGCAGATTATAAATCAGGACGAAAGGCAATTGATGATAATTTGATCACACAAATCAAAAAGTCGCGAGAAGTTTTTCAAGCATTTAATATTCCTATTTTGGAAAAAGAAGGATATGAAGCCGATGATGTAATTGGAACACTTTCACAAAAACTTTCAAAAGAAAAAGATATTGAAGTCATTATTGCTTCTGGAGATATGGATACATTGCAACTTGTAATTGATGATAAGGTGAAGGTGTTTACTTTAAAAAAGGGAATCAAAGATACTATTTTATATGATGAAAAAAGCGTTATTGAACGATTTGGATTTAAACCAAATCAAATACCGGATTATAAAGGACTTAGAGGTGACACTTCAGATAATATTATTGGTGTAAAAGGTATTGGAGAAAAAACTGCAACCGATCTTATCCAAAAATATAAAACTATAGAAAATTTATATAAAGTTTTAGAAAAGAAAGAAGAAACATTTATTCAAGATGGATTTAAACCAAGAATTATTGCATTACTTAAAGAACATGAAGAAGAGGCAAAGTTTAGTAAAATGCTCGCAACAATTCAAACTGATGTTCCCGTTGAGTTTGATTTAGAAAAAAGTTGGAAAGAGGGTGTTGATGTTGCACGGGTTCAAAAATTGTTTGCAGACCTTGAATTTAGAAGTTTACAAAACAAAGTAAAAGAAATTTTTGGTGGAGATGAAGAGGAAGTTATTCATGAAGAAATAGATCAAAATGTGTTAGAAGAAGCGTCTGTCGCACTTTGGGTTCTCAGGTCTTCACTTACAAATCCTACATATCAAGACATTCTTTCTTTTACAAAAAAGAATACTCTTAAAGACGCATACGAATATATTTTGGAAAGATTAAAGCAAGAAGGTTCAGAAAAGGTATTTTTTGAAATAGAAAAACCTCTCATTCCAATTACAAAAGAAATGTCTGCAAACGGGATAATGCTTGATATTGATTTACTTGAAGAAATTTCAAAAGAATATCATGCAAAAGTTGAAGAAATTTCAAAAAAGATTTTTGAATATGCCGGAGAAGAATTTAATATAAGTTCTCCAAAACAAATGGCAGATATTCTCTTTAATAAAATGAACCTTTCATACAAAGGAATGAGAAAAGGGAAGAGTGGATCTTTTTCTACAAAAGAAGAAGTCCTTCAAAAACTTTTTGACGAGCACCCAATTATCGAAGAGATTTTGAAATATCGAGAACTTACAAAACTACTTGGAACATACATCGACACTTTCCCAGCAATGATTGGGCTCGATGGACGACTTCGAACAACATTCCTTCAGGCAGGATCAGCAACAGGAAGAATGGCTTCACAAGAACCTGGTCTACAAAACATTCCTGTTAAGAGCGAATTAGGAAGAAGAATTCGAGATGCCTTTGTAGTAAAAAGTAGGTGTAAGTTTGTGTCAGTTGATTATTCACAAATTGAACTTCGACTTGCTGCAATGATGTCTGGAGACGAAAAACTTATTGAAATCTTTAAGAACGGAGAAGATGTTCATTCTGGGGTTGCATCATACATGTTTGGAATTCCACAAGATCAAATAACCAAAGAACAACGAAACAAGGCGAAAGTAATTAACTTTGGAATTTTATATGGAATGGGTGTGAGTGCACTTCAAAAGAATTTGAAGGTTGATAGAAAAGAAGCACAAGAATTTTATAATACATATTTTGAAAAATTTTCCGGACTTGCTCAATATCTTGAAGATACAAAAGAGTTTGCAAAGCGAACAGGATATACAAAAACAATGTATGGAAGAAAAAGATTCTTTGATGGAATTCAATCCAAACTTCCATTCATAAGAGCACAAGCAGAACGAATGGCAATCAATGCTCCGATTCAGGGAACCGAGGCTGACATTGTAAAACTTGCAATGATTAAAGTTGATGAATTTTTGACAAAAGAAAAAATGAAAGACAAGATTAAGCTTGTTCTTCAAATTCATGATGAAATTATTTTTGAAGTAGAGGATGAATGTGTTGAATTTGCCCAAACACACATTCCTAAAATTATGGAAAAAATTATGGACGATATGGATACGAAAGGGGTTCCGGTTTTGACTGATTGTGAAGTTGGTGTATCTTGGGGAAAGTTAAAATAGTATGTTGTATCTTTTTTACGGAACAGACAAAAACAAAGCGCTTGAGAGTGCTTTGAATGTTATTAAAAAGAAGGTTGCAGAAAAACCTGATGCGGTTGTTTTTAAAATTGATCAGACAAATCTTTCTCAAAATGTATTGGTTGAAATGTGTGGAGGGCGAGGACTGTTTGAACAAAAATATCTGGTGCATGTCAAAGATGTTTGTGATGAAGTTGAATCTCAAGAAATACTCTTTGCTTTTTTGAAAGACATGCAAGCATCAGATAATGTATTCATTTTAACTGAGGGTGATTTGAATAAAAAAGAATTAACAAAGATTGAGAAGTGTGCAGAGAAGGTGTGGAATTATGAGGAGAAAAAAAAGATAGAGAGTAAGGAAAATATTTTTACAATTACTAACTACCTTCTTGCTCGAGATAAAAAGAATCTTTGGATTGAATTTCAGAAATTAAAAAACAGTTTTGCAGTTGAGGAGATACACGGAACATTGTTTTGGTGTTTCAAAAATATTGTACTTGTAGCAAATTCAAAATCTGCTTCAGAGACAGGGCTCAAACCTTTTGTCTATTCAAATACCAAGAAGGCTCTCGAAAAATATTCTAAAGAAGAAATTGAAAATAAATTTTGGCAGCTTACAAAAATTCTTGGAGATTCGCGGAGGGGAGAGGGGGAACTGGAGGTGTTGCTTGAAGGGTGGGTGTTGGGGTTATAAAAAATAAAATCGGTCTGGTCAATTTTGACCAGACCGATTTTATGTATGTGCGCCAGGAAGGACTCGAACCTTCGACCCTCTGCTTAAAAGGCAGGTGCTCTACCACCTGAGCTACTGGCGCATGTAAACATATTTTTATCACGATTAAGAGATTATTTCAAGTTTGACGTGGTTTAACCCCGGCGGGTTTAAACCTCGTCATTTTCTTTATAAAGAATTTAGGTTAGTATCCAAGATAATGAAATCAGATGAAACTAAAAAAGAGGTAGTGGTTGCGCTCGACAATGTTCGGAGTGTTCATAATGTTGGAGCGATATTTCGAACATCAGATGCTCTTGGTATAGATAAAATTTTTCTTTGTGGAATTACTCCAACACCCATTGACCGGTTTGGAAGAGAACGAAGTGATTTGCACAAGAGTGCACTTGGAGCAGAAAAGTCTGTTTCATGGGAACATCACTCTTCTACACTTTTGTGTGTTGAACAATTAAAAAAAGAAGGTTACACAGTTGTCTGTATAGAACAATCAAAAAACTCTGTTGATTACAAAACTGTTACTCTAAAAAATAAAACATGTTTTGTGTTTGGAAATGAGATTGAGGGAATTTCAAAAGACATACTTGAACAGGCAGATCAAATCGCTGAGATACAAATGATGGGAGAGAAGGAGTCACTCAATGTGTCTGTGACTTTTGGAATAATGATGTTTCGGATGTTGGATAGGTAGTGTTACTAGTTCATTATTAGCACGTCATCCTCGTGTATACGAGGATCCAGGATCACTGTAAGTGGCAGTAAGATACTATCTAAACCATTTCTTTATATATTTTATTTCGTACCTGGATCCCCGCCTCCGCGGGGATGACGTACTAATAGTATGTTTCGAAATAGTAAACTATTTCTGGCATACATTACAGTAATGAGCACCTCTCGCATTAAGAATAGTTCGTTGAATTGTTCCATTACAACCCTTTCTTTTGCATTTCTGATTAGTTCGTCTATATACATTGTGGTGAAGTTGAAACTCTCCTGGTAGTCCGTCTGGGTTTCGGTAATCAGACATAGAATCACCTCCAAAATTAATTCCTTTCGACAAGAGTTCCTTTGTGTGTTTTGTGAGAAGTCTGTATTCGCCATCAGTGATTGACCCAACAAGTCGAAGAGGATTAATTTTTGATGTCCAGAGTATTTCGTCAGAGTAGATGTTTCCAATTCCGACAACCAGATTTTGATTCATGAGAATCGTTTTTATTTTTTGTTTTGGATATTTTGATAAACAAATTTTATATGTTTTCCAATCAAAACTTTTTTCGAGTGGTTCCACTCCAAACGAACTAAGTTTATTTTTTAATATGCTTTCATTTTGAAAAAGAGAGACTGTCGCAAACTTTCTCATATCAGACATTGCAAGATGTGTTCCATCAGAGAAGGTGAGTACAAAGTGAATAAATTGATTAAAGGTGTCTTGGAGTGGACCTAGTTCGTTCGCCTTCCAAATATTTTTGTTTTTGTTGTGTACATATGTTCCACAAAGAAGGTGTCCTGTCATCTTCATGTGAATTAAAATTATCTTTCCAGATGAGAGATAGATTAAAATATTTTTTGCTCGACGAACTACTTTGAGAATTTTGTTTCCTATAATTTCTTTTTTAAATTTTTTAAAATAAGAAATGTCTTTTATGTTTTCTTTACCGACATAGTGAGGACTATCGTAATCGCTCCAAATATCTTTTATCGTTTTGTTACGAATTTTTTTGTGTAACATCGTTACTGTTGTGTGGACTTCTGGTAGTTCGGGCATAATGTTGTGATATTATATTTTTGTGAAACAAAATGCAAAGACTATATTTTTTTTAGGTTTACTTTCTATCATCATTGTTGTTTGTTTTCCTGTAATCAAAACACAAAAAACAGGAGGTGAAGCTGCGGTACGAGAATTTGCCTCTCTCACTAATATTTTAGAAAAAAGAAAAAATTATTTTAATATTCCTCAAGATCGCACAGCAGATCGTCTGGTAAACATTTTGATTGTTCCGGGGCATGATGACGAACATTGGGGTGCACAGTTTAAAAAAACAAAAGAGGTTGAACTCAACCGGATTGTTGCACAAAAACTGTTTGACTATCTTTCGCGTGAAGAGGGAATCAACCCTGTCTTAGCAAGTGATACTAAGGGATATAATCCAATTTTTGAAAATTACTTTAATCGAGAAAAAAGTGCTATTGAAGAATTCATTAAATCTTCAAAGGAGAATTTTTCAGAAAAAATTAACGAAGAAGATTTCAAAGATGTTGAAAAAAATTTTCATAATGTTGCCCCTGATGATGTTATCTATCGTCTATATGGAATCAATCAATGGGTCAATAATCAAAAATTTGATCTCGTTATTCATGTGCACTTTAATGATTACGCAGGAAGAAAATCTACTAAGGCAGGGAAGTATGATGGGTTTTCAATTTATACTCCTGGAAAACTTTTTTCAAATTATGATGTGAGCAGAAAATTGGCTGATAATGTTTTTAATGAATTAAAAAAAGTTCGACCTGTAAGCAGTCTGGAAGAGGAACAGATCGGAGTTATAGAAGACCATGAACTTATTGCACTTGGCGCAAATGAGAGTTTGGATGCGGGTTCAATTTTGATTGAGTACGGGTATATTTATGAACCTCTCTTTCTTGATACGAAACTTCGAGACATTGCACTTGATTATTTTGCATACGCAACTTATTCAGGGATTAAAAAAATGTTAAACGAAAATCCTGCTTCTAAAGAAATTCAAAATGTTCAAGTTTCAAAAAATAAAACCACTCAAGCAAATCTGATTTGGCAATTTAATCATGGACTTGAAGGGGCATATCCACCAAAAAATAAAACATTAAGAGACTGTCCGATACTTGGGTATTTTGGAAAATGTAGTCAGATGGTTAAATAAAAAAGGCGGCCCCGCAGGGGCCGCCATTTTTTATTTATATTTCTTTTAACACCTCTTGCACCTTCTCAAAATCACTCCAAGGCTCTTTGGTTCCATTTGCTCGCATTATATACGGGTCGGTTCCTTTCCCTGTGATAAGAACTACATCCCCGGGTTTTGCTTTTTGAATCGCTTTTTTGATTGCAGATTTTCTGTCCATATCTATTTCTAATTTTGCAGGGTCGATAGAATTTTTCATCTCGTTTACAATTTTGAGAGGATCTTCATCGTAAGGATCTTCATCTGTTAAAAATACAAAGTCACAATATTGATTTGCTATCTCTGCCATCTTTGGTCGTTTCCAAGTATCTCGTCCACCACCAGTATTCCCAAGCACACATATTTTTCTTTTGTCTTTGAATGCAGAGTAGATTGCTTCAAGAGAATCTGGTGTATGAGCATAATCAACCACAATACTTATCCCAAGATTATTAGGAACAAACTGTGCCCGACCTTTTACTTCTTCAAGTCGTGCAACACCTGCAATGATTTTTGAGTCTTCTATGTCAAAACATTTTGCTGCATGATATGCTCCAAGAATATTTCGGATGTTGAATTCCCCTACAAGAGGAGATGAAAATGTTGAATTATTGTATTCAAACACAATAGGGGATGTTTGAACTATGTGTGCGTTAGAAAGGGAGAAAGAAACAGTCTTTCTATTTTTATTTCTTAAGATAAATTCATTTGAGTATTCATTATCTTTGTTTGTCACAAGCACTCCGTTTTTCTTTTTTAAATTATCTACAATTTTAAGTTTTGCTTCTTTGTATTTTTCAAAAGAGCCATGAGATTCTATATGTTCTGGAGAAAGGTTTGTAAAAACAAGTGTGTCTAGATAAATAAATTTATGTCGGAATTGTTTTGAGCCTTCAGATGTAATCTCAAGAATAACAATGTCACATTTTGCTTTTACTGCATCATATATAAACTTCTGCATAAAGAATCTTCCAGGCATAGACATTTTGTACTTGTTTGGCCGTTCTTGATCGCCAATCTTAAATCTAATTGTTCCTGCCATAGCAGTTTTGTATCCCGCTGTTTCAAAAATTGAGTTCAAAATTTCTACAGTAGAAGATTTTCCTTTTGTTCCTGTTACTCCAATTATTTTAATTTTTCGAGCAGGGAAGCCATATCGAATTGCCCCTGTGAGAGTAAGTGTGTAGTGATATATTGGTTGTCCAAGTTTATAAATTTTCTTTGGGATTAATTTTTCTATTGTTCGTAGTATTTTGTCCATGTCTTTTTGTGTGTATTATCTTGGGTTTGACCAAGGATTTCGTTATCTTGCTAAAATTTTTAATGCTTCTTTGATAATTTCATTTGAATTAAGTTCGTGCGAAAGTCCTGTTATTGCATCTCGAGCATCTTTTTTGGAATAGCCGAGAGCAATAAGTGCCTCCAAGGCATCTTGTTTATCTGTATTTGATTCAGTTTGGATGTGCTCAACTTTATCTTTGAGCGCTACAATAATTTTTTCGGCAGTCTTTAGCCCAATTCCTGTGAGCTTTTTAAAGTATTCTGCATCTCGCGAACCGATTCCTTCGAGAATAGTTTTTGGATTAGAAGAGTTGAGTATTGAGATTGCTGATTTTGGACCCACTCCATTTACTTGTAATAAGAGTTCAAAAATTTCTTTCTCATCTACATATAAGAATCCATATAGTGTATGTGAATTTTCTTTTATATCTAAATGGGTGAGGAGTGTAATTTCTTGTCCATGTCTAAGTGTTGAACATGTATACTGTGTTGCAATCGCTTTATATACCACTCCTTGTACATCAAGAAGTACTCCATCAATAACTATCTCATCTACTATACCTTTAATTTTGACTATCATGTCTTATATACTACCAGACTTTTCTTTGAAATAAATTGGAACATAAGAGAGGGGTTGCTTTTTTATATAAAACTGGTACATTATTGGAACTATGCCAATTACAAAAGGAGCAAAAAAAGCATTACGAGCATCTGACCGAAAGGCAGTTTTCAATCTACGACGAAAGCGAGTTATGAAGTCAGAAGTTAAGAATATTCGAGATCTTATCAAAGAAGGTAAAGTAGAAGAGGCTAAGAAGTCACTTCCTGCTGCATACAAGTCTCTTGATAAGGCTGCAAAGATGAATACTATTACAAAGAATCACGCTTCTCGAAAAAAATCAAGACTCGCTCAAGCTATCAAAAAAGCTTCAACAAAATAAATATAAAGAAAAAGGTCGCCCGAAGGGCGCCTTTTTCTTTTGTGCTCTCGCCAGGAATCGAACCTGGATTGTAAGTTCCGCAAACTTACGTTCTATCCATTAAACTACGAGGGCTTATTTGGCCATAATAAGAGATGTGTCCTTTAATTTCAAGATGGTATACAATTAATTTAATTACTAGTTAATCTAAAAGATATGTCATATGAAGAAGGAATTTGGGCGAGTTCTGATACAAGCCAGGAACATCAAGAATTTGTTTCAAATATTGAAACTTTGTTAACGCAAGAGGTGGACGAGGGGCGTCTTCCTGAAGATGCTGCCTTAAAAATTCTTCAACGAGCAGAGGTGTATGAAAGAAAATTTAATTCTAGTGCTGATGCACAAGAACGAGCAAAATATTTTTTTGAATTTGTTGTAACTCCTGTTATTTTTCATTTAGATAAAATTAAAGAAACTCAAGTAAGTATTGCTGAGATGCAAGGTCTTATTCAATTAGAGAGAGACGCGATTACTCAAAGACTTGGCTCAGAAGGAAAATCACTTCTTGAAAACTTGGATGAAGTAGATAAGAGACTAGAAGATTGGGGTGGAGATTTATTGGATGAGTTGAATCAAATTGTGGATTAAAACCCAAAGTATTCCATCAATATTTGATGAAGAGGTTCTTGTAATTCTTCTTCGTCTAAATAATCAAGAAGAAAATCTCGTATAAGTTCTGGGTCTGTTTGGGTACTGTCAAAAGGAATGACAATAAGAGGTGAAAGAGGTTTTCTTGATTTGAAAAGTATTTTATCGCTGTATTCTGTGTCTTCTACCCAAAAAGAATCAAGAAGTGAAAATGGGTAAAGGGTATTGCCTGCCCGTATGCCTTTTCTTGAAATCTCAAATACAAGCAGCTTAGGTTGTCTTGTTACAAATATAAAAGAAAGGGCTGTAAAAAGAATAATAATTATCGCAAACAAATAATTATGAAAAAAAACAGAAAGAACGACAGTACCAATTGCTATTATTCCTACAATCCAAAACCAATCTATAGTTTTTTCTTGATGCACATGTTCATAGTGTTGCCAAGAAATTTTTTCTGGCCTAGATTTATTCATAATGTAATTATCATTCGAAAAAACCTTTTTGTCGAGTTGATTTATGGACATTTTTTAAATAAAAAATAATTGATTGCAAAAAAGCCTTTTTTTGTTATTATCTTTTTACTGCAACTAATTGGAGAGGTGGCAGAGTGGTTGAATGCACCGGTCTTGAAAACCGGAATATCCGAAAGGGTATCGAGGGTTCGAATCCCTCCCTCTCCGCAAAAAGAAAAACCGACATATGTCGGTTTTTCTTTTTTGCGGAGAGGAGCAAAGCAAAGCACCTTTCTTTCGTCCTATATAAGCCCTTTATAAACTTTTTCTAAAATCTTAATTTGCACCATCCTAACCTCTGCTATAATACTTTGTATGGCACTCAAACATCTTGGAATAGACTTTGGTTCAAAACGAATAGGTCTTGCAATCAGTGATGACAATGCGTCTGTTGCATTTCCTTATAAAACTGTACTCAACACACCTAAGGCGTTTGATGAAATTCTTGAAATTATAAATTTCGAACATATTGCAAAGGTAGTTCTCGGTGAATCGAAGGATAAAGATATGAAAGATAATCCAATTATGGAACTTGCACATGCCTTCAAAAAACAATTAGAGGAGAAAGGTGTTTCTGTTGAGTTGCATAATGAATTTTTTTCTTCTGCTCAAGTACTTTCTACTATGGGTCAAAAAAATGAATCAATTGATGCATCTGCCGCAGCAATTATCTTACAGAGTTATCTGGATTTACAGAAAGCAATGGAATCGTTAGTATAGAGGCATGTCAGAAACAGAAAACACAACATATATCGAATACGAAGATTTTAAAAAGGTACAAATTCAAGTAGGGGAGATTATAGGTGCAGAGCCTGTAGAGGGTTCAGAAAAACTTTTAAAACTAAAAGTAAAGTTTGGTGAAGAAGAACGGCAAATCCTTTCAGGAATTGCAAAATTTATCTCTCCTGAACAACTCGTTGGAATGAAGGTTCCTTTTGTAACCAACCTTAAACCACGAATGATGATGGGACTTGAGAGTAATGGAATGATTCTTGCTGCAATTGATTCTGAACAAAATTTTTCACTCCTTGAAACTGATTCAAAAGTTGCATCTGGTACACATGTTTCTTAATAAATAATTTTGTTACTCGAACACTCTCTTATATACTATAGGTAATGAATACTGGTTTTTTTAAAATACCTGAATTTTTATCTTTACCTCTTTTTGGACTGAGTATTACTCAGTCTTCTGTTAAGCTTGTAAAAATGAGTAAAGTAAAACAAGGCTTTATTCCAAAAATATTTGATGGCGTTGTTCTTGGTGAAACTTGTGATTATTTTACAAATCCAATATCGGACGCTCCTTGCGATCCTCTTAAGGCAGCCCTTAAAGATTTTAAGAAAAAATATAATATTACTTTTGCTCAAGTGTCTGTTCCTGAAGAACAAACATATGTTTTTAAGATGTTTGTGCCTCAAGAAGTGTTAAGTGCTATTGATGTTTTTATTGTAAATAATATCGATCAATATATCCCGCTTACGGCACCGGAAGTTTATTTTGATTATAAAATTTTAAAATCTCACATACGAGATACACAAATACCAGTAGTAGTAACTGCAATACCAAAATTTATCGTTGAAAAATACGCAAAGCTTCTTGATTCTTGTGGAATTTATATGGTTGGATGTGAACCTGAAACCCACGCAATCGCAAGGTGTGTGATTGATAAGGGGGATAAAAATCCTTATATAATTATGTATATCGATGAATTTGGAACACGAATATCTGTAGTAGAAGAAGGGCTTGTGCAACATACACAAACAATTGCGATTAATTCAAAAGATATCATGGGCCCAATTACTCCGGAGACCGCACAGGCTCTCAAAGATATTTTGAACAGAGTAATTATTTATTGGTTTACTTCTCAAAACCCTCAAACACATCCAATAAAGATAGAAAACGTAATATTGACTGGAGTTGGTGTCGATTCTCCTTCTTTCATTAATTTTTTTGAAAGCAATCTTGCGGTAAACGCTGTTCCTGCAAATGTTTGGAAAAATTGTTTTGACTTAAAAAGTTATATTCCTAATATGTCTAAAACTGATTCTTTAAAATATGCCCCTTGTGTAGGATTGTCTATGTTTAAATTAAAATAAAATGAGAATTATATCTGAAGAATTAAATAAAATACTTAAGAAAGAATACAAATTTCGTTTTTTTACTCTTCTTTTCTTATATTCATCCATTGTAATTCTTGTCACTATTGCACTTATATCCTCTTCTTATCTCTTGCTGTATTTGTATGAAAAAGCATATGTAAAACAAGGATTATTTGTTAATAATGAAATCCTTGAACTAGACAAAATAAATATCCAAAAGACAGAAGACTTGTATCAGTTGAGTCGTAAAATAATAACCGAAGATAAAACAGAAGCTTCTATTGGCGCAACAAAAATTCTTTTTGAGTATGCTTCTGGACTAGTATCAATTTCTTCAATCGAAATTTCTCAAGATTCTAAAATTACTCTTAGGGCAGTAGCACATACGCGAGAGTCTCTCATTGTGTTTAATGATAAAGTAAAAGCAGACGCAACATTCAATGATTTTGATATTCCAATAGAGGCGCTTGCAAAACAAAAGGATATTAATTTTAGTGTAACTTTTACATATCATGAAAACTAAAACAAACATTTCATTCTTAATTTCTTTGTGTCTGTTCATTGCTGCAATTGGATTGGTTGTATATGTCTTGTATCAAATAGAAATTAGAACAAATTTAATAAAAACACACTATGCTGAAGATACACAAAGTTTAAATTTAAATTCTGCTGCTAAATTAAAAAAAGAACAAGAGTCTTTATTACAGAAGGAAAAAATATTTAAAAAAACATTTCTTTCTCAAGATGAAATAATACCATTTATCGGAAATCTTGAAGCGATTGCTTCTGAAAGCGCTATAAAAATTGAAATTACAAAGGTTGAAAAGGGAACAGAAGAAACAGTTGGTTCTTCTTATAAAATACAACCAATTTCTTTCTATGTTTCTCTTGATGGAGAATTGAAAAATACAATTTCCTTTATACAAAAAATAACAGATCAAGAAAAAATACTCGAACTTAAAGAATTTAAAGTTTATAAGATAAGTGATGCAAGTAATATGCATAATACAAGAATCATTTTGACGGGTAATATTCTTATCATATGAAAAAAATAAATCTAAAAGTCTATTTTAAAAAGAGAAAGCAAAGACTTGCGGTGTCTGGAATTTCGCCAACTTTTGATTGGGGCATTATTGTTGGATTTTCGACATTTTTGTTTTTTGTTGGTGTCGGCTATGCAATTTATTTATATATACAAGTAAACAACGGCTCTTTGTTTGAGGTGGTACAAGATCAAACAGTTCAATATGAAATTAATCACAAGAAAAAACAAATAGAACAAAAGGTTCAAATACTTGAAGGTAGAAATTTTGACGAAACGAGTTCAAACTGATATTTTAAGGGAACAAACAAACCATTGCCCCCTTAGTTCAATGGATAGAACAGCGGACTTCTAAGCCGTTGATGTAGGTTCGATTCCTGCAGGGGGCACAAGCGTTAAAAAAGTCCGGACTGCTCCGGACTTTTAGCTTGTGCCGGCCGCAGCGATGTTGCGATAGCAACCGCGAGGCGGGGTCGCGAGCACTTAGTAGAATTGGAGTGAGCTTGCGAACGAACAATTATACTTAGTGACTTGTGACCACATAAAACAGTTCAAATTGAAAGAGTTTACGAAGAAATGAACTTAGTAACTGTGGGACGATTCCTGTATAATTGCAAAACTTTAAAAATCTGTTATTCTATATAAACCTTACAAGGGCGATTAGCTCAGTTGGCTAGAGCAGTCCGTTTACACCGGAAAGGTCAGGGGTTCAAGTCCCTTATCGCCCACAAAAATAAAGAGCTCAACACGAAAGTGTTGGGCGATTTATTTTGAGCTTTTGTTTTATGATATACTCTCGACATGATTGAACAATTTAAAAAACCAAAAGAAGAATTTACAAAAGAAGAACTTAGAGACATTCTAGAACTTTCAGGAAAGGGTCTGGATGCCAATCTCGGTGATTTAGCGAATACGCTTCTTGAGGAAAAAGAAAAAGAAGGATTGGATGATAAAGAAATTTTGGAAAGAGCAATGCTTCTTGCAAAAAAGTTGATTTTGGTTGAAGTGAAACAAGCAATAGATGCTTCGCATTTTGAATAAATTTTATATGGATATTAAAGTTATTGTTGAAAATTCTAATTACATTATAATCAATAAACCTGCAGGAATCTCAGTCCACAAAAGTGGTCAACGAGAAGAATATACAATCTCAGACTGGGTTATTGAACATTTTCCTCAAACAAAAGAAGTGGGTGAACCACTTAAAATTTCTAACGGAGAAATAATTGAAAGACATGGAATTGTACATCGTCTTGATAAAGATACCTCAGGGGCTCTACTCATTGCTTTAACTCAAGAAGCGTACGAATTTTTTAAAAAACAATTTCACGATAGAGAAATAAAAAAGAGTTATCGAGCTTTTTTGTATGGAAATCTAAAAGAAGATCACCTTACAATTCAAGAACCAATAGGGAAGCATAAGAAAGATTTTAGAAAACGAACCACTGCTCGAAATTCTCGTGGCGAACTCAAACTCGCGATTACTTTTTTTCATGTACTACAAAGAGTAAAGATTGATAATGAACCAGTGTTGTTTGTGGAGGCACAGCCTAAAACGGGACGAACTCATCAAATTAGAGTACATGCACGATATATGCAACACCCTGTTATTGCAGATACATTGTATGCACGATCAAAACCGAAGTTACTTGGATTTAAGCGACTTGCCTTGCATGCATATTCATTGGAATTTAAAGATTTAGACGGTTTTACTCAAAAAATAGAAGCGGATTTTCCGGATGATTTTAGATATGCACTTTCTCTTGTTGACCGATTGGAGTAGAGGGGTACTATTAGGAATAGGAATTCGTTCCAAAATTTTCTGGCCCTGTTTGGGTCAGCGACCGCACGCTACCAGATGGATCCGCGCACGCAACAGGAGGGGTAAACCTTAAAACGGTAAAACCTGTTGCGTGCGCGATTTATTTTTGACAAGGAGCACTATTTGATGTAAAGTATTTTGGTATGGCTCAGAAAAACCAGCATCAAGTGGGTCGGACCAAGTCCGGCAGAGTTCAGCGCAATGGACAACACAAGCAAGGCAAGGAGGGAGGAAGTGTCAAAGCCATTCCTTTCAATCAGTCTGCACGTGTTGGACATCGTGCTTGGGTCTGATTTCACTTCGTCGTTTCGGGGTGGTCGCGCAAGCGGCCACCCTTTTTCTTTAAATATTGATAAATTTTAACAACTATGTTAAAGTCTTCCTACTAATAAATTTAATAATCATGAACACAGTAATAACTCCAGTAGATATTGCCTCACGAAAAAACCTCGATATGCGAACCGGGGACACTGTTCGAGTATGGCAAAAAATCCAGGAAAAAGGAAAAACACGACTTCAAGCGTTTGAAGGAATCGTTCTTGCACGAAAACATGGTGCAGAAGCAGGTGCAACATTTACAGTACGACGAAATACTAATGGTTTTGGTGTAGAAAAAATCTTCCCACTTTATTCTCCAATGATCGATAAGATTGAAATCGTAAAACGATCAAAGACTCGACGAAGTAAACTTTACTATATGCGAGATAAAGCACTTAAAGAAATCAGTAAACGATTTAAGATGATGTCTGTTAAGTTCTCGACAGAAGATCATAAAGAAGTTGTTCCTGAAGTTGTAGAAGAGGCTCCAGTAGAAACAGTAGAAGAAAAGAAAGACTAATATAAAAAGAGAAAAGGGGGAGGCCTTCGGCCTCCCCCTTTTCTCTTTTATAAAAATATGTATAATCAAAGCACTTATCAAAAACCTCGATAAGAAGTGAATGTGTATGCGCAAGTGGTGAAATTGGTATACACGCACCCTTGAGGTGGGTGTGCCTTCGGGTGTGGAGGTTCAAGTCCTCTCTTGCGCACTGAAAAATAAAGAGCCAAACACAAAGTGTTCGGCTCTTTATTTTTCAGGAAAGATTAACGAAGTAGGCTTTTCTTTGTATTCGATTTGAGGTATTCTTGTTTTTGAAAACCTAAGGTAAAACCCATGAAACGAAATGATAAGGATAAGTTCCTCCAAAAGATCGAGCGAGTTAGAAATGCTGCCCTCAAACAGCTTCAAGAAATGGCGGCACTCTACAAACTTCAAGTCAAAGATGATCTTCGGTATCGCACCACCATTGAATTGGTTCATTGGTATTGCAACGATGCAAAGGAGTTTTCCCGAGAGAGATCGCTAGGGATGTTTGTCGGATTGATTTCTAACCTGCGCCGAATCATTGCCTCTCTTCCTGTTGTGGTCCTTGAGGACTATTACTCGACATGAGGATTGTTTTTTTCGAAAGGCGGCCCGAACGGGCCGCCTTTTCTCCTGGACATTTCCCTATAAAATTAGTACTATCTTGCTACACAGATGTGTATATGGCGACTATGGTGTAACGGTTAACACAGCGGTCTGTGGATCCGCTGATTCGGGTTCGATTCCCGATAGCCGCCCATAAAAATAAAAGAGATGAATGCGTGAGCATTCATCTCTTTTATTTTAGGAAGGCTTCGGGAATCGAACGGCGGAGGCCCAGGGTCCCTGTGTCTGTGAAGTGAAACGAAACAGACCTGGGATGGCCGAGCCGCGACCAACGGTACTTAGTGAATGAGGAGTTTACGACGAAATGAACTTAGTAACTGTGGGTCGATTCCACAAATATTTTTCCCACACTCTTCTCTAATTATTTTTTTCTTCTGCTATACTATATTCAATGGAAACAAAACAAAATTTTGAATCTCCTCAACTTACAGAAAAAATTTCTAATCTTGAACAAGAACTTGCTTTTTTGCGTTCACAAATTATCGATAAAAAATCAGAGCAGGGCATAGAACAAAAGACTCAAGAAATAATTCAAACTATTTCAAATCAAAAACAAGAAGTATATACAGACACTTTTCTTCATACACCAGAACAAACAGATGCAATCACACTTGATTTAAAACCAGAAGCACACGACGAAACAATGGCTTCTCTTATTGAAATCATTAAGAAACACGGAATTATTAATGCGATAGAAGTTGTTGCAAAGCTTCAAGATGCTCATATTAATGATGATTTTCATAGGTTTTTGGTGGAATATCTCAAAGAAGGATATCCTGTATTCAAAAAAGAATCAGAAGAGACACTTAGACCACTTAAAAGAACTTTGTTTGAAGTGTTGATTCCAAAAAAAGAACAAACAGGAGAAAATAATCAGGAACACATTCATAAAATGTATTCACTTATTTCAGGACTTCGATCAATTGCGGATTATTCTGACGAACATATTACGATTGAAATAACAAATCCTGTTGGAGAAAAACAGTTTTCTGTATATGTTTCTGTATATGAAAAAGTTCGAGATATGTTTGAAAAGCAAATGCTCTCGCTTTTTCCTTCAAGTAAACTTGCAGAACAAAAAAATGATTTTAATATTTTTGTCCCTCTAGGTTCACATTTTGTCTATTCTGCAAAGCTAAAAGAACTTCCGGTTAAGCCCCTTAAGACAAGTGAGGAATTTCAAGTTGATCCACTTAATACTCTTGTTGGTGTGTTTACAAAACTTGAACAAATGGATGATGCTGCGTGTGTACAGTTTGTAATTCGACCAGGAAAAGGATTTTATACAAAAAACTATGCAAAAGCTTTGCCAAAAGTTGAAAAAGGAGAAAAACCAGATGAGATATACATGAAAGATAAGATGTCTGACAAACTTATCTATGGGACGAACAAGATCTTAAAAGGAATTATTGAAATTGCCGCGTCGCTTCAATCAGAATCTTCATCTAAGAGTGAAGATAAAAAAATCGATCAGTTTCTCGTTGAAGGACTTCGACAAAAAATTAAGCATGAAATTTATTCTGTAAATATTCGAGTAGTAACATCGAGTAAAGAGGAGAACAGAGCAAAAGTAATTGCATCTGAAATCAGATCTTCATTTGATCAATTTTCTAATCCGACAGGGAACAGAATTGAGTGGGTTGAGCACAAAGGAAGTATTAAGAAAGAGTTGAAGAAATTTATCTATCGACAATTTGATATGGAATATGAAATGCCACTTAATATTTCTGAAATCTCAACAATAATTCATTTTCCTGATGAGAGCAAAGAGACCACTGCACAGTTTAAGCGTCTTGGTATGACTTCTGCTCCTGCACCCTTTAACCTTGAACAAAATCAAGGTGTGCTTCTTGGTACAAATGAGCATGCGGGTGAGATTACTAATATTCGGATGCAAAATATGGATAGACTTCGACATATGTATGTAATTGGACAAACAGGAACAGGTAAGACAACTCTTTTGAAAAATATGATTATTCAAGATATCAAAAATGGAGAAGGTGTATGTATGATTGACCCACATGGTTCTGATATTCAAGAAATTCTTGCTGCTATTCCACAAGAACGGCTCGAGGATGTAATTTATTTTGATCCAAGTTACACAGAGCGTCCAATGGGTCTTAATATGCTTGAGTATGATGTTCGGTTTCCTGAACAAAAAACTTTTGTAGTGAACGAAATGATGAGTATCTTTAATAAATTGTTTGATATGAAAGTTGCTGGAGGTCCTATGTTTGAACAGTATTTTCGAAATGCAACAATGCTTGTAATTGATGATCCTGAATCTGGGAATACTCTTCTTGATGTATCTCGGGTGCTTTCTGATCAAAACTTTAGAAATATGAAGATTTCTAAATGTAAAAATCCAACAGTAGTACAGTTCTGGACTGAGATTGCTTCAAAGGCTGGAGGAGAAGCTTCACTTGCAAATATTGTTCCATATATCACAAGTAAGTTTGATGTGTTTCTTTCAAACGATATTATGCGACCTGTTATCGCACAAAAGGAATCAAGTTTTGATTTCAGAAAAATAATGGACGAAAAAAAGATTTTACTCGTAAATCTTGCAAAAGGAAGACTTGGGGACATTAACTCAAATCTTATTGGTCTTATTATTGTAGGAAAATTGTTGATGGCTGCATTATCTCGGGTCGATTCTCTTGGAAAAGATTTTCCTTCATTTTATTTATATATCGATGAATTCCAAAATATTACAACTGATTCTATTTCGGCAATATTATCTGAAGCCCGAAAGTATAAATTAAGTCTATGTGTTGCTCATCAGTTTATTGCCCAATTACAAGAGAGTATTCGTGATGCTGTGTTTGGAAACGTAGGAAGTGTTGCTGTATTTAGGGTTGGTTCTGAAGATGCAAAATTTCTTGAATCACAATTTTCACCACGGTTTGTTCAAAAAGATATTATGAATATCGAGAACTTTAATTTCTATTTAAAAATGCTTAACGAAGGTGTTCCTGTAGAACCTTTTAATGTAAAACTTCCATCAAAACAAGAGTTTGATCTTAGTAGAGTGGAAGATATTAAGCAACTCTCATATTTGAAGTATGGGAAAGACAGAAGTGAAGTAGAAGAAGAGATTATGAAAAATTTGAGGAAGGAGACTCTTTAGCCTTGTGTATAATTAGAAAAAGTGGTATTATGGTTTTGTAAGTAACAAAACTATCGTGTCTTTGGGTAAGCTGTCGTGTGATGGTCCAACAAGAGAACTATATGTGTCGTGCTTACACTTTAATAGTGTTAAAGAACCTTAAATGGATACAAACAACAAACGGCTTTTCGTAGGAGGAATTCCTTACCGAACAACTGAACAAGATTTACAAGACGCTTTCTCAAAAGCAGGAGCAGTAACATCTGCTCGAATCATCAAAGAACGAGAAACAGGACGATCAAAAGGATTTGGTTTCGTAGAAATGGAAACTGAAGAAGCTGCACAAGCGGCAATCGAAATGTGGAACGGAAAAGATTTTGATGGACGAGAACTTATTGTAAACATTGCTCGAGCTGAAGAACGACGACCATCAAACGGTGGAAACGGCGGATTCGGAGGAGGAAATCGAGAATGGAGACGATAATCTAAATATAGATAACAAAAAAGCAGGTGGCCCAAAGGGCCACCTGCTTTTTTGTTATTAAAATAATGTAAAAAAATATTTTTTATATATAATAGATAATATGAAGAAATTATTTTTGTTTTTATCTTTTATTATATTTATTTTTTGTATCAAGCATGCCGGTGCTCAAGTTGAAGAAATAGTTCTCTACTCTAAAGATGGTTTTAGTATTAAGACACAGTCGTTTGTGTTGGATGAAAAAGGTAACACATCTTTGGTCAAAAACTCAGATTTATATGTAGGTTTTAAAGATGAGGGTGTTGATTTTGAATATGATGAACCAAAAATTTCTTTTGAAATAAAAGATTCAAATAATAACTCCATAAGAAAAATAAATACACCTACATCCAAAAGAAATGGTGAGAGTCCAGATCTTCAAAAATATTTAGAAGACAATAAAGAATATTTTGATCAAGTAAGATTAGATAAAAATAATATAATAGTAAAAACCCCTGTTGATTTTGCTGGTGGCGAATATACATTGATTTTTAAGGTCAAATATGCGGAAAAAGAAAAAACTATGGAGCATAAAGTTATTGTTTCTAAATCTGCCTACTCTTTCTCTAATTTTAAACTTTCTTTAGAAGATGATGATTTTTTGGCTGCCATTGAATATAAAGCGCCAATTGATGTCGAAGAGGATGTAATAATTGACGTTTCTTTGAATAAGGAAGGAATAGAAATCTTTAAAAAAGAGTTTCCTAAAAAGATGTATGAGGAAGGAACAATTGTAATTGATGAGAAAGTAGAGAATATTAAGAAAGATTCAGATAAAGCGCTTTTTACTTTTAAAATAAAGGATAAAACAGGGGAGGTTGTATACGAGACTACTCAAAAAGTAAACTCAGAACACGCAAATAATATGTATAAATATATTTATATTGGAGCAATTTTAATTTTATTAACACTTGCTTTTGTTGTGATAAAAAAAGTAAAGTCTAAAAAAATAAAAATTCCTACAGTAGTTTTCATTTTTATGCTTACAAGTATTTCTCTTACAAGAGTGTATGCGGTTGAGAAGTGTGGTGGTGTCAATCAGCCAGAAGATTTTTGCTTTGAAGATAAAATTGTTACATATGTGTGTAAAAATACATATACGTGTGATGTTGAAGATGCTCGGTTAAAAAAGTATTTTTCTACTGGAAATATTGTAAATATTCAAACTGAGCAAGAGTGGGTTGGTCCGGTATCTGCAACAATTAATATTTGTAATAATATTGGGCAAACACTCAACACGGGAGACGCTTTTTATGTAATAAGTGATTCAAATGGATCTAGTTGGCAACGAAAAAGATATCACGTATTCAGATTTGTTAAAGGTACAGAAAATACTGTTACATTTGATCCTGGAGGAGATAAAAGAAATGTTAACTATGCCACATATAATGGAGGGTGTAGTGTAACAGTGTATTCAAGATATAGTGGAGATTCATCAAACTTTAAGAGCGCCGATACAAAGATTATTGAAACAGGAAAAGTAACCCCAAGTATGTGTAAGTCAAAAGCTGTCAATGAGGATACTTTTGAAAGTAATGCATCCATGCTCGACAGAGATGATTGTACTCAATCTGAGCTTCGAGATACCTGGATTGCTGGAAGTGTATATTTTAATCCTATCTATAGTTCAAATTCTTGGGCAGAAAAAACTGTAAATGTATGTAATTATCTTGGATATACAGAGAACACAATACCTGAAGGAAAGGCATTCTATGCGCTCATGGAACAAACTAGTTCTTGGACAATGATTGATTATCCGGTGTTTAGGTATTTTTTTGGTACACCAGGAACAAATTATTATGAAGGGAATATAACTGTTGAATGGGCAAATAAAAATACATATAGATTTGATGGATACAAAGAAAATGTCCCTACTATGAAATATGATGGCGAATGTACAATTACATTTAGGCTTTATAATAGAGGAGAGGATACTGACTCGTGGACTCATGGATATAAATTGATTGAATTAGGAATGGTTGAAGATGCAACTTGTCGAGACGAACATATTGTTGAACACTCAACCGCGACATTTGATGGGGCATATCGGTATTCTGGAAGAGGATTAACAGATGGTGTGGTTGAAGATTGGACCAAACGAGCGGGTGGAAAGTATTCTGTTATGGCCCCATTTATGAGAAGTCTTTCTGATTGTGTCGGTACTTCACAGTGTGACTTAAATGGTGAATGGATAAAATCCTACACTAATACTGCATGCCCACCCCCTACTTGCGATACAAGTCATACTGTTGGTGCTGATGCTGGTTGTAGTGTAAATAATAAAGAACAAACATGGCAATGTACAAATGGAAGTTGGACAGTTTCTGAAGGGTCTAACTTGTGCACAACTTTGGATTGTACGGTTGATAATACTGAGGTTGAATCAGGTGATCCTGTTACGTATACTGCAACTTTAATTACAAACGCTTTTTATAAGTGGTGGACCACACCTACTTCTCAAATTTTAAATGAGAATGCAAGAACATATACTGCAACGTATACAAACGGCGGAACTTATAATCGAATAGTAACCGCAACCAACGGAACAACTGTACAAAGTAAATCTTGTCCTTCAGTTGAAGTAAATATTTCATGTAATGGAACAAAACCAAATGATTCTGCTTGTGTAAATGGTTCTCAGACTATATACAATTCAACATGTGATTCTGATGGAAGTTGGGGATATCAAGTTGTGGCTTGTGGTAATGCTACAACGACCGATGACGGTACACCAACTTTAACAAGGTTTAGCTTTAGTCCAAATATGGCAAGCGGAACAACTTGTCCACTCTATGTTCAGGTAGATAATGCACAATTATGTAAAATAAAAAATCGATCAATCTATACGCAATTACAAGATACAGGAACTTCTCCAACGGAATTTTCTGTAAACGGTTATTCGTATCCAGTTGGTACATATACGCTTGAGTGTGCTGCATCTTCAACTAATCCATCATATGTATCTATGAATGCGCAGGCATCTTGTTATACGAATCCAATTATTAAAGAAAACTAAATTAAAAGGCGCGGCCCCTCCGGGGCCGCGCCTTTTTAAAAAACTATGCTAGTATAATTACATGAAAATAATTTCTAATTTTCTTCATAAAAATGAAAAATGGCTAACACCGATTGTTCTTCTTGGGGGATTTATATTAGATACCTTAACCTTACGAAGATCAGATTTACTAGCAGAAAATGTTTTGTTGGCTGTTTACTTTATTCTTGTTTTGTTTGGCCTTTTAATTTGGCACAAGTTTGAACAAAAGAGAATAAAGGATGTTGATCAATTAGGATTTCAATCTTTTATTTTTCTTGTAATGCAATTTGCATTCGGAGGTCTTTTCAGTTCCCTCACCGTTTTTTATGTTAAGAGCGCATCATTTTATGCAAGTTGGCCATTCATACTCCTTTTGTTTGGAGGAATGATTGCTACCGAATATTTTAAGAAACATTTTACGCTTTTTCTTGTACAAATTGGTACACTTTACATGCTTTTGTTTACATATTTAATTCTTTTGGTACCCCTTGTAGTTCGATCAATTAATAGCTGGGTATTTGTTTTAAGCGGAATACTCAGTCTTACAGCTATTTTTGTATATATTCTTATATTTAAATTATATATTCCAAAACTGACCAAAGGGAAAGATATTTATTTTGTGTATGTTATTGGAGGAATTTTTGCCTTAATAAATAGTATGTATTTTACAAATATAATTCCGCCGATCCCGCTTTCATTAAAGGACTCCGGTATTTATCAGAGGGTTGAAAAAAATGCTGGAACATATGTTTTTTCTGGATTTGAAAACAGGTTTTCTTTTAGAAATTTTAAACAAGAATATTTTATTCCAAGAGGAACTCCTGTTTATTTTTATACGTCCGTATATGCACCTGTTAAATTTAATCAAAAGATTGTTCATGAATGGCAAAAGAAGAATACTAAAGATGAATGGGTTACTATATTAAAAATAGATTTTCCTATATATGGAGGAAATACAAATGGATATCGAGGATATACGGTAAGTAATAAAATTACAGAAGGGGAGTATAAAATTCTTGTAGAAACTGATAGTGGACAAGTTCTTGGTGTAAAAAAATTTAGTGTTAAATAAAAGGCCCTTAAGGGCCTTTTATTTATCCTTGTCGAGCTTTTCGTCGAGGATCCTTTTTATTAATTCGATAGAGCTTTCCTCGTCGTCGTACGAGTTGGTCTCCTGCCTTTTCTTTCTTGATTGATGACTTTACTTTCATGATGTGTGTATTTGTAGCATAAAAAGACCTATTTGTAAAATAGGGCAAGATGTTATAATGAAAAATAAGACTTATTAGAGTATAGTTAGTCGTTTTATAAAATTTAATAATAATTTATGGATAAACAATATAAAGATATCGGTTTTAAGGTTGGAGTGGTTGTTTTTGGACTTCTTGCATTGTTTTTAATTTCAAAAACAGTAGGAGAAGTTATTTCTTGGAGTAAGGATGAAATCTACCCAACAAAAACAATAACTATTACTTCAGAGGGTGAAGCGCTTGCGATTGCAGATATAGCTTCTTTCTCTTTTACTGTAGATGAAGAAGGGGCAACAAGTGATGAGGCACAGAAGAAATCAACAGATAAAATTAATAAAGCTATTGAATATTTAAAATCTAATGCTGTCGAAGAAAAAGATATTAAAACAGAAAACTATTCTATTTATCCTAAATATGAATCAGTAAATCCTTGTTTTGTTGGGGATTGTCCTCCTCCATCTGAACCAAAAATTATTGGATACAATGTGTCACAAACTATTAGAGTAAAGGTTAGAGATACACAAAATACAGGAAAATTCCTCAGCGAATTAACAAAATATCAAATAAATAATATTTCAGGTATTTCATTTACAATTGATGATACAGATGCGTTGTATGATCTTGCACGAAAAGATGCTGTAGAAAAAGCACAAGTAAAGGCAACTGCACTTGCAAAAGATTTAAATGTAAAACTCGGAGATGTGATTTCGTTTAGTGAGGATAATTCACAATATTATCCAAATGACGCATATGGAATGGGTGGTGCAGAAATGGGAGTTTCTATGAAAACTGCTGTAGCGCCAACAATTCCTAAAGGAGAAAACAAATATACTACACGAGTATATGTGACATACGAACTTAAATAATAAGAACTCTATTTATAAAAGGGCGGACCCGAAGGGTCCGCCCTTTTCTTTACAACACAATAATAATCACATACACTACCTGCATGATTATATCCGGTAAAGAAATACAAACTAAATATATCGAAGCTCTCAAAGAGAAGGTTTTAAAAATGGAACATAAACCTGTGCTGGTGATTATTCAAATTGGAGAAAACAAAGCTTCGCAAGTATACATTAATCAAAAGATTAAATTTGGAAAACTTCTTGGAGTACCTGTTGAATTTTATCAACTCGAAGAAGATGTTACTTTGGAATTTGTCCAAAAGCTTATTGGAGATTTTAACCATGATGATGATATTTGTGGAATTATCGTACAACTTCCACTTCCACAGCATCTTAAACAATTTCAGTTTGAAATCATCGATGCAATTGAACCAGAAAAAGATGTAGATGGACTCACTTCTACAAATCTTAAAAGATTAATGAGTAGCGAAGGGGGTCTCGTACCTGCAACTGCAAAAGGTATTATGACTATGCTCAAAGAATCTAATATTGAAGTAAATGGCAAACATGTTGTCGTAGTTGGGCGATCTGTTCTTGTTGGACGAAGTCTTTCACAGTTGCTTTTGAATCAAGATGCAACAGTAACGGTATGTCACTCTAAAACAAAAAATCTAGCATCAATTACTAAAGGTGCTGATATTATTATTACTGCAACAGGTCAACCTAAACTTATTACCAAGGAACATGTGTCAGAGGGACAAACTGTAATTGATGTAGGAATTACTTCTACAGGAGAACTTTTGGAGGGTGATGTGGATTTTGAGGAGGTTTCTAAAATTGTACAGAATATTTCCCCCGTACCGGGCGGGGTAGGACCCATGACTGTTTTGAGCTTGTTTGAGAATTTGATTGAAAAATAGTCGTTTGACTAATCTTTTCAAGAGTAGTATATTATTGACACAAGACCCCGGAAGGGGTTTTAAAAATGACCAAAAACATATGAGTATTTTCAATTTTTTCAAAGAAGTAAAGGGAGAGATGAAACACGTTAATTGGCCAACACGAAAGCAAACAGTAACATATACATTACTTGTTATTGTTGTTTCAATCTTTGTTGGAGCATACGTAGGTCTATTTGACCACATCTTTACCCTTGGAATTCAACAACTTACCAAATAATTTTTTTGAGTATGTCAAAACAACAACAACCAAGTCGAGATCGAAACTGGTATGCAATTCATACATATGCTGGATATGAGAATGCTGTGCTTCGAAACCTCAAACAACGAATAGAATCATACGGAATGGAGGACTACATCTTTAATGTGGTTGTTCCTACTGAAAAAAAGATTAAGATTAAAGGAAATAAAAGAGCAGAAGTAGAAGAGAAGGTCTATCCTGGATATGTCCTCGTAGACATGATCGTAACAGATGATTCTTGGTATGTAGTTCGAAACACACCTCGAGTAACAGGATTCGTAGGTGCAGGAGTGTTCCCGGTTCCACTTTCAAAAAAAGAAGTAGACGAATTGTTTGCTCGAATGTCTAACGATACAACTAAACATGCAATTGATATTGAAGTTGCAGACGTTGTAACTATTGTGGACGGTCCATTTAAGGATCTTGAAGGTAAGGTTGAAGAAGTTGATAGTGAACGAGGAAAAGTTAAGGTTCTCGTATCTATGTTTGGTCGAGAAACTCCAGTAGAATTAGACTTTTTGCAGATTCGAAAGATTTAATCGGACTTGCTAAATAAAGAAAATAAGATAATATAACCACACTATGGCAAAGAAAATAACAAAAGTAATCAAACTTATCGCACCTGCAGGTAAGGCTACACCAGCTCCACCTCTTGGACCTGTGCTTGGACAAGCAGGGGTAAACATCGCTGAATTTACACAACGATTCAACGCTGACACACAGTCTCGAATGGGAGAACTCGTACCTGTTGTACTTACTGTGTATGAAGACCGAACATTCTCAATGGAATATAAGGTTGCTCCAGCTTCAGACCTCATTAAAAAGGCTGCAGGAATCACATCTGGTTCAGGAACAAATCTTACAAAAAAAGTAGGCTCAATTACAAAAGCACAAGTAAAAGAAATCGCTGAAAAGAAAATGCCAGACCTCAATGCTACAGATATCGATGGCGCAATGAAGATCATCGAAGGATCAGCTCGAAGTATGGGAGTAGAGGTTAAATAATCTCTTAGAAAAAGGCGCGGCCCCGCAGGGGCCGCGCCTTTTTCAATATGATATAATTTCTTGTATGAAAAAGAAAAATCATAAGTATATCTTTGTTATTGGAGGTGTGATGTCTGGAGTGGGTAAGGGGGTAGCGACAGCTTCGATAGGAACCATCCTTGAGTCCATGAATTACAAAGTAAATCTTATGAAAGTTGATCCGTATCTGAATGTAGATGCGGGGACTATGAACCCCACCGAACACGGTGAGGTTTTTGTTTTAAACTCAGGACTTGAAACTGATCAAGATATGGGAAATTATGAAAGATTTTCAAATAAAGACGCAGATGATTTTTCTTATATGACTTCTGGAATGGTGTATCGAGATGTAATTGAAAAAGAAAGAAATCTTGCATATGGTGGAAGATGTGTAGAAGCAATTCCTGATATTCGAGATGAGATAATTGCTCGTTTTAAAAAATCAGCAGTAAATAGTAAGGCAGATATCTCGATTGTTGAAATCGGAGGAACTATTGGTGATTTTCAAAATGCATTATTTTATGAAGCGGCACGGGTAATGAAATTCCATAATCCAGAGGATGTAATATTTGTTATGGTATCGTATCTTCCAATTCCGGGAACACTTGGAGAAATGAAAACTAAACCAACTCAAAATGCGATTAGACAATTAAGTTCTTTTGGTATTCAAGCTGATTTTATTATTGCACGAAGTTCAATTCCAATGGATGAAAAAAGAAAAGAAAAACTTGCGCTTACTTGTGGACTCAAGAAGGGTGCAGTTATTTCTGCTCCAGACATAGAGAGTATTTATGATGTTCCACTTAATTTTGAAAAAGATAAAATTGGAGAGATGGTTATTAAGGCATTAAGTCTTCCTGTTCGTGTTCCTGACTTAAGTAAATGGAAAAACTTTGTCCAAAAAACAAAGAATACAAAAGATGAAGTTCATATTGCAGTAGTTGGAAAGTACTTTGATACAGGAGACTTCGTTCTTTCAGATTCATACCTGTCCGTAATTGAAGCAATAAAATTCTCTGCGTATCATTTAAATAAAAAAGCTAAGATTTCATGGCTTAATTCAAAGGAATTTGAAAAAGACCCAAAGAAGGTGAAAAACCTTGATCAATATGACGGAGTTCTTGTTCCAGGAGGATTTGGTGGGACAGGAATAGAAGGAAAGATAAATGTAATTAAATATTGTCGAGAAAACAAAATTCCATACTTTGGAATTTGTTATGGGATGCAATTGCTTGTTGTTGAGTATGCACGAAATGTCGCAAAGTTAAAAGATGCACATACAACAGAAATTAATTCAAAAACAAAGTACCCTGTTATAGATGTAATGCTTGAACAAAAAGAAAAACTTGCAAACAATCAATACGGAGGAACAATGCGACTAGGGTCTTATGATTGTGTGCTCGAAGAGGGGACTATTGCATATAACGCATATACAAAAACAAAATATTGGAATATTCAAAAAGGAAATAGTATTTCGGAAAGACATAGACATCGATATGAAGTAAACCCAATGTTTGTAGAACAATTATCTGATTCAGGACTTGTGTTTTCTGGGACTTCACCAGACAAAAAACTTATGGAAATTGCAGAACTTCCAAAATCACAACACCCATTCTTCCTGGGTGCACAATTTCATCCAGAGTTTAAGGGGCGACCAATATCACCACATCCATTGTTTACGGAGTTTGTGAAGGCAGCAATAGGGAATAAGAAAGGTTAAAGTTCTACTCTAAAATCTTTTTTGATCTTTTCAATTTCCCCATCCTTGATAAGTTTTACCTCATCTTTATATTTATTTCGAACCATAAAACCATCAATAATATCTTTATTGTGATATGTACCTTTCTCTTTCTTTGAAGGTTCTGAAAGCTCTTCAAAAGTAACCTGACAGAATCGTTCTCCTGGATAAATAGTGATAATTTGGCTTTGAGTATTGTTTCGAATTGGAATAATCAGTTGCCCTGAATATCCAGTATCTACAATTCCTGTAAGATCAACAGATAATCCTCGTCGATTAGTTGATGAACGTGGATAGAGTACTGACATTACATCATCTGGCCATGTAATCGTTTCAAGTGTAGATGCAAGAATGTGTTCACCTGGAAGAAGTTCAAACTTTTGTCCTTTTTCTAATTCAACTACTTCAAAATTTTGTACATCATCTTTTTGATTCATATAATCAAACGCAAGTGCCTCACGCCCTTGTGCTGTAATATGCCATTGTTTTGGAATAAGAAATGTATATCCGAGTCTAAGGTCAATTGCATGTGCTTGCAATTGAAATTCATCAAGTGCTGGTTCTATTTGGATACTACCACTTTTAATTCGTTCAAGAATTTGTCGTTTTGTGAGGATTCCCATATTTATATAATTATTTGATATTCCAATAATAGCGTGTTTTGTGAGAGAGGGGTAGAGGATATAAGTTCAAGTTTTTTCATGTGTAATTTTGAAAAAAGAGGAATACCTTCTCCAAATACAATTGGTTCGAGGGTAATGTAAAGCTTTTGAACGAGACCTGATTCCAAGAAGAGTGAATAAATTGAACTTCCACCACATATTGCAACAGACTCGTGTCCTTCTTGCTCGAGTCGAGTGAGAAGGACTGCGGGAGACTCGGATGTTGTCTCAACTCCTTCAATATTGAGAGATCTTGAGGTATATACAATAGTCCTTCTTCCTGGAAGTGCTTTACCAATAGTTTCAAACGTTGTTCGTCCCATCACGACTACACCTGTTTCTTTTGTTTTCTTTATAAAAAATTCTTTATCCGCACCACTTGTCCAAGAGAGGGATGTTGTGTGTTCTTTTGGACTAATAAATCCATCAAGTGATTGTGCTGCAATGATAAATGTTGAAATCATAATACAATTTTTAATCCTTTAATCGCGGGAGCGGGTTTGTATTGTTTTTTGAAGTGTTTTGTAATTTCTTCTACAAGCTTAATATCTTTCTTTTCTGCTTTTGAAAAAGATTTTGGAGGTAGCATAAGTGTAACTTTTTTATGTGAATGTTTTCTTTTAATAATTTCCTTTGCAGTATCATAATGAATGTCATAGATGTGTGCATTTGAAATTGTGTGAGTATAAATTCCTGGTTTTACTTCAAGTTCTTGTGCAAGGATACATTGAAGCAATGCAAAACCGGCAACATCATGAGGAAATCCAAGAATCATATCGTTTGATCGAACTACAAGATGAAGATGAAGTTTTCCTCCGATGATGTTTACGGTGAATGTATATGGACAAGGAACATTCTTTTTTACGACACCACCAAGTCCATCACTTGCAGGATCCCACATTACAACTACTCCATGTCGTGAGCTTGGATCTTTTTTTAATAAATCAATAAGAAGTTTGAGTTGATCCCGACCAAAATGCTTTCGCCATCGATATCCATATGCAACAGTTACTACATCTCCAGGATTTGTAAAAATATCCCAAATTTTTGTGAAATTTCTAAGGAAGTCAGCAGGTTTACGAGATCCAGAGATAAACCATGCCTGTTCAGCAACAAAGAGTTGAATAGGAATCTCTCGAAGTGTAAGAAGAGGAAAGCCATCCTTCTCTATATCCATAGAAAACGTAAGTCCAGGAAGCGCTTTGGTCTCATGACCTGTTCGGGCATTTTTTTCGGCAATGCCGTCTTTCATAATATCTTTTAAAAGATTTTGATAAATTGTGTCGAATTTGGTCATTGGCATAGAGGTATTGTAGCAAATAAGAGAGATTGCAATATATTGACTTCAAATATGTTTGTGTCGTTGTTGTACGCGGTTTAACCCCGGCGGGGTTAAACCGCGTCTTTTTCTTTTCTTCAAATCTGATATGCTCAAAGACATGAAGAACATTCAGTATCCATATCTTCCAGAAGGAAGAGAGATCAAATACGTTTCAATTTTAAATCCATTTATGGCTCGTGCAAAAGAAGTCGCACAAACGATGTCGCTCGACAAGGTTATGCCTGGTGGTGCTATTGTCGTTAAAGATGGTCAAATCATCGGTGAAGACGGAAATGGAAGTGATTATCACGAAACTCATGAGTGCGAACGAGTGAAGCAAAACTGCCCAAGTGGACAAGGGTATGAACTCTGTGAAGGGTGTCATCCTAAGAATCACTCTGAACGAAGTGCCATCACAGATGCTTTGGAGAGAGGTAACAATCCGCAAGGGGCAGACCTGTATCTTTGGGGTCATTGGTGGTGCTGTGAACCGTGTTGGGATGAGATGATTAAGGCAGGGATCAAAGATGTATACCTGCTTGAGGGGAGTGAGGAACTCTTTGATAAAAATCATCCAAACAATATTGTTGGGCGGCAATTTGAGGGCTAAATGGCTGCGAAAGCGGCGCGATCCCGAAGGGATCGCGCCGCATTTTCTTTGTGCTACAAAAAAGACACAAACAGCTTTAACGAATTCATCATGAAGGATACACAAGTAGAAAAGCTCATCAAAGCAGAGCGAGAGCGACAGGGTAAAGTTATTAACTTAATTGCATCCGAAAATATTGTATCCAAGGATGTTCTTGAAGCACTCGGAAGTGAACTCACAAACAAATATGCAGAAGGATATTCTCATGCACGATACTATGGCGGAAATGAAATCATAGACAAAGTAGAAGATCTTTGTATCGAACGAGCACTTAAAACTTTTGGTCTTTCAGAAAATAAATGGCATGTAAATGTACAACCTCTTTCTGGTTCTCCTGCAAACCTTGGAGTATATTCTGCACTTCTAAATCCTGGTGACAAAATTATGGCAATGGATCTTTCTCATGGAGGACACCTTACACATGGATTTAAAGTTTCTTTCACAGGAAAAATTTATACTCAAATTGCATACGGTGTAGACGAAAAAACTTTTATGCTTGATTACGACAAACTCGCTGCTCTCGCAAAAAAAGAAAAACCAAAACTTATTATCACAGGATACTCTGCATATCCACGAAAAATTAATTTCAAAAAGTTTAGAGAAATTGCAGATAGTGTAGGCGCACTTCTTATGGTTGATATGGCACACATTGCAGGACTTGTTGCAGCAGGTGCCCATCCAAGTCCATTTACCTATGCAAATATTGTAACTTCAACAACACATAAGACACTTAGAGGTCCACGATCTGGAATTATTTTTGTAAAAAAAGACACACGAGAGTTGGATAAAAAAATAGACAAGGCAGTGTTTCCAGGACTTCAAGGTGGTCCACATATGAATCAAATTGCAGCGGTTGCAGTTGCTCTCAAAGAAGCACAAACTCCCGCATACAAAAAATATATTGAACAAGTATGTAAGAATGCAAAAGTACTCGCTGATGAACTTAAAAAAAGAGGATGGAGAATTCTTTCTGGAGGAACAGATAACCATCTAGTTCTTGTTGATGTGTGGATGGATGGAAAGGGAATAGGAGGAAAGGATGCTTCAGATAAACTTGAAAAGGCAGGAATTATTGTAAACAAGAATACAATTCCAGGAGAAACACGAACACCAGTGAATCCATCTGGAATTAGACTTGGAACTGCAGCTGAGACAACACGAGGATTGAAAGAGAAAGATTTTATTATCATCGCAAAGAGAATAGATGAAATTTTAAGGAAATAATATATACTCAATCCAATATGAGCACATCAAAAGGAAAACTTATCGTAATTGATGCAGGTGATGGTGCAGGAAAATCCACTCAAATAGAGAACCTTCGAAAACTCTTTGGTGAAAGATTCTTACTTACAAGGGAACCTGGCGGAACAGAATATGCTGAAGCAATTCGAACTCTTGCCCTAGATCATCCTCTTGCCAAAGATGCAGATGGAAAAACATTGTTCATGCTTATGTGGGCATCACGTGCAGAGCATATGAACCATCTCGTTATACCATCTTTGAAAGAAGGGAAGATTATTGTGAGTGATAGATTTGATTCTGCAACTTTTGCCTACAATGTCTGTGCACAAGGACAAGAACAACTCAAGGATTACTTTTGGGACACCCGCAAAATGGTTCTTGGTGATTATGCACCAGATCTTTATCTGTATTTGGATCTACCTCCCGAGATTGGGGAGGAAAGGTTATCCGGTCGTGATGATACTAAGAATCATTTCGATCAAAGACCGATGGACTTCAAATATAAAGTTCGAGAAGGCTTTTTAGAATTTTGTGAGAAGGTCCCACATGCAGTTGTTGATGCAACTCAAAGTAAGGAAAAAATGTTCGAGGATATTTTGAGAATTTTGAAAGAATATAATATTGCATAGTTGAAGGCGGGCGACCCGAAGGGTTGCCCGCCTTTTTCTTTTTGTTAAAGTATACTCATGAACATTAAAGTAAAAAAACTACATCCAGATGCTGTTGTTCCAAAGATTGCACACACAGGGGATGCTGGGTGTGATTTATTTGCAACAGAGAGCGTGACTTTAAAGCCAGGAGAAAGAGGGCAAGTCCCTACGGGACTTGCCCTCGAAATCCCGCAAGGCTACGTAGCACTCATCTGGGACAAGAGCGGAGTTTCTCATAAAGGGGGTATCAAAACCCTTGGTGGTGTGATAGATTCTGGGTATCGAGGTGAGTGGTTGGTTGGTGTAATTAACCTTGGGATAGAAGAGTATACCTTTGAAAAAGGTCATAAGGTTGCCCAATTTCTAATTCAAAAAATAGAAACACCAACTTTTGAAGAAGTGATAGAATTATCTGATACAAGTAGGGGAGATAACGGATTTGGGAGTACAGGAAAATAACCTTCGCTCCGACCGAATTCGGTCGGAGCGAGCAAAAAATATGCAAGAAAAAATAAAACAATATATAGAAGAAATTTTAAAAGAACTTGAACTACCTCAAGTTAATTTTGATGTTGAACTTCCAAAAGATATTTCAAATGGAGATTTTTCTACAAATATCTCTCTTGTACTTTCAAAACAAGTTGGGAAAAACCCAAAAGAAATTGCAGAACAAGTTTTAACTATTTTAAAAACAAAAAATTATCCCGAATTTTCTAATATCGAAATCGCCGGTCCTGGTTTCATAAACTTCTACCTTTCAAAAGAATATTTTGAATCTCAAATTGCACAACCTGTTTCAAAAATAGAAACTCAATATACTGATAAAGAAATCATAATGGAATATATTGACCCTAATCCATTTAAACAATTTCACATCGGTCATTTGATGGCTGGAACTATCGGTGAATCAATTTCAAGATTGTATGAACTTGGTGGAGCAGATGTAACACGAATGTGTTATCAAGGGGATATTGGCCCACATGTTGCAAAGTGTGTATGGGGAATGATTCAACATAAGGAAACATTTCCTCAAGATCAAGATTCAATTGAAGATAAAATAAAATTTATTGGAGATTCTTATGTATATGGTGCAACTCAATATAAAGAAAGTCCTGAAGTAGAAATTGAAATAAAAGAACTAAATAAAAAACTTTTTGAAAAATCAGACGCAGAACTTCAAGTTTATTATGAAAAGGGTAGAGCCTGGAGTCTTGAAGGTTTTGAATTGATGTATAAAAAAATTGGAACAAAGTTTGATACATATATGTACGAGACTCAAACAGCACCTATTGGAGAAAAACTTGTTCGAGAAAATCTCGCAAAGGGTATTTTTGAAAAATCAGAAGAGAGTGATGCAATTATTTATAAGGGTGAAAATGAAGGTCTTCATACTAGAGTATTTATAAATTCACAAGGGCTTCCAACATATGAAGCAAAAGACCTTGGTCTTGCTGTTGTTAAAAGTGAAATGGGAAATTTTGTACGATCAATTGTAATTACAGGTGCAGAACAAACAGATTATTTTAAAGTAATGCTTGCAGCACTCTCAAAGATTAAGCCAGAAGAAGCACAAAAAACAACTCATATAACGCATGGACTTATGCTGTTTAATGGAAAGAAGATGTCTTCACGAGAAGGTGCGCTTCTCGCAGATGACTTAATTGAAGAAACAAAACAAAAGGTTGAAGAGAAAATTGTTGGCCGAGAATATACAGAAGAAGAGAAAAAAGAAATTATCGAAGTCGTTGCAATCTCTGCACTTAAATATTCCATCCTCAAACAAACTCCAGGTAAGAATATTATTTTTGATTTTGAAAAATCAATTTCGTTTGAAGGGGACAGCGGTCCATATATTCAATACGCATATACAAGAGCAATGTCTATCTTAGGTAAGGTGGGGGAGGTTAATATGGATGCAAAAAATAATAAAGATACATATACAATTGAAAAACTTCTTATTCGATTTGAATCTGTAATCACAAGAGCAATTAATGAACTTGCACCTCAACTTGTTGCAAATTATCTTGTAGAACTCGCTGGAGAATTTAATTCTTGGTATGCAAATGAGCGAATCATTGGTGACGAAAATGAATCATACAAACTTCTTATTACAAAAAAAGTAGCGGAAGTTCTTAAAACAGGATTGAGTGTTCTTGGAATTAAGGTAACAGGGAAGATGTAAAAGAAAATGGCGAACCCCGAAAGGTTCGCCATAATTAGTGTAAGAGTTTTTCCAAAAAAACACTACTCAAAGGAAGACCAAGTTTTTGTTCAAGAATAGACCTCTCAATTTCCTTCAAAAAGTCAGGTTCATGGAAAAATCTGCAATTAGCAATGAAGATACATGGAACTTGAAAATCAAGAATGGTACCACGCCACCCATCGATTATTCGATCGTCGATTTCTATGCGACTCGTATCCTTTTCAGAAGTGCAGAGTTCAGCATAAAGTTTTCGGTGAGCCCAATGATGATCATATGTAGTTCCACAACAGGATTTTTTAGTGACAGGGTCGATTGCAAATCCTTCAACTTTGTCTCCTGCTGAAGCACTTTTTTTGTACCAACTGCCTTCCCTTTCTTCATGATTACATGCTAAGTACCATGCTGTTTCAACTTGCTTCCAACCTTCTTTTGTCGAAGCAAGACTTTGAAGTCGTTCGTATTCTGCCTGAATGTTCATATATTTGTGATCTTTTTTGAAACATTACTATAAAAAGTAAATTTGTTAAGTGGTTTTATTTTTTAAGAATAGTATATTATTTATATATGCCAGACAAATACAAAGCAGTTTGGGTGTCACACTCCTCGATGGGGGACTTTATAAAATGTCCTCGTTCATACTATTTGAAGAATATGTATAAGAATCCTAAGACGGGGAAGAAAATTAATATTGTAAGTCCTGCACTCTCGCTTGGATCTGCAGTGCATGAAGTTGTTGAAGGACTTGCAAACTATCCTGCAGATAAAAGATTTGATAAGCCAGAAGAGCTCCTTGTTCGATTTGACACTGCGTGGGAAAAATTTCATGGAAAGATGGGGGGATTTAAAACAGAACAAGAAGAATTAGATGCAAAGACTCGAGGACAAACGATGATTCAACGAGTAATTGACCATCCTGGAATGTTGAAAGAAAAAATAGTGAAACTTCCAGAAGGAGATATGCTTCCTAATTTTTATTTATCAGAAGAGGATAATATTATTCTCTGCGGGCGAATTGACTGGCTCTCATACAAACCAGAAGATGACAGTATTCATATCCTTGATTTTAAAACAGGGAAGAATGAAGAAAAAGAAGATTCACTTCAGCTTCCAATTTATCAACTTCTTCTAAATAAACTTCAAAAAAGAAAGGTAACCGGCGCTTCATATTGGTATCTCGATAGTGAAGATGACCCTAAAGAGGTGAGTCTTCCAAATGTTGAAGAATCTTTTGATAAGGTATATAAAGTTGCAAAGCAGGTCGCTGATGCCCGAGAGACAGCTTCTAAGGAAGGGGTAGATAAGGTATTTGTATGTCCACGAGGTGAACAGGGGTGCTTTTCGTGTGTTCCTTTTGAAAAGATATTGAGGGGCGAAGCTGAATTCCTCGGAAACGGAGAGTGGGGGCAGGAGATGTATATGGTATAGCATTGACTTTTCTACAAAGTATGCTATTATTCAAAAACTAATTATTTATTATGGAAAAACCAGGTATGGAAAGAGGAATAGAAATAGCATTTATTGTTATATTAATAATCGGAATTCTTTCTGGAAAAGGAAAGGAGATTAATAATGTAAGGGTCCCAGCAGATCCGGTATCTCATGCTGCACGACAGTCAGAACTTTCTTCTGATGTTCAAACATACGGAGATTCATACAATAATCCTTCTACTGGGTATGGTTTTTATTCTTCTGATTATAGAAACTATGCTCAATATACTGATCCTCGAATAGGGTATCAATTTTATCTTGAAGATGCGAGAGAAAACGCACCAGAATATATTTGGTAAATAAAAGAAAAAAGCGGCGAAGGCTTTGCCTTCGCCGCTTTTTTCTTTTTGACATACTATTCTAAAAAGAGTACATTTTACTCATAATTAGTAATAGTTTTATATGTCAGACACATCAAACAACGAACCAAATCTAAGTGCGGTTGCACAGAAGGAGAAGGAGATACTAGAGTTTTGGAATACAAATCAAATTTTTAAAAAATCTCTAGAAAAAGATTCACCAAAGGGGGAGTTTACTTTTTATGATGGTCCTCCTTTTGCAACAGGACTTCCTCACTATGGGCATATTCTCGCCGGAACAATGAAGGATGTGATTCCTCGATATAAGACAATGCTTGGATATCATGTTCGAAGACAGTG
The DNA here is from genome assembly GCA_039805545.1 of Candidatus Parcubacteria bacterium. GTDB lineage: Bacteria > Patescibacteriota > Minisyncoccia > Phycocordibacterales > JAACPR01 > JAULZV01. The sequence continues at coordinate 37,915 of JBDLUA010000007.1, forward strand.
GGGTTGGGATTGTCATGGGCTTCCAATTGAGAAGATGATTCAGTCTGAACATAATCTTACTACCAAAAAAGACATTGAAGAATTTGGTATAAAAAAATTTAACCAAGCTGCAAAGGCAAGTGTGTTTAAGTACGATAAAGAATGGAAACATACCGTTCCGCTTACTGGGCGATTTGTTGATATGGATACTTCGTATACAACAATGGATCCTTCTTTTACAAAATCAGTATGGTGGGGATTTGGTGAAATTTATAAAAAAGGTTTGGTGTATGAAAGTTTCAAAGTAATGCATGTATCTCCACTTCTTGAAACAACGCTTTCTAACTTTGAAGTTAATCAGGGATATCGAGATATCACAGATATCTCTGCAACAGTTAAATTTGAATTAGTTGATGAGCCAAATACATTTGTACTTGCATGGACTACAACTCCTTGGACACTCCCTGGAAACGTTGCGCTCGCAGTAGGGAATGAAGTTATATATGTGAAACTTAAATTCGAAGATTCGTTTTACATTCTTGCAAAAGATTTGGTTGAAAAGAATTTTAAAGAAAAACAAATTGAAATCTCAGAAGAATATCTTGGAAGCGAACTTGTCGGAAAATCATATAAGCCAGTCTTTGAGTATTATGTAAAAGACAAGTCGCTTACAAATTATGAGAATGGATGGAAAATGTATCCTGCTGATTTTGTAACAACAACTGATGGAACAGGAATCGTACATATTGCTCCTGCCTTTGGAGAAGATGACCTCAATCTTGGCAAACAATTCAATCTTCCTTTTGTTCAACATGTAAAAATGAACGGAGAAATAAAAGAGGAGGTTACAGATCTTGCAGGACGACAAGCAAAGCCAAAGCATGATCCACAAGAGACTGATATTGAAGTAATTAAACTGCTTGCGCATAGAGGAACTCTTTTTGCAAAAGAAAAATACACTCACTCATATCCACATTGTTGGCGAACAGATGCGCCGCTTCTTAACTTCGCAACCTCATCATGGTTTATTAAAGTTACAGATCTTAAGGATCAACTTATCAAGAATAACAACACTATTAAATGGGTTCCTGAAGCGGTTGGAACAGGACGATTTGGTAATTGGCTCAAGGAGGCAAAGGACTGGGCAATTTCTCGTTCACGATTTTGGGGTACACCAATTCCAATTTGGAAATCAGAAGATAGGAAGGATGTAGAGGTGCTTTCATCTCTTGAACACATAAAAGAAAAAACAAAATCAACCAACACCTATTTGGTTCTTCGACATGGAGAAGCTGAACATAACATTTCAAAGACAACTTCTGATACAAATGAAGTGCCTAGTCATCTAACACAAAAAGGCAAAGAACATATCTCACAAGTTGCACAAACTTTGAAAAATAAAAAAATAGATTTTATTTTTGTTTCACCTCTTATGCGAGCGCAAGAGACTGCAGAGATTGTAAAAGAATGGTGTGGTCTTAATTCTGATCAAATCATCACAGACGAACGACTCAAAGAAGTTCAAACAGGATTCAATGGAAAGAGTAATGATGAATATAAAAACTTTTTCAAAAATCTTGAAGATAGATATGAACATAAACATGAGTTGGGGGAGTCACTCCTTGATATAAAAAAGCGAGTAGGAGATTTTATCTATGATATTGATTCAAAATATTCAAATAAAAATATTCTTATTATTTCGCATGAATACCCAATCTGGATGTTGATGTCTGTTAAGGATGGATTGAATAAAACACAAACACTTGCACTAAAAGAAATGGAAAGAGAGTTTGTTAAGACTGGTGATGTTGAAGAATTAGATTTTGCAAAGATTCCTCATGACGATAACTTTGAACTTGATTTTCATCGGCCTTATATCGATGAAATTACCTTTGTTCAAAATGGAAAAACATTTAGACGAATCGAAGATGTGTTTGATGGATGGATTGATTCAGGTGCAATGCCATTTGCAAGTGCAGGATATCCGTATTCAAAAAATGTATTCAAGCCAGGAAACTTTTTCTTCAAAGATAAAGGATTTCCAGCGGACTTTATTGCGGAAGGACTTGATCAAACACGAGGGTGGTTTTATACATTACTCGTATGGTCAACAGCACTCTTTGGAAAGGCTCCATTTAAACATGTAATTGTAAATGGACTTGTACTTGCTGAGGATGGAAAGAAGATGGCTAAGTCTTTAAGGAATTATCCAGCTGTTGAAGATGTTCTATATAAGTATGGCGCAGATGCACTTCGATATTATTTGATGAGTTCAACTGCAGTAAAGGCAGATGACTTGAGATTTTCAGAGAAAGGAGTAGACGAGTCGATGAAGAAGATTGTAATGCGGCTTGATAATGTGATTACATTCTATGAAATGTATAAGGATGATTCTGTTGTGCCAAGTAATTCAAGCTCACACATATTGGATAAATGGATTATTGCTCGACTCGCACAGACAACTTCAGAAATTACAAAAGCACTTGAAGGATACGAACTTGATAAGGCTTCACGACCACTTATGGATTTTGTAGATGATCTCTCTACCTGGTACCTTCGAAGAAGTCGAGATAGATTGAAGTCAGATGGCGAAGATAAAAATCTTGCACTTGCAACACTCAGGTATTCACTTCGAGAATTTGCAAAAGTGATGGCACCAATTATGCCATTTAAGGCAGAGGACACCTATCTTCGAACACGAGAGATGAATGAAGTAGAAAGTGTTCATCTCTGTGCATGGCCTACAAATAATTCATTTGATGAAAGTATTCTTGTTGGAATGAAAGAAGTGCGAGATGTTGTAACTAAAGCACTTGAAGTTCGAGCTAAGGAAGCAATTAAGGTTCGACAGCCAATTCAAACTCTTGAAGTTAAAATTGCACTTGCTGATGAGTATAAAGATATTATTAAGGACGAAGTGAATGTAAAAGATATTGAGTTTAATGCACAACTTGAAACTGATGTGTGGCTTGATACTACAATTACTCCAGAACTCAAAGAAGAGGGAGATGCACGAGAACTAATTCGAGCATTACAAGATCTTCGAAAGTCATCAGAACTCTCTCCAGAAGATACAATCGTAGTACATCTTGCATGTTCAAGTGAATTCAAAACTATTGTAGAAAAATATTCTGACTTGATTCAATCAGTAACTCGAACTCAAGAAATTATTTTTGAAAGTGAGTTACCTAGTGAGGAGATTGTATTGAATGAGTTTAAGGTGAAGGTGGTGGTGAGGAAGGTGGGGTAGAGTAAAAATAAAATTATAAAAAGAAGAACGGCGCGGACCAGGGGTCCGCGCCGTTTTATGAAAGAATCAGAATCAGAGAAGTCTGTGATGCATTTCCTCAATCAATCTGCGAATTCTCCATTCGAGGTCCCCACCTGCAGTAAGATCAGTCTTAGGTGGTAACACAATCCAGTTCGGTGGAATATGTTTTCCTTCGCGGTTCATATTTTTTCTTGTGAATTTTCCTAAGACAAATATTCCAGCAAAGTTGTCTTTAGGATTACCCAGACTCTCTGCTAGGTACAGATCTGTCGTAAGTACAATATCGGGACTTCTTCTTGGATTTTCGATCAGATTGATTAGTCCTATTTCACGAAGAGAAATCGCGATATCTGCAAATTTCGAGTAATCAGGATCAAATTGACTGTATAGATTGCCACAGTAGAGGTTTGCAGGACGATACCGTAAGGTTCTCAAGCGACACTGCAAGAGTCCGCCGTGTTTTTCCCAAAAGCGGCATGTTTCCTTTGAAATGTCGCGTGGTTGATTCACTGCTAATGGACCAGTCAATGTGAGCAATTGAGCGAGTGTAGCTCTGTCTTCCGGACTGCATGTTGGTCCACCATCTTCGATATTGTGTTTTCCAGGAGTGTTCATTTCTGTGGTTTCCTTCTTTTGTTTATTTTGAATAGGAGCAGTTAGGCTCAAGACCTAGTTTTCTATCCATCGTTAAATTTACTCTCCGAACAATATTTGTCAATGATATACTAGATATATGTACTCCAAACTGAGCACACAAGCCATAATTTTAAAAACCGAAGATCAGGGGGAGAAGGATGTGTTTCTTTCGGTGTTTACACGTGAGTTTGGTTTTGTGTTTGCGAAGGCGACAGGCGTGAGGACGCAGTCCTCACGCCTTAGATTCGCTCTTCAACCCATGACTCTCTGTTTTGTTTCTCTCGTGCACGGTAAGACTGGTTGGATTTTGACTAACGCAACATTTCTTAAATCATATTATTTTGAATCTCTCAAACAAATTCAAAAACAAACTCTCACAAAAATTCTCCATCTTCTCGGTCGTCTCTATATTGGGGAAGAGGCCGATCCAGAACTTTTTGATTTTATCGAACAAGAACTCAACCGAGCGATTGCAGATGATTTGGATGTTGATCAATTAAAACAATTAGAGATTTTTATTGTGTTTAGAATTCTCGAACAATTAGGATATATCGAAAAGCACGCTACTGTGAAGCCGCTTTCAAACAAAACCTCATATACTCAAGAGATAGAGGAATATATACAAAAAAACAAAGAGCAAATCACACCTTTTATCAATGCTGCTATTAGAACAAGTGGGCTGTAATTAGCACGTCATCCCTGTTCTCAATTACGTCATCCTCGCGAAGGCGAGGATCCAGTCTGTATCAAAGAAATATAATTAGCAAAAGGCAAACCCTTTGGGTTTGCCTTTTGCAGTCCTGGATCCTCGCCTTCGCGAGGATGACGTACTAATGTTGCCCTCGAGCAAATGTTAGGATGACATGCTAATTGCTTTTCTTCGCTACTTTACGACTCAATGTTATAATTCTTTTATGGAAAATTTTGAAAAACCTAATCGTATCGAAGAACTCGAGAAAAAACTCTATTCTCAAAATCAACAAGTAACTCAAAAAGATCGAAAACCTCTTAGATCAAAAGAGTATGATGTTGCGCATGATTGGCAATCTGATTCAGCTGATACTATAACTGATTCTGCGTTAGTTGTTGAAGAAAAAAAACCAAATTGGTTTTTTAGATTTTTTATAGTTGCACTTATATTTTTTATTGGTGCAGGTGCATACCTGGGTATAACTTGGTATCTTAATTCGGGTGTTGATGCATCTTCTGTTGATATTTTGGTGAATGCACCACTTACAATTGGTGCGGGTGAAGTATTAAATTTCGAAGTTACTGCACAAAACCAAAATCAAATTCCGATAACATATGTCGAAATGGATGTACAATACCCAGATGGTACTCGTTCATCGTCTGATATCGGACAAGACTTACGAACTACAACTGAGAAGGTGGATTCTCTTGCTATTGGAGAAATAATGAAACGGAATTACCAGAGTCTTTTGTTTGGTGAGGAAAGTGAAAAGAAAGAAATTACTATATTTTTAACATATCAAGCAGAAGGTTCTACAAAACTTTTTAAAAAAGAAAAAAAGTTTGATGTCGTTCTTTCGTCAACTCCCATTAGGCTTACGATTACTAATGTTAAAGAAACAACAGCAGGGCAGGATGTAGACTTTACTGTCGAGCTTGTCTCTAATTCGAGTCAAACACTTAAGAATGTAATCGTACAAGCAGTATATCCTTTTGGATTTTCATATAAAAGTTCAACACTTTCTCCTCAAGAAGACAAAAAAACTTGGATTATAGAATCACTTAAACCTAAAGAAGCACTTACTTTTTCGGTTAAAGGAAAAATTGAAGGACAAAATAAAGACGATCGATATTTTAAATTTTTGGTAGGTTTACAAAAACCAAATACAAATGAACCACAAGTGGTCTTTTCTTCAAAAGATACAACGATTGCAATAACAAGACCGTTTCTTGAATTGGATTTGAGTATTGATCAGGATAATAATGATATCATTGTTGTTGACCCAGCAAAGACACAATCTTCGATGATTACATTTAAAAATAATAGCGAATTTCCTTTGCGAAATGCAATGATTACCCTTAAAATCTCAGGCTCTTCAATTGTTAAAAGTTCAGTAAGTGTTGCGGAGGGATTTTATCAATCTCTTACTGATACTATTTCTTGGGATTATACAACTGCAGAAGATCTTGTTTCTATACCAATTGGTACCACAGGACACGTATCTTTTTCTTTTAATAGTCTTACTTCTTCACTTCAACAAATTATTACAAATCCAGAAGTTCTCTTTACAATTAATGTTAAGGCAAATAGAAATCCTCAAAATCAAGTTGCTGATACAATTGAAAATTCAATTATTAAGAAAATTAGATTTAATACTCAAGTAACTTTAGATACACAAAGTAATCACTATACTTCGGTTTTTCAAAACTCAGGACCTGTTCCACCAAAGGCTGAGCAAAGGACTACTTACACGGGAACAATCACTTTAAAAAATACAACCAATGCCATCTCAAACGGAACTGTTACTATGAAGATACCAAATTATGTTCAATATGAAGGAGCTTTTGCACCAGCAAGTGAGAGTGTCTCGTTTGATTCGACAAGTAGAATTTTGACATGGAATTTAGGTTCTGTTGCTGCAAAGACCGGATATCTTGGTATTGCTCCCCGACAGATACATATACAATTTGGTATTATTCCAAGTATAAGTCAGGTTGGAATGGCGCCGGTATTGGCAGAACATATTATATTTAACGGAACAGATACATTTACTAAGAGTGAAATAACTCAAGAAGGTGAGGATATCTCTACAGCAATTGAGGATTCACTCGAATATCGTGATGGGGATGTTTCAAGATAGGGATGCTTTTAAAAATTAAAAAATAAGGTATTGTACAAGATATGAAATCAACAGAACATCAAGAACAAATGGAGAAGATTGTTTCTCTTTGTAAACGAAGAGGTTTTTTCTTTAAAGGATCAGAAATCTACGGAGGATTTGCGGGGTTTTTTGACTATGGTCCACTTGGTGTAATGCTCAAAAAAAATGTTGAGAATATTTGGTGGAATATGTTTGTAGAGTCTCCAGAAGATATGTATGGAATTGATGCTGCTCTCGTAATGCATCCCCAAACATATCAAGCAAGTGGTCATGCAAAAAACTTTGCAGACCCTATGGTTGAAGATCTTAAGACAAATAGACGATATCGAGCTGACCATATTCTTGAAGAAAATGGAATTAGTGTTGTAGGACTTACTCCTGATCAGATGAATCAAATTATTGTAGAAAAGGGGATTAAAAGTCCTGACGGAAATCCACTTGGAGAAGTGACACAATTTAATATGATGTTCCAAACTTTTGTTGGAGCAAATGCAGACTCAGAATCACGAACATTTCTTCGACCCGAGACTGCACAAGGTATTTTTACAAACTATAAGAATGTTCTTGATACGCTTCATCCAAAGCTTCCATTTGGAATTGGGCAAATTGGTAAATCATTTAGAAACGAAATTGCTCCACGAGATTTTCTATTTCGAGTTCGAGAATTTTCACAAATGGAAGTTGAATATTTTGTTGATCCAAAAGATTGGGAAAAATATTTTGAAAAATTTCAAAAGAAAGTATGGGATTTTATTTCTACTGTAGGAATTGATACAAAAAAAGTATCAGAACTCGAAGTTGCAGATGAAGATAGAGCTTTTTATTCAAAACGAACTATTGATTTTGAATTTGAATATCCATTTGGAAAAAAAGAATTATACGGTCTTGCATATCGAACTGATTATGACCTTAAAGGACATGGAGAAGTTTCAAAGGTAGACTTGTCGTATTTTGATGAAGAAACACGAGAGAGATTTATTCCGCATGTAATCGAACCATCATTTGGTCTTGAGCGAACCATTCTTGCAATACTTTCAAGTGCATATAGCGAAGATGAAGTAAATGGTGAGACTCGAGTGTTTCTTAAATTAAATAAAGATATCGCACCATATCAATGTGCTGTATTTCCACTTCTTAAAAACAAACCAGACCTCGTTGCAAAAGCAAAGGAAGTATATGATCTTTTAAAAAAGAAGGGAATCAGAGTTATGTTTGATGATAATGGAAATATTGGGAAACGATATCGAAGACAAGATGAGATTGGAACTCCAGAATGTATCACTGTTGATTTTGATACTCTTGAGGATAATACTGTAACAGTCCGAGATAGAGATACTGGAGAGCAAAAGAGGGTGAAGATTGAGGAGTTATAAAAAACAGAGGCCAGCGCGCAGCGCTGGCCTCTTCGTTATTCGAGAGCGAGTTCAATGATTGCGCCCCCGATGAAGAGAAAGACAGTTCCAAGTCCTCCAAAAATCTTGATGGAAGTTCCGGAGGTCTCAACGCCTATCTTTTTCTGCGTGTATTCGTTCCATGCGACAAACAGAAGAATGAGCGCAGTTAGAACGACGACGACACCAATCTTGATGAGAGCTGGCATGGCTTTGTGTCTGGATTCTATTTCAGAATAACTCCCATGATTTGTTTGTCAATTTACCTGTACACTAATTTATGTATAATACCCATCATGAAATACAAAAAGACAGTACTTAAAAATGGCCTTAGAATAATTACTGTACCACTTACCGATAGTCAAAGTGCTATTGGTATGATTCTTGTTGAAACAGGCTCTGATTATGAATCTAAAGAGCAAAATGGTCTTTCGCATTTTCTCGAGCACATGGTGTTTAAGGAAACAACAAACCGAACGGGTGATCAAATCAAATTAGAAATTGATAGTATGGGGGCATCTTCAAATGCTTTTACTTCAAATGAATATACGGGCTATTATGCGAAGGCAAGTAAAGAAAAAATTTCAAAAATTATAGATTTTGTTTCTGACATGTATCTTAATCCAACTTTTCCTCAAAAAGATATTGATATTGAAAGAGGGGTAATTATTGAAGAGATAAATATGTATGAAGACGAACCACAAGAAGTGGTTTCAAATAAGTGGCAAGAACTTTTATATTCAGATATGTCTGCAGGCAGAACTATTATAGGTACAAAAGAAAATATCAGAGCGTTTACGAGAGAAGACTTTATTTCATATCATGCAAAGCATTATGTTCCTGCAAAGACTGTAGTTGTAGTAGGTGGAGGTATTAATGAAAAAGAAGTGCTTACACAAATTAAAAAAATATTTGGTTCACTCTCTACAAAAAAAGTGGTTACACGTTCAAAGACGAAATCCATTCAAACAAAACCACAACTTTCTCTTACAACAAAAAAGATAGATCAGGCACATCTTATTTTAGGTTTTAGATCTTTTGATATGTATAATCCAAAAAACTATGCACTCAAACTTGCAGCAGCTGTATTGGGGCAAGGGTTTAGTTCTCGATTATTTGGAAAAATGAGAGATGAACTTGGACTTTGCTATTATATCGGTGCAGGTGTGAGAACTTACACAGATAGAGGAGTCTTTCGAGTTCGTTCAGGCGTAACTTTGGATAGAATCGATGAAGCTATTACTGTACTTATGCAAGAGTTCAAAAAAATTCGTGACGAAAAAATTCCTGCTTCTGAATTACAAAAAGCAAAAGATATGCTTATTGGAAATTTTTCTATTGGACTTGAAACGTCAGAAGATGTTGCAGATTTTTTTGGATTTCAAGAACTGCTTCACGATGAAATTTTAAAACCAAATGATGTAATAAAGAAAATCAAAGCCGTCACCGCAGATGAAATACAAAAAGTGCTAAAGGAAATTATGAAAGAAAAGAATTTAAATCTTGCACTTATCGGTCCTTTTGAAAAAGAAGATGAGAAGAGGTTCGAGAAGTTATTAAAAATTTAGTGAAGTTAAAGGGGTGGCCCCTGCGGGGCCACCCCTTTAACTTGCATACTTTTGTGATACTATGAACTGTATGAAAGACTCAAATCAACCAATATCTATTCATATTACAAGCGGAACAATTATTAAAGGAATCGTTATATTACTTCTTGTGTATCTTGGATTTATTCTAAGAAATCTTTTGTTGGTGATTCTTACTTCTGTAGTAATCGCGTCAGCGGTTGAACCAATTACTAAGTGGTTTATGAAAAAACGAATTCCAAGATCTCTTGCTGTGGTAACTATTTATCTTGGAGTCTTTGTTGCAATTGCAGGTATTACAACAGTGGTAATACCTCCTCTTGCTGAAGATATAAGAGCAACTCTTATAACTCTTCCACAGTATGTTCAAGCAATTAGTCCTCAAGATTTAGAAAAAGTTCCAGGACTTTCTCTTATATTTAATCAATTCACAAATTCACTGAGTTCTGGAGATTTAATTCAACAAGTAGGAGGGTACGCAGGCAAAGCTACATTTGGATTCTTTCAGACAGCAGGAACAATCTTCGGTAGTTTGTTAAGTTTTGTGATGATTATCGTTATTTCATTTTATCTTGCAGTTCAAGATGATGGAGTTTCAAGTTTCTTGAGAGTTGTTACACCTATTAAACATGAAAAATATATTATTGATTTGTGGAAGCGAGCACAAAAAAAGATTGGTCTATGGATGCAAGGACAACTTCTTCTTGGGGTAATCGTCGGAGTACTCACATACCTAGGATTGAGTATCCTTGGTGTTGAGAATGCGTTGCTTCTTGCTCTTATTGCAGCAGTATTTGAGCTTATTCCAATCTTCGGGCCAATTCTTTCTGCAATTCCAGCAATTGGAATCGCTCTCATTCAAGATGGATTTTCTTTGGCTCTTATTACACTTGGGTTATATTTGATTATTCAACAATTTGAAAACCACCTAATTCACCCATTGGTAGTAAAGAAAATTGTAGGAATTCCTTCACTCCTTGCTATTTTGTCTTTGATTGTTGGGGCACAACTTGCAGGATTTCTTGGAATGATTATCGCTGTTCCGGTAGCTGCCGCTTTGATGGAGTATCTTTCTGATGTAGAAAAAGATAAAGTTGCAGAACTTGAAAAACTCAATCCAAAGGCGTAAGGTTAAGAATTATGAAAGAAAAAAAGAATTTTTATATCACAACCACATTGCCATATGTGAATGCAAAGCCACATATTGGATTTGCTATTGAAGTTATTCGAGCAGATGCTATTGCTCGATTCATGCGAAAGATGGGAAAAAATGTTTTTTTCAATACTGGAACAGATGAACATGGAGTAAAGATTTTTCTTAAGGCTCAAGAAGTGGGAATCACTGCGCAACAACTTGTAGATAAGAATGCAGAACTTTACAAAGAATTAATGCAAAAGCTTACTATCTCAAATGATGCATTTATTCGAACGACAGACGAGGTTCATATTAAATCTGCACAAGCATTTTGGAATGTATGTAATGAAAAAGGATATATAGAAAAGAGAACATATTCAGGACTTTATTGTCGGGGGTGTGAGTTATTTAAAACAGAAAGAGATTTGGTAGATGGAAAGTGTATAGATCATCCAACAACTCCACTTGAACAAATTTCAGAAGAAAATTATTTCTTCCTTTATTCAAAGTTTGCACAAGACCTTTTAAATTTATATGAACAAAAAGATTTTGTTATTCCGGAATTTCGTTTGAATGAAATTAAAAATCAAATTAAAGAAGGACTCGAAGACTTTAGTATCTCTCGAGTAAAAGAAAAAATGCAATGGGGGATTCCAGTTCCAGGCGATGATACTCAAGTGATGTATGTATGGTTTGATGCGCTTGTAAACTATATTTCTACTATTGGTTGGCCACACAATATGGAGCAATTTAATACATTCTGGAATCCAGAAGTTTCTACAATGGTTCAAATTTGTGGAAAGGACAATCTTCGACAACAAAGTGCAATGTGGCAGGCAATGCTTATTGCAGCAGGGCTTCCAGCAACATCTCACATTATTATTAATGGATTTGTAACATTAAATGGTCAAAAGATTTCAAAAAGTCTTGGAAACACAATTGACCCGCTTGATGTGGTGAATGAGTTTGGTGTGGATGCGCTTCGATACTTCGCAATTCGAGAACTAAGCCCGTATGAAGATGGGGATTTTGATACGAATCGATTCAAAGAGGCGTACAATGCAAATCTTGCAAATGGTATTGGTAACCTTACAAACCGAATTCTCAAAATGGCGCAAGACAATATTTCAAAGAGTGATGTTGTATTATCTGATACTGCCTTTCATCAAATCGGAGACTATGTAGATGCAATGTATTCTTTGAATCTAAATTTTGCATCACATATTGCCTGGCATCATATTGCAGAACTTGATAAATACATTCAACAAACAGAACCATTCAAACTTGTAAAAACAAATCCAGAAGAAGGAAAAAAGATCATTGCAGAACTTGTTTCAAGACTTCATACAATTGCACATATGGTAGAACCATTTATCCCAACTGCCTCAAAACAAATATTTGATGCGATAGAGAAGTTTGAGAAGCCTGAAGTACCAGTGTTTAATCGGATATAAAAATATGAAATACATCGACATACACGCTCATCTCGACTTTCCGGACTTTAATCCTGATAGACAAGAAATTCTTGCTGATATGCAATCTCAAAGCATTGGTCATTTTAATATTGGTACATGTGTAGAGACAAGCAAAAACTCAATTTTTCTTGCAGAAGAAAATGAACATGTATGGGCGATTGTTGGAATTCATCCACTTAATGTTGATGAATCAAAAATAGAAGATGTTGTAGTGATTGAATCTCTTGTCTCACATCCTAAATGTCTTGCAATAGGAGAGTGTGGTCTTGATTTTTTTCGAGAAGATAACGAAGAGATTCGAACAAGACAAACAGAATTTTTTAAAAAACAAATTGAACTTGCGATTAAGTACAACAAACCTCTGATGATTCATTGTCGAAGTGCGTATCCTGAAACATTAGAAATCCTTGAATCATACAAAGTACAGAATCCAAGTCTTCATGCACACTTTCATTTTTTTACAGAAACTATTGAGATTGCAAAAAGAATTCTTTCTCAAGGTTGGACACTTTCATTTACGGGCCCGATTACATTTGCTAATTATGATGAACTTGTAAAATTTGTGCCAGTTGAATCTCTTATGGTTGAAACAGATGCTCCATATGCCTCTCCAAAGTCAAAAAGAGGACAGAGAAACGATCCACGAAATGTAATCGAAATACTAGCCAAAATAGCCCAAATAAAGGCTATTCCACACGATGAACTCGCTCAAAAAATACGAGAGAATGTGAGAAGAGTGTTTCATATTTAAGCATTGATAGACAAAGTTTTTGCAAGATGACATAATTTAGTTATGGAATCAAACAAAAGAAGTAGTGTATTTGGAGTAATGTCATTTATTTTCGGTGTATTTTCTATTTATTTACCTGCCGCAGTGATTTGTTTAATGGCATCAATTCTTTTTGGGGTAATTGCGATAAAATCTAAAAGTAAGGCTAAATTAGCAATTTTTGGTATTGTTATTGCTATTATTTCTAATATATTTTTACTAATAACTGCTGGACAAATCACTGGTTAGAGAGTCGCCTAGTAGTCTTTTCTTTACTGTAGGACACCTTGTATTTACCCTAAAACCGTGGTAATCTAAGCTCCTATGGCTAAAAAAGTAATAGAATCAGTACAAGATGAAAAAGACATGAAACTCTATGAGTATTCATTCCACCTTGTTCCAAAAATGTCGCAAGAAGACGCAGTGTCGGCATTTACTGATATAAAAAATCAAATCACTGCAACAGGAGCCATTATTAAAAACGAGTCAGCTCCTGCATTACTCAATCTTGCATATTCAATGGATCACACAGTTGAATCAGTACGATCACATTACAATCAAGCATATTTTGCTTGGGTAGTGTTTGAGGCAACTGGTGACCAAATCAATGCATTAAAAGAAGAAATCAAACACCGAAACGATATTATTCGAGATTTGCTCATTACAACAAAGAACGAATCTCCAATTTCATCAGCAGATGTTGCATCAGTTTTGAGTGTAGAAGATAAAAACGCTCCACAAGAAGCTGAAGTAGAAGTAGTTGAAACAATAGAAGAAACTACTGAAGAAGCTGAAGAATCAGAAGATGATAAAAAAGTAGACGAAGCTATTGATAAGCTCGTTGAATAGTTCTAAAGAAAGGATAAAGTTTTTGGTTGACTATTATAAGTCACTTTGAGAACATAAATATATGTATATAAATAAAGCAATATTAATCGGGAATCTCACACGAGATCCTGAGAAGCGAGCATTACCAAACGGTACAATTGTTACTTCACTTGCACTTGCAACCAATCGAGTCTGGAAGGACCGAGATGGCAAAAAACAAGAAAGTACTGATTATCACAACGTCGTAGTATTTGGACGACCAGCTGAGACAGCTGCACAGTACCTCAAAAAAGGTCAAAGTGTATATGTTGAAGGTCGAATCCAAACTCGAAGTTGGGATGATAAGGATGGAAGTAAAAAGTATCGAACCGAGATTGTTGCAGATTCTGTACAATTTGGTGCGAAGGCAGGTGGAACAGGATCATATGGTTCTGAATCAGCCCCAGCAGATGCTCCAACATCAATTGCGAGTGAACCAGCAGACGTAGGAGGTCAAATAGACTATCCAACAGATGACATCAACCCAGAAGATATTCCTTTCTAATTATTAAGATAAAACACACAGTATGAAAGATTATTTTGAAGAAAATCAAATCAAACATATCGACTACAAAGATATTTCTGTATTGAGTAAATTCATCAACCCATTCGGACGAATTCTATCTCGAAAACGAACAGGACTTACAGCTAAGAACCAACGAAAACTTGCAAACGCTATCAAGCGAGCACGATTCATGGGACTTATGCCATATCTTCGAAGTTAATATAATACAAAAGGCGCGGCCCAAAGGGCCGCACCTTTTGTATTATTTGGTATACTTATTTCATGATACGAACAAAAAAAGGAAAAATTAAAGCACTTATACAAGCAGGGGTGATTATGTTCTTTGGACTTATACTTTTTAAATTAATACCAATGGAAATCTTTGGAAGAGATATTAAATTTGATGCTTCTGCACATATAACTATTAGTATGTTTGTTTTGTATGTACTCTGGTTTTTTATTGATCAAAATAAATCTTGGAGAGTTGCGTATTTTATTTTTGCATTGGTTGTTCTTACAGTAGTCTCGGTACAAAGAATTCTCATGAATGCGCATAATGATATTGGTTTACTCGGAGGGTTGTTGCTCTCCTTGATTGCGATTATGTATTCTCAAAGAAACTACTTTAAAGATAAATTTAAATTTTAAATTTAAAATAAAAGGCGGCCCCGCAGGGGCCGCCTTTTATTTTCTAACTAGGCTCGTTCTACGTATATATTTTCAGCTGTATTCACAACAATACTATCACCCTCATTCACAAAAAGAGGAGTAGTAATCATTGCACCTGTTTCTATTTTTACAAGCTTGTCTCCACCTTGAGCTGTATTTCCTCGTACTGCAGGAGGGGCTTCAACAACTTTAAATGTCATTTTAATTGGAAGAGTGATACCAATTACTTCATCATTATAAAGAAGTGCATCTACTTCGCAGTTTTCTTTCAGATACTTTGTTGCATCTCCAAGAAGGTCTTTCATTAGACATGCTCGATTTGCTCGTTTGTCTCGATCAAAGAACCAGTATTCATCAACTCCTGTTTGACGATTACTTTTTACAAAAGAAAAAACATATTTCTTTTTTGCAAGATCTGCTTCTTCTGCGGTATCTTGAACATGAAATGTCTCTTGTCGAACCGAACCATTAATAAGATTTCGAAGCTTTGTTTGGTTAACAGGCTTTCGCTGTTGTTTTCTAAATACATGAGCATCAAGTACTTCATAGGGATCTCCATCGAGTACAATATATTTTCGCTCTTTTATTTCATTGTAATTTAATATCGCCATAGTCTCCCCATACTAACAAAATATGTTCAAAAGGGAAGGGGAAATATTATTCTTTTGCAGCCTCTTCTTTAAATTTTTTCTTAATCAAGTCAAGCACTTCTTTTGTTACTTTTGGATTTTCTTTAAGGAATGTTCGTGTTGCATCATATCCTCGTCCAAGTTTTACTTCACCAAATGCATATGATGCTCCAGATTTTTGAATGATGTCATATTTTTCTCCGAGAGCAATGATTTCTCCTTCTTTTGAAATACCTTCGTTGTACATCAAGTCAAACTCAGTAACTTTAAATGGAGCCGCCACCTTATTTTTTACAACTTTGATTCGACATCGTCCTCCCATAATCTCTTCTCCTTTTTTGATTTGAGCAATTCTTCTAATATCAAGTCGAACAGAAGTATAGAACTTAAGGGCCTTTCCTCCCGGAGTAGTTTCTGGATTACCAAACATTACACCAATTTGCATTCGAATTTGGTTGATAAAGATTACAACCGTCTTACTCTTCGATGTGATTCCTGTGAGCTTTCGGAGAGCCTGTGACATAAGTCGGGCTTGTTTACCTACATGGTGTGCTCCCATTTCTCCTTCAATCTCGTCTTTTGGAGTGAGAGCAGCAACTGAGTCGATTACAATTACATCCATTTTTCCACTTCGAACTAGACTCTCAACAATTTCAAGTGCTTGTTCTCCTGTATCGGGTTGTGAAATAAGAAGTTCATCGAGCTTTACTCCGAGTCGTTTTGCGTATTCTGGATCAAGTGCATGTTCTGCATCAATAAATGCACAAATACCGCCTTTTTTTTGTGCTTCTGCAATGGCATGAAGGGTGAGGGTAGTCTTACCTGATGATTCTGGACCAAATACTTCAATGATTCGTCCTCGAGGGTATCCTCCTACACCAAGTGCCTCGTCAAGACCTATCGAGCCAGATGGAATTGCATCGACGTTTGTTTTTGGTCGATCCCCAAGTTTCATAATTGCTTCTTCTCCAAATTTTGATTTTATTTCTTTAAGTGTATCTTCAATTGAACTGTCTGATGTTACTGTTGGTTTTGTTTTTTTCTTTGCCATGTTCTTTACTATTACATATCTGTCTAATAATTCTATAAAAAAATTCTAAAATCCGGTTGAAGATGGAATACCGTCATCCTCGCGTATGCGAGGATCCAGAAATAATCACTGGATTCCCGCCTTCGCGGGAATGACGTTTTCCGAAGTTGAAGTTGCTGTATCTGTATTTGTTGATTCAGATTCTTCCATTTCTTCAATTGTTGAAGATGCGGATAGGGTACGAAGAGCTATTTGTTCGATTTGTTCTGTAGAGCTTGAAGTATCTTCTCCAGTGTAAACTACATCAATTTTTTTTCGAACTTCTTTACCAAATTTATCTCTGGCATATATATCAATTATACTTACTCCATTCGAAAGGAGCAATTTTTCATTGAAATTACCAAATTCATCAACAAGAATTGGTCGATTATTAATTGTTATATAAGAAGAGTGAGTGGCGATGCCTTGAAGAGAGAAGTCTTTTGATGTTGTCTCTATGACCTCTTTGTCTTCTTCAAGACCTGCAATTGCGATCTCCGGACCTCTTAATATGAACCTGCTATTAAACAATCCATAACTAATCAAAAAAAGTATAGCGATAGAAAGAATCAATTTTTGAGGTGTAATGGTGTTGCTGGGCATACTTACATTTGGTTAAGGGCTTTTTGATTATCTTCTGGTGTATATTCGTTCAGACCTGATTCTGTAGATCTTCCAACGAGAACTTCCCGAGGTTTTGAACCATTTTCAGGACCTACAACTCCTTGTTCTTCAAGTTGGTCCATAAGTCTGGCTGCTCGTGCATATCCTACACCAAGCTTTCGTTGAATGTAAGAGGTGCTTCCTTTTCCTGCTGCGACAACAGCTGCTTTTGCTTCTTCAAACATATCATCCAGATCTTCATTTGAACTTCCTCCATCAAGAGAATCAATAATAGATGCGACTCCTGATTGTTCTTCTAGTTTAAGATCGGACACACCTCCTTCATAGTTATTTGCGAGCCATTCTACTACCTTTTTAACTTCTCCTTCAGAAATAAATGCTGACTGTACTCGAATAGGTTTGGCCATATCTCCTGACATAAAGAGCATATCTCCTGCTCCAAGAAGTTTTTCGGCACCCGGCATATCAAGAATTGTTCGTGAATCGATTTGAGATGCTACTTGAAGGGCAAGTCGGGTAGGAACGTTTGCTTTGATAAGTCCTGTAATAACATTTACAGAAGGTCTTTGTGTAGAAAGAATAAGGTGAATACCAACTGCTCGTGACATTTGAGCAAGTCGTACAATTGCAGATTCAAGTTCTCGAGGGTATGCCTGCATGATATCTGCCAACTCATCGATAATTACTACTATATAGGGCATTGCAGGTGGCATTTGGTCTGCATCAATTACTTTATTTTTTACACTATCAATAGCAGGTTTTACTACAGAATCTTGATAAGACTTAATATCTCGTACTGCATATTTTTCAAGAATTTCATATCGCCGTTCCATTTCTTTTGCTGCCCATTTAAGAGAAAGAATAGCTTTCTTTGCATCTGTGATTACATTTGTAAGGAGGTGAGGAATTTTATTATAAAGAGTAAGTTCTACTCGCTTAGGGTCAATCATAATAAATTTGAGATCATCAGGAGAGTTTCGGTAGAGAAGGGAAGTAAGGATTGCATGAATTGTTACAGATTTACCAGAACCAGTTGCTCCAGCAATAAGCATGTGTGGCATCTTTGCAACATCACTAAACACCGCTTGTCCTGTGATCCCTTTTCCAAGACATACAAGAAGGGGTTTCTCCATATTATTAAATTGAGCATTATCAAACATTGAACCAAGACCCACTTTTGTTTTTTGAGTGTTTGGAATCTCAATACCTACAAGTGACTTACCTGGGATAGGCGCTTCGATTCGAAGAGGGTGAGCAGCAAGAGCAAGAGAGAGGTCGTTTTGAAGACCTACTATTTTATTAATCTTAACTCCTTCTGCTGGTTTGAGAGCATATCGAGTTACAGACGGTCCTATTGATACTTCATCCATTTCAACTTCGATACCAAAGTTGAAGAGTGTTCTCTTAATGATGTTTGCATTAGCTTTGATGTCTCCTACACCAGGCTTACCTGAATCCTTTTCAAGGAGTGAAAGCGGAGGGGGAGTAAATTCTTTTCCTGATACTGAACCAGGGAAGAATACAAGTCCACTCGACTTCTTTGGTGACATGTCCTCATCTTCTTCAAGGTCCGGTTTTTTAACTGGTTCTGGTTTTGGTTCAGGTTTTTCTGGAGGATTCTTTGAATCATTTTCAAGAGGGATATTTGTCTTTATATCATTAGTCTCTGTAAATACCTTTGCTTCTTTTGTGGGTTCGTTAGATAGAATTTCTTCTTTTGGTTTTCGGGTAAATTTAATCTTTGCATCAAGCATCACTATTACAGAGATGATAATAAGTCCAAGAGTAAAGAATAGACTTGCCCAAAAATCAAACATGCCAAGAAGGGGTTTTGCAATAATAGATCCTACTGCACCACCTTTAGTTGAAAGAAGACTTACGAAGGCTAATCCTGATACAAAAAGTATTACAGATGCAATTACTTTTGGTGTAGCAAAATTATTTCGAATTTCTTTAAGGAATGATATTCCAAGAGTAATAAGTACGAGAGGGATAAGAAAGTATCCAATTCCAAAAAGGAAAGAGAACCCTGCGTATATTTTTTCTCCGACAACGCCTCCTTTATTGAGTGATGCAAGAAGAAGAAATACTGAGGTCAAAAAGAAAACAATAGCCCAAATAGTCTCAAGAGTCTCTTCTTTTAAGTGTCGTATTTTTTCTTCTTTTTCTATATCAATTTTCTTTTTTCGTCCCATTTGTTTTTCTTTTAATAATTGCTTTACGAATGCGCTTTTGCGACGTCATCCTCGCGAAGGCGAGGATCCAGGATTACATAACATCTATCGTGCCTGGATTCCTGCCTCCGCAGGAATGACAACATTCTCGCCCCTTTTATAATACCTTTATTTTAACACACCTGTGGATAAATATCCTTACTGTATAAAGCTCAAATATAAAAGACTGTCCTATATTTGCTTTATTTTTTAAAAAGAGATAATGTCCTATATATAGGAGATATTTCTATAAAAGACATATAAGAATATATGAATAAAGGACATACCGAAGAAGATAAATATATTGCCAATAAGTTCAATGAATACAAGGAATTTATAAAGGACAAACAAGTATCTTTTGTAATTAAAAAAACAGAACGCATTGTGTACGGTGTGTACATGCTTTCTCGATTTGTTCCCACCGAAGATGTTCTCAATCAAGATCTCAAAAAGACCTCACATCTCCTCCTTGAGGCTGTATCGCAATTTGTAACTAAGACTGCAATCGAAGAAGGTGATATTAATAGGGTACATTCGTATCTACAATATTTAAGTTCACTACTCTCCCTTTCTTTTATCTCTGGATATATATCTGGTTCCAATATAGAGATTATGAAGAATGAGATAAATTACCTTCATAAGCACATAGAAGAGTTATCCACATCCTCTGCAAGTGAATTAGGTCAACTTCACATTAAATCTGACATGTTTGTAATCCAGCATCACAAGCAACCTAAGGTAGCGGAAGAAAAAATGTCTTTTAAACAGGTCAGACCTAGTTCAATCATTAAAAAAGATACTCCCAAAATGTCTTTTAAATCGGTCGGAGCGAATTCGCTCCGACCAAGCAAAGAGAAGGGTGTTTCACAGTCAAATGACTCTAAAGACACAAGAGAAACAAGGGTGCTCGATGTCATTCGAGATAAGGGTATTGTTTCTATAAAAGACATATCAACTGTGATATTCGATGTAAGTGAGAAGACTATCCAGAGAACCCTCCAAACCCTCATTGATAAAGGACAAATTAAAAAAGAAGGAGAACGAAGATGGGCAAAATACCAACTTATCTAGCGTAGTTTAACTGCGCGTAGTTTAACTGAGGCAGTTGTTGATTTTATTGACTATTTTGCTCTAAAAAGGTACTATATATGTTGTGGCGAACTCCGTATGGAGTTTTCCACTACCTTTATATATACGTATATAAAGGATCCTGGAAGATATATATTCGGCTCGATTGATCATTGAAAACTTAATATGCAGTATGACACTTGGTGTCATGACATGCACTGATAGTCTCAATTGATAAGAGATCCGTTATCTCTAGGTTATTCCGCGCGATTTATTCTGACTTGGTTAGATAAAGAGAGAACGCAGACCTAAAATCTTGAAGCTAATCTTACATATTTTCTTCCGAAGTGTGTAAGTTGGTGAATATACTGATTTGCATTGCACAGGCGTGCAAATCAACTTGCTTCGGTTAAGCAAGGGTTGTGGGGTACGTCCACAGCCAAAACTAAAAAACGATTTAAATTGTACCGACAGTTTGAATTAATAATTAATTATTAATTTTATCAGGACGATAGGTAGGGTTTTTAATATAACTACCTTGTCTATCTGACTAATCAAAAATTATCAAACATATATGAAATTTTCAGTTAAAATTGCTGGGATCTTCGCTGTAGTAGCTTTTGCTCTTACAGCAGTTTCAGCAGACGCTGCTTATACTCGAGACCTTACAGTAGGTTCAACAGGAGCAGACGTTAGTGAACTTCAAGCATTCTTGAATGCTAAAGTAGCAGCAGGTCTTCCTACAACAGGATACTTCGGTACTCTTACAAAGGCAGCTGTAGTTAAGTGGCAAGCATCTGTAGGTCTTCCTGCAACAGGATACTTCGGAAAAATGTCACGAGACAAGATCGCTGGTGATACAACATCAACAGGCGGATCAACAACAGGATCATCAGATCTATCAGGTGGAGACGGAGATGTACAATCAATCAATGACACAACTTCAGGAACAGAAACAACTCTTGGAGAAGGAAAAACTGAAGATGTACTCGGATTCGACCTTGAAGCTGACGATAACTCAGATCTTTCTGTTACATCAGTTAAAGTTGAAATCACAACAGAAGCTGGTGCATCATCACGACTTTCAAAGTACCTCGATAGTGTAGCAGTTACACTTGACGGAGAAGAAGTTGGATCAGTAGATGCTTCAGATTTCTCACGAGATGGTTCAGTTTCAACAGTTACAATTTCTCTTGATAAAGGGACAGTTGTAAAGGCTGGAGAAAAAGCACGATTCTACGTGACTCTCGCAGCATCTGATTCAATCAACGATGCAGAACAAGCAGCAACACTTGATGTTGCTGTTACACGAATTCGAGTTGAAGATGCAAACGGAGCAGTTCTTACAAACGAAGTAGATCAAGCTGACGAAATCGTACCAGTTACAGTTGATTTTGAAGACGCAGCGGCAAATGACGATGCACGAATCAAATCATCTTCAGACTCACGAGATGCTGGACTTCTTAAAGTAGAAGCAAATAAGAAATCAGAAGATTTCGACATCCTTACATTCAAATTTGATGTAGATGAAGATTCTTCAGATCTTACAGTTCTAGAAATCCCAGTTGATCTTGAAATCGACAATGCAGGAACAGCACTTGAAGCTGATGCACTCGTACAAGATCTTTGGATTGAAGTAGATGGTGAAAAGTATGATGACTTTGACTGGGAATCAGACACAACTATCGCTTCAGGTTCTACAGAAACAGTTACAGCTACATTTACAATCGACGAAGGTGATCTAGAAATCGCTGCAGGAGATGTTGTAGACGCAGTTGTATATGTAACACTTGCAGAACAAGACGGAAACTACACAGAAGGAACAACAATCAAGGCCTCAGTAACAGGTTCAGCTATCTCAGCTGAAAATGCAGACGGAGATGTATTTGATCTTTCTGGAACAGTTAACGGAGAAGTTCAAACAGCACAAATTTCAGCTGCTACAGTTGATAACTTCAAGTGGGTAATCAACAATACAGGAACAATCATCGACTTCTTCTTCACAGTATCTGCAGAAGATGAAGACTTCGATGTTCTTGCATCAAGTATTGATTTCACAGTTGATGAAACTGTTGTTGGAACAACAACATCTGATGGAACTCTTTCAAAGAGTACAGGAGATGCTGACTCAATCTCAGGAGGATATCGAGTTCTTGACGGAGACACAGCAACATTCCGAGTACGATACACACTCTCTGGAACAAACGGAGACTACTCAGAAGTTACTATGACATCAGTTGCAGGACAAGAAATTCCTGATGACAAACAAGTTTCACCTACAGCAACTATTAACGTAAACTAATACTTTACTTATAGTACGTAGTGGACTCGTTTAAAGTAACGTAAAAGCTTAAACAAAAACCACCCGAAAGGGTGGTTTTTGTTATGTGTTCCAGGGTTAAACTGCGACAATTTCTTTATAAAGATTTGAGTGCGGGTAAGTATATTTAAATGATGGAAAGGGATTTTGATGATTGGAATGAAGTTAAAAAGAAAGTAGAGAGAAATAAAAGAATCGAAATACGAGAAGGGAGTGTTTGGATGTGTAGTTTTGGATTAAATATTGGGTATGAGATAAATGGAAAACATAAACAATATGAAAGACCTGCACTCATTATTAAGTCTTTTGGTGTTGGTGGTGGTATAGTTTTACCACTAACTTCAAAAGATAAAAAAGGAAAATATGTTGTACCTTTAAATGATATAAGTAATATAAATTTGACTCAAATACGATATTTGGATTCGAAGCGCTTTAGAAGATTTCTTTTTGAAATAAAGAATGCTTATTTGAACGAGATCAAGAATAAATTTAAAGATATCTTATAAAAACGAAATCTCTACAGAACATGTAGAGATTTCTCGGTGGGCCAAAAGGCCATTCATATGTTCAGTATATCGACTGGTTTGAAGAAGTCAATATATTGTAAATATTTTTTTATTACTTTTTCTTTATAAAGATATGAACATAGGTATGTATAGTGTCTGTATGTCTATTAAAAAGTTTTTAATCATTACATTTATTATCTGTTTGTGTATTCCACTTATTAGTCACGCTCAAATTAAAATTATTGAGTTAATGTATAACCCGGAAGGTTCAGATACCAAGAGGGAATGGATAGAGATTTACAATGTTGGGAATAGTTTTGTCGATCTGAATTCATATTATATTTTTGAAAATAACATCTACCATAAATTAGTTGCGCAAAGTCAATCAATTTTAAATCCTGGAGAGTATGCAATTATTGTAGATTCATTTGCAGAAGTTCTTGCAGATTACAAAGATTATTTTGGAAAAATTTTTGATAGTACTTTTTCTTTAAGTAATACAGGAGAAACAATCTCTATTGCAGATAATTCAAAACAAATTATAGATACGATTACATATGAGAGTACTATGGGTGCAGATGATGATGGAGCGTCTCTTCAGATGATCGACGGGACATTACAAACTTCCAAACCTACTTTTGGTGCTGTGAATGTGCTCGATCCTATTGTTTCTGATACTGATGATGCTTCTGATGTAAGTACTTCAACCGATACGAGTGGAGGTACGTCGTCCGGGGTATCTTCTCATATTGAACAAGAACCAGTAGTTTCTTATAGCCCGACACCAAGTTTTAAGATTGGTGTCGGCCGCAAACGTACAGTATGTATAAACACTCCTTTAGAATTTGAAATTCAGGTATCAAGGGCTGATGTGCGTCCAAGGATTATATGGAACTTCGGAGATTTTGAAACCGAAAAAGGCCGGAAAGTAGAGCATGTGTATGTATATGAAGGAACTTACGAAGTGTTAGCAGAGGGTTCTTTTGATGGACATACTTCGATATCGCGTACAGAGGTTGTGGCCATAGTTCCACAAATTTCTGTTATCCAGTCTTCGTCTACTATTTCTATTGCAAATAAAGGCAAAAGCGAGGTTAACCTTGGAGGATTCATTCTTAAATTTAAAGATGAAACAAAATATATAATTCCAAAGAATACTATTATTAAGGCTGGAGCAGTTGTATATAAGGATTTAGATTTTGGACAAGTTATTGCTGAACTTGTGTATCCAAATGGTGTAATCTACGAGAGGTTTGATACAATATAAGAGTGATTTAATATCACTCTTTATTACTGGTAATCCTTTTAGATTTTATGGAAGCATTAGAGAAATTATTCGGAAGCTCAGCACGAGTTAAAACATTAAAATTCTTTTTATTTAATACGGGAGAAATTTTTGAAAAGAACACTATTGCATCAAGAACAAAAATTTCTTCTTCAAATTTACAAAAAGAGTTAAATTTACTTGAAAAAATTGGTTTAATAAAAAAGAAGAACTTTTTTATTGTTAAAGAAAACAGAGGAGGCAAAATACAAAAGATAAAAACAAAAGGATATGAAACAGTACTAGAGCATAAACTCTTTACTTCACTCCAAAATCTATTAGTGAAGAATAGTCCGATGTCATCTAATGCACTTATTCAAAAATTAAGTCGACACGGCAAACTTAAGTTGGTAATCGGGGCAGGAGTGTTTATTCAAGACCCAGATAGTAGAATTGATCTGTTGATTGTAGGGGATGACGTGAAAGAAAACACTCTTAAGAATACAATTGCAACCCTCGAATCTGAAATCGGTAAACAACTCCGATATACCGTATTAACTGTTCAAGACTTTAAATATCGTCTTGGGGTGTATGACCGTCTTGTGAGGGATATTTTGGATTATCCACATCAAATATTCTTAGATAGGATAGGAGTTTAAATATTGATATAATAGGAATAGGTGTATTAGGCGGGGTTAAACCCTTTCATCTGAAAGGGTTTAACCCCGCCTAGCCCAATTAATAGGTTTTAATAATTTAATTAAATAAATATATGGCATTTGAAAGTCTGAAAATGGCACTTGCTGATGCGTTCGGCAGTTTGCTTGGTGGGGTTGTAAACTTTATTCCAAAACTTATCGTTGCAATTATAGTTGTAATACTTGCATGGGTATTTGGAGTGGCATTATCAAAACTTATCAATCAAATTTTTAAAGCTCTCAAAATTGATACTGCACTTGAAGCAGCTGGAGCAAAACAACTTGTTCACAAAGCAGGTTTTAACCTCAACTCAGGTTTGTTTGTTGGAGAACTTGTAAAATACTTTGTTGTAGTTGTTTCATTCATGGCTGTGTTCAGTATACTTGGACTTAGTGATGTAAATCTATTCCTTCAAGGGATTGTAATCGGTTACTTACCACAAGTAATTGTTGCTGTTCTTATTCTTGTTGTTGCTATTGTGCTTTCAGAGGTTATGCGAAAGGTTGTTGTTGCAGCAGCAAAGGCAGCCGGAGTACACAAGGCAGGACTTCTTGGATCAATCACTAAGTGGTCAATTTGGATCTTTGCTATTCTTGCGGCATTGTTCCAACTTAATATTGCAGCTACATTTATTCAAACACTCTTTACAGGAGTTGTAGTAGCATTCTCAGTAGCACTTGGTCTTGCATTTGGACTTGGAGCAAAGGATACTGCAAAAGAAATCGTTGAAGATATTCGAGCAGAAATCAAGCGATAATCTCAAATACGCCATCCTCGATCCTAATTACGTCATCCTCGCGAAGGCGAGGATCCAGGACTGCAAAAGGCAAACCCGAAGGGTTTGCCTTTTGCTTTTATTTTGAAAATTAAACTAGATCCCCGCCTTCGCGGGGATGACGTGCTAATGAACTTTTTCTTTTTTAAATTCATCCCTTTTTATAAAGGGGTCTTTTCGTGCTTCGAGACCCAAAATATGTCTAAAATGCATCAGTCAGAACGGGCATTTTCAGACATATTTTGGGTCGCAAAGAAAAGGGGGTTTTCACTGTTGACATTATTTTGAATCTGACTATAATAGCACTTACACGATGTTGAATTATTTAAAAAAGAACTGTAAGACGGTCTAAAAAAGAGGGTTTTAAACTCACTTCAAAAGACTGCCACCGCAGTCTTTTTTGAAAAAATAAACTCGTGAGTTCGTTGACAATAAAATATGTGAATTAAGAGTCAAAGTAGTCAATTAATTTTCACGAGAAAATTTGAGACAAGTTAGATAAAAGCTAAGAAAAAAGTTATGTGGTGGTTTTAAGATTTCCTAATAGGAAATTAAGAGCATATAGTGGATGCCTTGGCTTCTAGAGACGATGAAAGACGTGGTATGGCTGCGATAAGCTTCGGGGAGGTGCCTAACAACCTTCGATCCGGAGATGTCTGAATGGGGTAACCCAGCTGAGCAAACCTCAGTTACCCAATCTTGTAAAGAGAGCGGGAGTGAACCTTGGGAAGTGAAACATCTCAGTACCAAGAGGAAAAGAAAAAAAGTTCCGTAAGGAAAAGATTTCCTGAGTAGCGGCGAGCGAAATGGAATAAGCCCAAACCGTATGTATTCGTATATACGGGGTTGTAAGACGATAAGACTCCAGTACTCTATTTCCTACTTCCAGCAATGGAAATAGGGATAAAGTACTGGATAATGGTTACAAATTGATTAGCTAGTGGAACTTTCTGGAAAGAAAGACCCTAGAGGGTAATAGTCCCGTACGCGAAAGCGAATCAACCATTTTTATTGTTCTTGAGTAGCTCAGGACATGAATAGCCTGAGTGAATCTGCCAGAACTAACTGGTAAGGCTAAATACTCTAGAAG
>JBDLUA010000008.1:0-32573 GCA_039805545.1 Candidatus Parcubacteria bacterium
CTACACAAACTTGTATACTATGAAGTACATTACAGTATAGAAGATGCAATTGTGCGAGAGAAACAATTAAAGCATTACAATAGAGAATGGAAGCTTCGTTTGATCGAAGGGTCTAATCCTACATGGATTGACTTAACCCCTGGATCCTCGCCTGCGCGAGGATGACGTAGTTGGGAGTGAGGATCTGCCAAAGACTACACCGGCATCCACTCTTTCTTCTCCAAAGCATTCCGCGCCGCTTCTTGTTCTGCTTCTTGTTTTGATTTTCCCTTCCCTGTTGCAATAGTTTCGTCTTTAATCTTAACAGCAACTGTAAAGTATTTGTTGTGGTCAGGACCTTCTTCTTGAATAGTTTCATACAGCGGAGTTACAGAGAGAACTTCTTGAGACTTTTCTTGAAAATAACTCTTCGCATCAATCCATGAACCAGTTTTTACGATTTCATCTGTAAGTCCAAGAAGATTTGTGTCGATAAATGCATACGCGGCATCATATCCTTGATCAAGATAAATTGCCCCAATCATTGCTTCAAATGTGTCTGCGAGAATATATTGTCGTGCTCGCCCCGTATCCTTAGCCTCACCTTTTGATAATAAAAGAAAATCATTAAAGCCAAGTTTTGATGCAACTTCTGATAATGTGTTTGTGTTTACAAGTGCGGCTCGAAAAGATGTGAGTTCACCCTCGTTTCGTTTTGGATATTTTTTAAAAAGAAAGGATGTTGATGCAAGTTCAAGAACTGCATCTCCAAGAAATTCGAGTCTTTCATTATGTTCAAAAGAAGAACCTTTATGTTCATTTATATATGAACGATGAGTAAATGCTTGTCTAAGCAATTCTTTGTTTTTGAATTGTACGTTTATTTGTTTTTCTAAAATTGAGAAGTCTGGAAGAGTTGTCATAATTTTTTTATTTCTGCATCAAAATCTGAATTGATTTGGTTATAAGTGGAACAATATCGTTATAAAAATTTAAATCGAGAATCTCTGTTGCTTTGAACCATCGTGCTTCATCGAGTCCACCTGATTCTCCAAGTTTTACATCTTCGTAGTTTGCTTCTGCGAGATAATAAAGCACCTGCTTTCGATGTTTACCTTTTTCTGGATGGTTTGCAACATATTCATTGTCGCCTAATTTATCAAAAACTCCTGTTACGGTGAGTCCAATCTCCTTCATAATTACCCGCTTCACTCCATCTGCATCTGTTTCCCCTTCTTCAAGCCCACCCTTTGAGAGAGTCCAGTGTCCAAATACATCGTGTACGAGAGCAAAATAGATATCAGCTCCTTGTTTTGCATAGACTACTGCTCCAACTTTTTTTTCAACAGGCATTTCATCAAAAGTGAGCTCTTTTTTTCGAGGTGTGCCTTGATCTTTTCCTGGTTCACCAATTTCTTTATACACAGCACCGAGTACTCCGTTTACAAATTTTCCACTGTTTTCACCTCCAAAAGTTTTTGCAAGCTCAATAGATTCGTTAATAGCAACCTTAGGTGGAACTTCTCCTCTATCAGAAAAAAGAAGTTCATAGAGGCCAATTCGAAGCACATTTCTATCAATTGTAGAAATTTTATCAATAGGCCATTCTGGAGCAGCTTTATTAATAATAGTATTTAAATCTTCAACTTTAGCGATTATTCCACCAAGGAGATTCTTCATAAATTCAAGATCTGCAGCATTGTCCGCAAACTCAAAAACATTCCGCACAAGTACATCTTGTGCCTCGTTTGTCTTGAGTGCGTTAAAATCCCACTCAAAGAGTGACTGCAAAACTATTGATCTTGAAAGGTGCCTATTCGCCATAAAATTAAAGTACTATAAAAAATAATTGATTACTCAATTATTTTACTGCTTTTTTAGTTTTTGTCGATTTTGCAGGAGCCTTTTTTTCAACAGGTTTGATTGCTTGTTTTCCCTTGTAGATACCGTCTCGTGAAGCTCGGTGTCGAAGGTGAACAGCACCAGTTGCTTTGTCTGTAGTTACTGCACTTGCAGTCAAAGCATGGTGTGATCGTCTGTTGGCAGTATGTGCCCGTGTATGTCGCATTCGTATTACCATAGTTGTATCAAGATAACAGATTTTGAAAATAAAGTCAACGCAAAATAAGGAGTGTAGCGACTATATTTTGTCTTGTCCCTGCGTAGGCAGGGACCTATATCTTACACCACCCAACCCTATGTTCTTTAGATAAACCGTACTTCTTAATACACTCCCTGTGCCTCTTGGTTCCATATCCCTTATGTACTTCAAAGCCATACTTAGGATACTTTTTTGAAAGTTTTTTCATATGTCTATCTCGAGTCACCTTTGCAACAATTGAAGCAATCATAATGCTTGGTTTAATAGAGTCTCCCTTTATTATTACAGAAGCTTTTTTCCAATCTCCTTGTGGAATTTTGAGTGCGCCATCGAGTTCAAGGGTTATGAGTTGTTGCTGAGCATAAGCGACGTCATCCCCACGAAGGCGGGGATCCAGCGATTTAACACCTGGATCCTCATCTACATGAGGATGACGTGCTAATATCGTTTTCAGATTTCTATCTATCCCTAATTGAATTGCATATGAAATTCCTTTTTTTGAAATTATGTCTGCAGAAATAAGTACCACCGCAAAATCTAACAAACCTTCTTTTTTAAGTTTACATATAATTTCATGTAACTTTTCCCTGTCTAATTCTTTCACTTGTTTTGAATCATTTAGACCATGTTTTTTAAGCAAAGAAAAAATTTTCTTACTGTTTTCTTTTGAAATACAGGAAGTTCCAATTGCCACAGGGCCCGCAAGCGGGCCCCGTCCTGCTTCGTCTATACCAACAAGATATTCTTTTTTATCCCTTAAAGAATTGCTCATACTGTGTATAATATCAGATATGTCGCCGAAACCCTTCTCACATCTGCATGTCCATAGTCATTACAGTCTTTTGGCTGCTCTCCCTAAGATTAAAGAGCTTATAGGTGCCGCAAAGGCCGATAATCAAACAGCTCTCGCACTTACCGACAATGGAAACATGTATGGAACAATTGAGTTCTATCGAAAGTGTAAAGAATCAGAGATCAAGCCAATTATCGGTATCGACGCCTATGTTGCAACCAGAACACGAAAAGACAAAGAACGAATGGACACACGTCGAACTCGTCTTCTTCTTCTTGCAAAAAATTATAATGGGTACAAAAACTTAATCGAAATTGTATCTGACTCTCACCTTGTCGGATTTTATTACAAACCTCGAATCGACCGAGAACTTATTTCTCAATATTACAAAGATCTTGTATGTATTTCTCCTTCTATCAATAGTGAAATTGTAAACGCACTTGCAATGAGTAACAAAGAGCGAGCGCTCGAGACTCTTTCTTTTTATAAAAATTTATTTGGTGATGATTTTTATCTTGAAATTACACATCATCCTGAGATTGACGGTCATGATGCTCGAATGAACTTGATTAAAGAATTTGCAAAAGAAACAAATACAAAAGTTGTAGCAACAGGAGATGTCTATTACGTCAAACCAGAAGATAGAGATGCTCGAAGAACTTTAATGTCTGTATCAAACACATTTGGCGGTGATTCAATGGCAGATGATGAAGAAGATTTTTCTTTTATTACACAAGCACAAGCAAATGAGTATTTTAAAAATGAATCTGAAGCACTTGATACTATTTCTGAAATCGTAGACAAATGTAATTTTGAAATTGAACTTGATCAATGGGTGTTCCCTGCGATTGATTTGAATGGAAGAGTTGCAAAGGATGTTTTGAAAGAAATGGCCTATGCAGGAATTGAAAAACGAAAATTAGAAAGAACAGACGAACTTATAAAACGAGTTGAGTATGAACTTGATGTTATTGAAACAAAAGGATATTCACCATACTTTCTTGTAGTGTCTGATCTTCTTCGATATGCAAAAGAAGCAGGAATTCAATCTAACACTCGAGGATCTGCCGCCGGTTCGATGGTTTCATATCTTATCGGTATCACAACCGTAAACCCAATGGAGTACGGACTTCCCTTTGAACGATTTCTTAACCCAGAACGACCATCACCTCCCGATATTGATATGGACTACGCCGATAACAGACGAGACGACATGATTGATTATGCACGACGAAAGTATGGCTCGGAGAATGTTGCTCAAATCGGAACATTCGGTAAGATGCTTGCAAAAGGATCTGTACGAGATACTGCTCGTGCTATGGGATTTCCATATGAAAAAGGAGATCAAATTGCAAAATTAATTCCAATGGGTGCACAAGGATTCCCTATGACTATCAAACGTGCACTTGAAGAAGTTCCAGAACTCGCAGACCTATACAAGAGTGACGCCGATGCAAAAACTATTATCGACATGGCCCAAAAAATTGAAGGATGTGCGAGACAAATCGGTATGCACGCTGCCGGAGTAGTTATTTCTCCTACAAAGATGGCCGACTTCACCCCTGTTCAATGGGATCCAAAGGGTGAAGGAAAAATCGTAACTCAGTATGATATGCACTCTGTAGAAGCCGCAGGACTTCTCAAGTTTGACTTCCTTGGTTTAAAGAACCTCAGTATTATCGCACAAGTAGTAAAGATGGCAGATAAGATTTATGGAGAAAAAATCGATGTAGACTTTATTCCTCTTGATGACAAAGCAACATACGACATGCTTGCACGAGGAGAAACTGAAGCAACATTCCAATTGAACGGAGATGGTATGACACGATTTTTGAAAGAACTTAAACCTTCAAACATTCACGATATCAATGCCATGGTAGCACTCTATCGTCCTGGTCCTCTTGCCTTTATTCCTGATTATATTGAACGAAAACACAATCCGGAAAAAGTTTCTTACTTTGATCCAAAACTAAAAACATATCTTGAACAAACATATGGGATTTTGATTTATCAGGATGACATTCTTTTGATTGCGGTAAATCTTGCAGGATACTCATGGGGAGAAGCCGATAAATTCCGAAAGGCTGTAGGAAAAAAGATTCCAGAAGAGATGGCGAAACAAAAAGAAAAATTCATCAAAGGTTGTGTTGAGATCGGAGGATTTTCAAAAGAAAATACGATCAAACTATGGGATATGATCGAAACCTTCGCCGCATACGGATTCAACAAAGCTCATGCTGCAGCCTATGGTCGTGTTGCCTATCTTACTTCGTATCTTAAGGCCAACTACCCTGTTCTCTATATGGCGTCTGTACTTACCGCAGATTCAGGTGAAGTAGAAAAAATTGCAGTCATGGTACATGAATGTGAACGAATGGGCATTACTGTTCTTCCTCCTGATATTAACGAATCATTTGCAGACTTCGGTGTGGTGCCAGGAGAACGAGGAAAAGAAATTATTCGTTTTGGACTTACAACTATCAAAAACTTCGGACAAGGAATTGCTGATGCAATTATTGATGAAAGAAAAAAGAATGGAAAGTTCAAAGATCTTGAAGACTTCTTCACACGAGTTGTTGATAGAAATTTAAATAAAAAATCAGTAGAAGCACTTATCAAGACTGGTGCCTTTGATAGTTTATACGAAGATCGTGCTACCCTTCTTCACAATCTAGAGAATCTTTTGAAATTTAATAAAGAAACCGCAAAAGCAGATGCAAATCAAGATTCACTCTTTGGATTTGGTGATGTAAAGATTTCTCATCTACATATGGAACCTGGTCCCAAAATTACAAAACAAGAAATGCTTGGATGGGAAAAAGAATTGCTTGGATTGTATGTTACAGGAAACCCTCTTGATCAATTTAAAGATATTCTTAATGCAAGTGGTCACAATATTGCAAAGATAAAAGAAGAAAAAACAGAAGGAGATACAACCGTCGTTGCAGGTCTTGTCGAAGAAGCAAAAGAAATTATGACCAAAAAAGGTGATCCTATGGCATTTCTCAAAATCAAAGATTACGCTGACTCAATCGAATGTGTATTCTTTCCAAAAACATACACCGCATACAAAGAACTTATTGCCTACGAAGGATGTGTTGTTGTAAAAGGAAAACTTTCTGAAAGAAATGGAGAGAAAAGTATTTTGGTGGATAAGATGAAGAAGTTGGAGGAGTAAAATACACCTATCACCCAGAACTTGTTTCGAGATGATAGGCCAAGTCTTTATTTTCCCTACATTTCTGCTACTATACAAAACATGTCAACTATAGAAGAAAAGCGACATTCACTCGCTCACCTGCTCGCACAGGCAATTTTAAACGTTTATCCAAATGCAAAACTTACAATTGGACCTGCGACCGAGACCGGATTCTATTATGATGTTGATTTTGGAACATCAAAACTTACTGACCAAGATCTCCCAAAAATTGAAAAGGAAATGAAAAAAATCCTTCCAACATGGGATTCTTTTACAGCTGTTTCAAAAACTCCAGAGCAAGCTCGAGAATTTTTTAAAGACAATCCATATAAACTTGAGTTGATTGAAGAAATTATTTCACGAGGAGAAGAAATTACATTCTATCAGTCAGGAGAGTTTATTGATTTATGTCGAGGAGGTCATGTTGCACACATGAACGAGATTGATCTTGAAAGTTTTAAACTTGATAAAACAGCTGGTGCATATTGGAGAGGAGATGAAAAAAATTCTATGCTCACTCGAGTATATGGACTTGCTTTTGAAAACAAAACAGAACTTGATGCATATATTGAAAAACTAAACCAAGCAAAAGAACGAGATCATCGAAAGCTTGGAAAAGAACTCGACTTATTTACATTCTCAGAACTTGTAGGAGGAGGACTTCCTCTCTTTACTCCAAAAGGAACTGCGATTCGAAATGCAATTATCGATAAGGTGTACGAAATTCAAGACGAATATGATACACAAGAAGTATGTATTCCTCATATTACAAAACCAGACCTTTATAAAACATCAGGGCACTGGGACAAATTTAAAGATGAATTATTCCATGTACACGGACGAGAGAATGAGTTTGTAATGAAACCAATGAACTGTCCTCACCATACTCAAATCTTTGCTTCAAAACCTCGAAGTTATAAAGAACTCCCTCTTCGATATGTAGAATCAACAATGGTATATCGAGATGAACAATCAGGAGAACTTCTTGGACTTGGACGAGTACGAAGTATTACACAAGATGATGGGCATACCTTCTGTACACCAGAACAAATTGATCAAGAGGTAAAAATTCTTATTTCTATTATTAAAAAATTCTATACTCTTCTTGGTTTAATGAAAGAAGGAAATTATCGCGTATCACTTTCTTTCCGAGATCCAAAGGAACCACAAAAATATCTTGGAGATGAATCAGTATGGGAAACAGCACAAGCCGCACTTACAAAGATTGCGCAAGATGAAAATCTTCCATATGAAATCTTCGAAGGTGAAGCTGCATTCTATGGTCCAAAAATAGACTTTATGTTCAAAGATGCAATTGGACGAGAACGACAACTTGGAACCGTTCAACTAGACTTTAATATGCCCGCACGATTTGGTCTTGAATATACAGATAAGGATGGAACAAAAAAAGCACCCGTAATGATTCACAGAGCTATCGCAGGATCACTTGAACGATTTCTTTCAATTGCAATCGAACACTTTGCAGGAAACTTCCCCTTCTGGATGGCACCTGTACAAGTCGCACTTATTCCAATCAAAGAACAACACGAATCTGTAGCAAAAGATCTACACAAAAAACTTAAGTCTCTTAGGATTCGAGTTGATTACATGAATTCAAATGATAACTTTGGAAAACGAATTAAAAAGGCAAAAGAAGAACGAGTTCCCTACTTCATCATCATTGGAGATAAAGATATTGAAGCAAACAAAGTAACTCTTGAAAGTCGAGATGAAGGACAACTTGGACAAAAGAGTATAGAAGAAGTACTAAGACTATTTGCAGAACTTAAATAGATAAAATAAAAGGCGGGCCCTTCGGGCCCGCCTTTTATTTTATAATTAGATTTGTGAAGATTTATTTGCTTCTTTGAATGCTGCGATTCGGTTTGAAACTGCATGCTTATTCATTCGATTTCGAATGATAAGTGCTGCTGCAATACTCCATGCAAGAATACCTACAACGAAGGCAATTCCTTTAGCAACATCTTCTGGACCTGTATATGGAATTTGGTTTAGATATACAGAACTTACTCCAGAATATGTACCATTTCCTGATGAAAGATTTCCTGTTGTTACATTTACATCTCTATCATTATCGTCATTATCATCATTGTCTACCCGTACAATTGGACATGTATCTCGTGCAACACGACCTTCGTCATCTCGCACTCGAAGTTCAACTTCGTATCGTCCATCACTATTGAATTTAGCAGTAAATGTTCGTCGATCATCATCGAGATCTCCTGACCAATCGTAGTCAAAAGGTGAATCTCCTCCATCTACTTCAGCTGTAAATCGTACAGTATCTCCTTCTTCAATAGATGTGTCAGATACTTTACATGTTACATCAAAGTCTTCATCATCGTTATTATTATCATCTACTCGTACAGAGTCACAATTTGCAGTTGCAGATCGTCCATCTTGGTCAGTTACTCGTACATATGCGTAGTATGTTCCAGAATTATTATATTCTTCAGTAATACTTCGTGAAGAACCTGATGCATCTCCATACCATCGGTATGTATATGATCCTCGTCCACCTTCTGCATCTGCTGTATACGTAACTTCATCTCCGTCTTCGATATTTCTATCTGATACAGAACATGTTACATCAATAGGATTATATATTTGTCGTTCTGCTTCTACATGTACTCCCGCACAATTAGCTGTAGCAGTATTACCTTTATTGTCAGTCACTTTTACTTTTCCGTAATATGTTCCTTCAGAGTTGAAGACACTTGATACAGATTTTGAAGTTTTTCCTGCAAGACCTGCTCCTGACCAACTATATGTGTATTTTCCTTTTCCACCTTCTGCATATGCAGTAAATGTTACAGAGTCTCCTTCTTCGATAGATGTATCTGAAACTGTACAGTATACAGTTAGACTTTCGTAGTTGTTGTTTGATCCACAATTTGAACCACAACCTCCATAGTATCCTCCACAATCATATGATCCACATCCACCATAGTAGTCATTGTACCCATAATCATAGTTGTAGGCATAATCATTGTATCCACCATAGTAGTCATTGTATGCGCCATAGTAGTCGGCACCGTAGTTTGAATAGTCTGAACTATATCCTGAATAGTTTCCATATGAAGGATAGTATGAGTAGTCATAGTTACCATAGTATGAATCATATGAGTTATCGTAGTTTCCATAATATGAGTCGTATGAGTAGTCATAGTTACCATAGTATGAATCATAATCAGAATATGAATCAGCAGAAACATTTATAGGACTTGTAAAAACAAGACCAAGAACAAATATTAAACTGATGTTTTTGATAAAATTTTTCATAAAAATAATTAATTTCTTAATAAACATATACTATCATATAAATATATATTTGTCAATATAGCAAAACCCCTCCAAACGGTACCGGACCGGGAGGGGTTGAGAAGCTTTTTGGTTTTGAGTGTCAATGCAGCTTCCAGGCAAAGACGTTCATGGT
Source organism: Candidatus Parcubacteria bacterium (assembly GCA_039805545.1). Taxonomy (GTDB): domain Bacteria; phylum Patescibacteriota; class Minisyncoccia; order Phycocordibacterales; family JAACPR01; genus JAULZV01. Next base: position 9,530 of record JBDLUA010000008.1, read on the forward strand.
GCCATATTCAGGATGTTCGAAGGTGTCAAAGACAGCCAACTCTCCAGGAGGAGGTCGGATACCATCAAAGGACATGTTTGCCCGAATCTCCTTAAGAGGACGATTAACGGGATACATAACCTCCATTGTACAGCCATCCTTGGCACCACACAGGAGGCGGTAGGTCACACCGTCACGGACGATAGGCTTTCCAAGCGACCTGACGACCGCACCGTGTTGCTTGTGCACCACATCAGTGACCCTTGCTTTTGGGGCGGTTTGCGGTGTTGGAAGCGGCTTTTCAGCCACTCCTACCTCCTGTTGACCTTTCGCATTTTGGAGGGAGGCCTCGAGGAGGCTCTGCTCTTGCGAAGGGGGTGCTGCTCCCATCGGGGTTTCATGCTGGTTATCCCGGAGGAAGAACCAGTAGAATGCGACGAGGCTGAACGCGACCAAGATGGTCACTAGATGTTTTCTGATGAAGGACATACGAGTTTGAGAGCTTTTTTAATGTTTCGCTTGTATTTCAATGGGCCGAATGCCTATCGCGATACTGCTACACATTGGTAGACTCTCTCCTTTCAGATAGTATATTAGCACATATATTATAAAAAGTCAATATATTCTCTTTAGATCCTTTACAAAATCTATTTTAATGTTATTTTTAAATACGAATCCCACACCACCCACCCCTGATGAAAAAATCCCTGATCCTTCCTTTACTCATCACCCTGCCCTTGTTCTACTCTTGCACCCCGGTGCAAAAAATCGACCCTAGGCAGGAGCTCATCTACAGTTACATGCCAGACACACGTGAAGTGTGTCAAAAGTATGGACAATATGGAGAATACTCCTACCGAATATACAAAAACGGCATCGAAATCCTACCACTCTCATCTGAGTTGCCCGTCAGCTACGCCGAAATCTGGGACACCAACCACGACGGCAAGTTGGACTCTGTCTGGATTATTGACCACGGCAAATGGCGCTTTTCTTCTCTAAGAAAGCATCCCGCCTTGGTCAACGACAGCGACCCAATGGTTCTTACGAACTACTTGGGTCTTGGCAATATGATCCGCAACATCGAAGATGGGGTTCCGAAAGGAATCACACCTCACAAGGAAGAGTGATGTCGCTTTCGCGAAAGTGGCGGACCGTTCCGGTCCGCCGCTTTTTCTTTTTATACACTATCGAATCTCTTTGAACTCTGCCTCAACAACCCATCTATCTTGTTTTTTTCCAAACGTATCACAAGTAGAGATAGTGAGCATTCGATCACCCTTATTGAATTCTACAAGCACATCGTCTTGTGCTGCACGCCGTACTGTAACAACCGAATAGATATATTTTTTATCTCCACTTGTAATTTGAACCTCGTCTCCTTTTACCAATTTATCCAAATCATTAAAAGTTTTATACGCTTGATTATTTACAACTTTCCAATTTGTACTATGACCAAAAATAAACATATTCCCTTCTTGCACAGTTCCTGAGCCAGGATAATACACTGCACCCTTTGCAAGCGCAGTATCGAGCGTTGATACATCTATAGATCTTGGAATTTGAATAATTGAAGATACTCCTATCTTAGGAATTTCAATTTTTTGAGGGATGAGATTTGTATCTTCTAGTTGTTTTTTATCTCCCACTATTTGAAAGATGTTTTTTTCAACATTCACAATATCTCCTTCACTTTGAAATTCTTTTGGAGCGAATCCAATAAAAATAAGTACCGTATATGTCATTGTAAATATAATAAGTGTAAGTCCTGCGATAAAAAGAATGTTTTTATTTTTTTTAGTAAGATTCATAGACCAAATTATAGAGTAATTAGAAGACAATGTCACTTGCTTGTCTTACAAAGCTTTTTCGATTATTATAGTGACACATGCGTCGGTGGCAGAGTGGTCAATTGCAGTAGACTGTAAATCTATCGCCCTTCGGGCTACGTAGGTTCGAATCCTACCCGGCGCACAGAGTAGGACGGACAGCGTCAAAATCCTGATTTCGGCTTGAAGTATCAACGCATTTTTCAGGTTCAAACAGGGGATTTTCGGCTCTGGCACTTTTCAGCGTGTCGAGGAGCCCTGACACCAATTTCGTGTTGGAAATACTGAGGTTTTTGCCGTCCCAGGTTAGGTTCGAACCAAGATCGCGGAATGCCTGTTTTTTGACCTTCGGGTCACCATGCTTGATGACATGCTCGCATTCGACGGCAAGGTTCAGAACTTTTTTCGCATCGGTCATCCAATCGGATCTACGTGCGATGCGCTCCTCCTCCTCTGTTTGGAAACGATCCAGTTCCCGAACATCGGTGTTGAATTCCTCTTCCGTAATATAGCCGGACACGAACAGTTCGCGGAGCCGCTTTCCGGTATTACTTCCGGACGTGGAAGTTACGAGCAAGTATTCAATCAAATTGTGAACAAGGCATCCAATGGACAAATTTCCAGTATAGAATCTCAAACCCTCGCGAAGATGTTGGGTTCCAAATCGATAGATGCTTGGGCAGACATCTTTAGCAATAGCACGAAGAACGAGTTGCAAGCCACCATCATGTCGTTGTACAATGACTTCAGCATGAATAAATGCAAAAGGTAGCATCTTCCAGCCTTTCGATGAGAATCATCGAAAGCGGTCAACGTTGGCACCCAAAGCACCTCGTGATTATGAAATGAAAATAACAATCTTAAGACCAAAACGTTTGGACGTCGGATACCGCAAAGTCGAAGGTCTTGACAATGAACTGCACATTTTCAGACCATGTCTCTCTGCCTGGATCAGGCGTTCGGTATTTGCACTACCATTTATTGCAACGATTGCATTTGCCGATTTCAGGGGTTCGATTGGTTTCGGCACACTCATTATTTGCTGCATTCTATTAGGTCATATCATATTACCCTTATTTTTACGCATAATAGTGTCAAGGGATTACATTATGATCCATGGACTATTTAACAAAACGAGGTTTTATTTCCAAGATATTAAGGAAATTGCGTCGGAATCAGGATATTACCAAGATCAACGAATGAGGGCACTCCCCCTTTGTCGTGTCCGGATTGTTCTGACAAGTGGAAAAATTGTAAGATTTGGGAGTATGGAATATTCGTTAAGCGATTTGGCAAGATTTTTCAATATTGTGAAAAATAGAATTTCAAAGACAGGCTCGAAGGGTTCCAAGCACCCTCCTCGACTATAGCTAGATCGTGAGTATTCGAAACACCCATGACAAACCTATCCGGCTGGACTGGTCGCAGGAATCCGGGTTTTCAATTGCGGCAATTTTGCATTCACTGGTGAAATCCAACTCACGAGAAAGCGCACCCACCACGCCGTACGCAATCTTCACCACCTCACAGCACGTGCCGTTGGAAAGCTGTGGAGGGATCGATCCGAGAACCTCTCGACCGACCTGTCGCAGCATATCGAGAGCACAGGTAATGCCGCCCACTGGAATTTTTGCAGGGGGAGCTAGAAGCAACCCGAGCCCCTACAGCGACCCGCCTCCGCGATGGTTCCCTTTAGAGTCTGTCTGAAAATAGCCAACATTCGATTCTTACCGATCATTCGTTTCGTTATTGAAAGGCAGATCACGAGGTCCGAGATGGACTCTGCCCTAAACTATCGAGAATCAATCGAGTTACCTTCATCGAGGCAACGATATCAGAGAATATCCATTGCCCATTGTAGTTAATATCTAAGAGAAAAAAGTCTTTTCCATCGAAAATAATGTCGAATGTACAGAATTTCAATTCCAGCTTCCGAAAGCAATTTCGTAGTTCTTGCTCCATCCAATCTTCCGATTCAAATGGCTCCATTCCATCTTTTAGGCCCTTGGCAAATCTCCAATCGATCAGAGCTTTTTCACCCGATAATAATTCGGGTCTTATTTTCACCATCGAAAATTCACCACAAAAATAGTTACCACGTATTTCAAACTCTTTCCGTATATAAGGTTGTGCCATGAGCGGCGGCATGCTTCGTATAAATCTATCGTAACAATTCTTTTTTTGATATATAAATGGAGAGAATGCACACAATGCTCTCCCACTTCTGTCCCGGTAGGCCTGCATCGCTAGGGGTTTGATGAGATTACCGCTCTTCCAATGAATACTTGAGTTGTCGAATAAGGTCGGAACGAGTTTGAGTCTAGCGACACACAAAGCTATTTCTGCCAAATAATACCGCTTCCGACCCTCTTTTGAGGCCTGTGGAAACCTCTTGTTCTCATGAACCAGAAGGAGGGAATCAACATAATCTCGAATTTCGTTTCTCGTCAATGCTTCGATAGCCCCACGTTTCTGAGGGATTGGTTTTGGCTTGCGTATCCAAATGTAATCACTCTCTAAAAATATCAAATCTATCATGGGCTCGGGAGTAGAATACCCCTGCGGTGATTTATACATGTCGCAGTATATGTCTAAGTGTATAAATATGCACTTTCTTTCCATCTTTGAGAGGTGCATGTTTAGATGCGCGTCATTCCTTGTAGATATATACAAAACCAAACTTGCCTGGGTTTTAATGCTTCTAAGAAGTAGGCGCAAAGATTTGAGGTGTGCTTCAGAGCGAATATGGAGGCAATGGTTGGCTATCACTTCTATTACCCGATAGATTCCCAACGGCCTTGGGCACAACAGGCTATTTCGGCATGCAATCATAGCTCGAAGAGTCTGGAAATAGGTCGCTGTAAATAACCAGGACCTTAATCGCCCAATGCCGACGGTTCTGAGGTCTTTATTTCCTGGTTTCAGGCATCTATGCAGCGATCGCTCAAATATTTTGGACTGAGCTGAAGCGACGCGAGTAAGAAAACCCACCCCTCCTGGGCGGACTAGAATCTTCAATCCTAAGGATGCTACAGCTGCTTTATCGTCTCCACGTCGAATAAGATTAATTGCCTTATTTTCGAGGTTGATCGGTATTATTATCACAATCGATCAAGCACTTAGTTAGCTATCGTCTTGCCAGTCGGCTTTCGGTGTGCCCGTATCAGTCTGGTGCCGATCTTTAGAGGAAATATCAGTACAGATAAAAAGCCCCAATAGTGGGTCCAATTCGGAGTCAATAGGCCCATCCGCGAGTGATTTGGGCGAGTCGAGGATGAAAGTCGGATTCTTTTTGATTTCCACTATCATAAATTTGTTTGTATTACGCTTTCAGCAACTGTCAAGGGGATTTCGATCACAAGTCCCACGAGTGTCCGGTTGGATTGAGTTTTGACTCTCGGAATTTCCTCAAAATGAATCGGTTGCGGACAAAAGGGGCTGTGACGGATTTGAAGTCCGGCAGGTTTTTTCCAGGGTTCCCGGCCATGAACTCCGGCCACTTCGTTCTTTCTACGATCCGACCAGTCCATGCGATACCCACAGGCTTCGCATTTTCAAGTTTTAGGTTCGAATGCTGTCCAGTCCTCTGCACAAAAACAAAAACCCAGATATTAATATCTGGGTTTTTGTTTTTATTTCCCATGCTATAATTAACCCCTATGGAATCAAACAATAACCAAAATAAATTTTTATCAAAAGGACAAAAAAACTTTATTGGATCAACACTTTCAGCAACAGGATTAATTTTCGTTTTGATTAGTATAATGCTTTTCATTACACTTCTTATTCTTGTAGGATTTAAGTTTGGTGTACTCGCAACAGCCCTTGGAGGAGGAGATATTCTTACAAGTCTCGTTGTAGGACTTCTTGCAACAGGAATTGTAAGTTTTGCAATTGGAACAGGATTGCAATCAAAGTAATTTAAAAAATAAAAGGCGCAGCCCGAAGGGCTGCGCCTTTTATTTTTATCTACGCAAGTACTTCTTCTATCATTTCTTTTTCTTTATATGTATATGCACCCTTTTTACCTTTATGCACCACATCAAATGAAAATGCTTCATTTTTAACATTTACAGTTATAGATGTTCCAAAAGGAATTCCTTTTGCAATAATAAGTTGTGCAAGAGGATTAAGGATTCTATCTTGAATTACACGCTTAAGTGGTCGCGCACCATAATGAGGATTGTACCCTTCCTTCGCAAGAAATGCATATGTCGATTTTGCGAGTTTGATCTTAATTTGTTTTTCAAGAAGTCTTTCAGCAACTTTTTCAATTTGAATATTTACAATATCTTCAATTGCTTTTTCAGAAAGAATATCGAAGATAATTACATCATCAAGACGATTAAGGAATTCTGGTCGAAAATGATCTTTGAGCGCCTTTTCTACATTAACCTTTGTTTCTTCATATTGAGTCTTTGTTGATTTATCAGACGCAAATCCAATAGTTTCCATTTTATCAATATGCTCGGCTCCAATATTTGAAGTCATAATGATTACTGTATTCTTGAAGTTTACGGTTCGGCCTTTTGAGTCTGTAAGTCGACCATTATCAAGAACTTGCAAGAGTACATTGAATACTTCTGGATGAGCTTTTTCAATTTCATCAAATAACACAACTGAATATGGTCGATGGCGAATTTTATCTGTAATTGTTCCTCCCTCATCGTGCCCTACATATCCAGGAGGTGAACCGATCAATTTTGAAACTGAATGCTTCTCCATAAATTCAGACATATCAATTCGAACAAGTGCCTTGTCATCATCAAAGAGATATTTTGCAAGTGCCTTTGTAAGTTCAGTCTTACCTACTCCAGTTGGGCCAAGGAACATAAATGAACCAATTGGTTTATCAGGATCAGAAATTCCAGCTCGAGATCGTTTGATTGCATTTGCAACCTTTCGAACAGCTTCGTCTTGTCCAATGATTCTCTTTTTAAGTTCTCGTTCCATTCGAGCAAGTTTACTTGCTTCTTCTTCAAGCATTCGTTCAACAGGAATTCCTGTCCACCTTGCAACAATAGACGCAATATCTTCTTCGGTAACTTCTTCTCGAAGAACTTTTCGTGACACTTGTAAATCCTTAAGTCTTTTTTCAAATCCCCTTAAATCTTTTTCAACCATTGGAATTGTTCCATATCGTATCTCAGCTGCTCGTGACAAATCTGCGCGAACTTCAGCTTGTTCAGCTTCAATTCGAAGTGATTCAAGATCTCCTTTGAGAACTTTTATATTAGAGATTGCTTCTTTTTCATTTTGCCACTTCAAATCAAGTTCTTTGATTCCTTCTTTGAGTTCAGCAATTTCTTTTTCTATTTTTGTTAATCTATTTTTTTGAACAATAGTTTTTTTCTTTTCTGTATTCAAAGCTTCTCGTTCAATTTCATATCGCATTATCTTTCGTTTTGCATCTTCAAGTTCCTCTGGCATGTTCTCAAGAGAAATCTTAAGTGTGGATGATGCTTCATCAATCAAATCAACAGCCTTATCTGGCAAAAATCTATCTGTAATATACCGTGATGATAATTGAACAGCAGCAACAATAGCATCATCTGTAATTCGAACACCATGATAGAGCTCATATTTATCCTTAATTCCCCGAAGAATGGCTGTCGCATCTTCTACACTTGGTTCTGCAACAGATACAGGTTGAAATCGCCGTGTAAGTGCAGCGTCTTTTTCAATATATTTTTGATATTCCTTAATTGTTGTTGCACCAATAGCCTTGAGTTCTCCTCGTGCAAGTGCAGGCTTAAGCATGTTTGACGCATCAAGCGAACCTTCCGAAGCACCCGCTCCTGCAAGTGTATGAATTTCATCAATAAAGAGAATTATTTTTCCTTGTGCTTGAGTTACTTCTTTCAAAATCTTTTTTAATCTATCTTCAAATTCTCCTCGATACTTTGTTCCTGCAACAAGTGCACCAAGATCAAGTGATACAAGTTCTTTATCTTTAAGAGATTCAGGAACATCACCTTGCACGATCCTGTTTGCAAGACCTTCAACAATAGCAGTCTTACCTACTCCAGCTTCTCCAATGAGAATCGGATTGTTCTTTGTTCGTCGTGAAAGAATTTGAACAATTCGATTAATTTCTTTGTCTCGCCCAATTACCGGATCAATTTTATTTTCTCGAGCTTTTTCTGTAAGGCTAATAGTATACTTTCGAATTGCTTTCATTGTTTTTCCTCCTTCTGATACTTTTGCTTTTCCAGTTTTTATATCAGAAATAATTTTTGAAACGGCATCTTGCTCAACTTTAAATCTACTCAAAACTTCTTTTGCAGTACTCTTAACTTCTAATAGAGCAAGGAACAAATGTTCTGTTGATACAAACTCGTCACCCATAGCTTCGGCAATCTTTGTTGAATATTCAATTGATTGTGCAAGTTCTGGAGCAAGATACACTTGATATGAAGGAGAAAGTACATGTCCTGTATCCGCACCATCAATCGATTCAAGCAACATGTCAGTAAGAAGTACAATATCAACTTCCATTTTTTCCAAAATAGAAACAACCAAACTCTCTTCTTGAAGTGTGAGTGCAAGAAGAAGATGAATCGGGTTCACATTGTTTTGACCTCGCTCGATGGCAAGCTCGTGTGCATGTCTGATTGCTTCCTTTGCTTTTGATGTAAAATTTTTGAATGGTTGCATAAGATACTAAGGTTATTGGACTTATAATTTACAATATTTTCTTAAAAAATCAAGTTTATGCTGTTGGAGTCAGCTGACCTTTGAGTGTATTTATTGGCATAAATATAGTTCGATCTTCAGTAGTATATACTTTAATACCGATAACATCACCCTGAAGATTTAATAGTACACTTCCTATTAATACATTTGATGGATTTACTGAAGTGTCGATAGAGATAAGACTTCCGTCTGCTGCTTTATTTAATAATTCAATCTCCCCTGTCGTTACACTTGTTTGTTTTGAACCTGAAAGTGAAATTACACTCTGAGCAAGCTTGAGTCCATTAGAATCTCCAAGTGTTGCTGGTGTGAAGTCATTTGGATTTTCTCCTTGTATTCGCATAAGTGCAAAGTCGGGTGCGTCCATTCCATACACATACTTAACCAAAACTCTTTTACCCCCTATATATGCAGCATATGTTGCCCGTTTATCAATCATTCTTCTATCAACGATGATATCTCCTGCCTTATTGTATACAATTCCCAGTGTCACAAAATCTTCTGACTTATTATTAAACACAACTCGTGCGATATTATTTTCATTTTTTGAAACTGCGTTAATTGTCTGATCTTCTTGATTTACCACTACCGTTACAACTTCTTTTGAGTTATTTGGCTTTTGGCTAATGAAATTTTTAATATCTTCAACGGGAGTTTGTGATACTGATTCGACAGTTCTCTCAATCACTCGATTAATTGTTTGAGTTACGGGTTCGGGAGCTTGTTGCATAAGAGATACAACCGTAATACCAGTCGCAATAGAAGTTACAAAACTTACAAGTAAACAAAGGAGAACTATTTGTTGAGTGTTTAAATTCATAGGGGTATTTTACACTAAATGTGAGAGTTTGATAATTTGACTTTTTATATTTTTATTATATAAATATATTCAACTTTAACACTGGTGGGCAGCCAGCAAAAACGCCACACAATACACAATGAAAGAAAGATTCTCACTTGATTTTCCAACAGGATCAAAGGAAAAATTCAACAGGATACGTCTGCTTGCAGGACTGACAACTCTTACGGAATTGTTCAGACATGCAATCTCTACCTACGAATTCCTCCTACAGCAACAAAAAAGTGGCTGGTGCATCGTTCTTGAAAAGGACGGGTGACAAAGAGGTTTTCAGGGTAATCTAACCCACCTTCTCCACTTGCACCCCCCCCTTCAGAAACCCCCGCGTCTCTGCGGGGGTTTTCTTTTTTTATAAATTAGATTACCCTCTGCAACCCACACACTCTCCTTAACACCTTCACTGCCTTCACAATATCCTTCTTAGTTGTGCTTCTTCCAAAAGAAAATCTCAGTGAAGAACCTGCACAGCCAGTCTTCCCCATTGCACGCAATATATCTGATTCGAGAACACCCTTTGATCCTGCGCATGAAGTCATTGCTGCACATTGCACTCCATACTCATCCATTTGAATTACTGCAAAGTCACTATTGAGACCTTTTATACAAATATTAAAAATATTTGGAAGAATTTCTCCTGAGCCATTTATTTCAAAAGGTATAGCAGACTTATTGAGTTGTGTTATAAAAAATCCTTTTAACATTTCAAAATGTTTTACATCTTTTTTAATTCTTTTTTGAATAAGTGTAAGTGCGGTATCTATTCCAACACTTGTTGCAAGAGACTCTGTTCCAGGTCTAAACCCTGATTCTTGTCCACCTCCAAAGATAATTGGTTCAAGTTCAACATAACTTTTCTTTATAAGTAGTCCTGTCATCTTGGGTGCGTAGATTTTTGAGCCGTCTACCGTAAGCATATCTGCACCAAGTTTTGGAATAGAAACATTTTGAGTAAGTGTCATTTGACTTACATCACTGTGTACAAATGGATATTGTGTCTGAATTCTTCCAAGACTGTTTTTGTATTTTTTTACAATACTTGAAACTTTGTGAATTGCCTGAATTACTCCAGTCTCATTTGATGCACCAATTACAGAGATAAGCACCGTCTCGGGCTTTAACATTTTTTCAAAAGCTTGCACATCAATACTTCCGTTTTCAAATACAGGAATGTACTCAACATCAACATTGAGAGATTTTATATATTCAACACATTCACTTACTGCAGGATGTTCGATAGAAGAAACAAGAACATGAGGTTTGAATTCAAAATTCTTTTGAATGTTTTTGATCAAACCAATCAATGCGATATTAATAGACTCAGTTCCTCCTTGGGTAAAAATAACTTCTGATTCTTTTACACCAAAGTATACTGCGATGTTTGACCTTGATTTTTTAATAACTTTCTTAATATCTTGCCCTGCCTTATAGCTCGAAGAAGGATTAAAAAAGTACCTTGACCAAAACGGTTCGATAGCCTTTTGTACCTCCTTTGCAACTGGTGTTGTAGCTGCAAAATCAAGGTGTGTCTTTTTTGTGTTGATAACAATGTTTAAAATTGACTTCATACGGTGTACTCTTAATAGTATGGTAACGGTATTTCAACAGAATGTGATTCTTTTTGCAATAGCATCAGCTATTATTCTACTACTTACGGGGTGGATTGCATATCTTAATTTTAGATTTAATAGATTGGTAAAAACAGCACACAAGGATAATATTGAAACCACTTTGGTAGAGATTTATTCATATCTTGAAAAAAATCACAAGCAAAATGTTGATATTTCAAATCACTTGCGAATGCTTGATAAAAAAATACATGTAGCACCTCGCGGTCTTGGACTTGTAATGTTCAAAGCATTTGACGGGATGAAATCTGGTGGAACAAATAGTTTCTCTCTTGCCCTTTTGAATGAAAAAGGTGATGGAGCAATCCTCTCAACTCTTCACTCAAGGGAGCGGGTAAATGTATATTCAAAGGAGATTATAGGATTCAAAGCATCAGTAATGTTAACCGAAGAAGAAGAGCAGGCATTGACAAAAGCCCAAAATTCTTTAAGTTTATAGTATAAATCTCATATTTCTATGTCAGCAACCTCTCATACAAAAGAAGAGTCAGTTATTCGTCCGCCCGTTATTGCTATTATGGGTCATATTGACCATGGTAAATCTACCCTACTCGATTATATTCGAAAAAGTAATGTTGTTGCCAAAGAAGCCGGTGGAATCACTCAGCACATTGGTGCATACGAAGTAGAATACGATCAGGACGGAACAAAAAAGAAAATTACATTCCTTGATACTCCAGGACACGAAGCTTTTTGTGCAGTACGAGAACGAGGTGCAAAAATTGCAGATATTGCAGTACTCATTGTGTCAGCAGAAGACGGAGTAAAACCTCAAACAAAAGAAGCACTTGATTGTATTAAAAACGCAGGACTTCCCTATGTAGTTGCGATCAACAAAATTGATTCTCCAAAAGCAAACATAGATTTGTGTAAAGCATCTTTGATGGAAAATGAAGTATATCTCGAAGGTCTTGGTGGAACTATTTCTTATGCGGAAATTTCAGCAAAAACAGGACAAGGTGTGACAAATCTTTTTGATATCATTCTCCTTACTGCAGAAATTGAAAACTATTCATGCAATCCACATACACTTGGTTCAGGATATATTGTCGAAGCACAAAAAGATAAATTTAAAGGAATTACAGGAACTCTTATTTTGAAAAATGGAATAGCCTCAAAGGGTGATTTTGTTGTAACAGCAAACGCATACTCACCTATTCGAACAATACTTGATCAAAACCAAAAACAACATGATTCAGTTACATGCTCACCTCCATTTACCGTCTCTGGTTTTGATACGCTCCCTATTGGTGGAGACACATTTGAAATTGTAAAAAGCAAAAAAGAAGCTGAGGATTATATACTCGAACACAAATCACTTAATGCTCAAGCCGATCGAAAAGATGTCTCTTGTGACGAACACTCAATATTCCTCCCTATCATAATCAAATCAGATGTAATCGGAAGTAAAGACGCTATCGAATACGAACTTCGAAAAATTAATATTAATCATGTAATATTAAAAGTAATTCGATCAGAAACTGGTGATATCACCGAAGCAGACACACAACTTGCACTTACAAATCCACGAACTATTATTATTGGTTTTAATACAAAAATAGATCCTCAAGCACGAACACTTATTGAACGAAATAATATTAAAGTAAAGAATTTTAATATCATTTATGAAATTCAAAAATGGGTTGAAGAAATTGCCCTCGAAGAACAACCTACTCATCAACGAGAAGAAGTTATAGCTGAGGTTAAAATTTTAAAAGTGTTTGGTAATGCAAAAAAACTTCAAATTATTGGAGGTCGAGTACAAACAGGTACTGTAGAAAAAGGTCTTCGATTCAAGATTATGAGACGAGGTGAAGAAGTTGGACCTGGTACACTCAAAGGTCTTCAACGAAACAAACAAGAAGTAGATTCTGTTCCTGCACCTGAAGAATTTGGTTGTGCAGTTGATACAAAATTTGATCTTGCAGAGGGAGACATTCTTAATATTGTTAAAATGGTAAAATTCTAAATATGGACTTTCGACACGACAAAATAGAACAACTTATTCAAAAACTCGCAGGAGAATTTATTGAACGTGAATCAAATCGTAATTCTCTTATTACCGTAACTCGAGTATATCTTCCAAGTGACATGAAGAATGCAACAATTATGTGTACAGTTCTTCCTGAGGATCAAGAAGAAGCAGCTATTAACTTTCTTAAACGAATGCGAAGTGATTTTAAAGAATATTTTAAAAAACATGTGAAGATGGGCAAAATTCCTTTCTTTGATTTTACACTTGATAAAGGAGAAAAGTTGGCACAAAGAATAAGAGATCTAGAGACAGAAGAAATGTAAAAGTTACAAAGCGGCGGACCCTTCGGGTCCGCCGCTTTGATTAGCAAATCCAAGACATTTTTGATACACTAGCAAAGCAAGGCGTAGTGGCGAAGTTGGTCAACGCGGCAGTCTGCAAAACTGCTATGCACCGGTTCGATCCCGGTCTACGCCTCAAAAAAATTGTTACCTCAAACTTAAGCATTGTCATCCTGGGCTTGACCCGGGATCTCGTTATTTGAAATAATTCCTTTTTTCTATTTTTCTGTTATGATGTTCTCTACATGCCGAGGTGGCGAAATTGGTATACGCACTTGCCTTAGGAGCAAGCGGGGTGACCCATGGAGGTTCAAGTCCTCTCCTCGGCACATAAAAATCAGAACCGAAATACGAATGTGTTTCGGTTTTTGATTTTTAGTGTTGAGAGAGGACTTGAACGGCGCAGACCTATGGCTCCGGCCTTCGAATCCTACTGGGCGAAAAAAATAAAAGCCAAAATACGAAGTATTTTGGCTTTTATTTTTTAGTCCGCCCAGTAGGATTCGAACCTACGACCGTTCGCTTAAGAGGCGACTGCTCTACCGACTGAGCTATGGGCGGTTATATTTTATTTATGCGCACGGTATACGACTTTTGTATATGCGCAATGTGCTCGGGACGGGGGTCGAACCCGTATCCCAATAGGGACACGATTTTAAGTCGTGCGCGTATACCAATTCCGCCACCCGAGCAATGTTGTTATAGTATCAAAAATAATAAGAAAATCAAAGATAACTAAAAGATCTAAATTCTAAACATCAAACGATATCAATAAATGCATTGACATTTATGTATAAATATGTTATTAAGTATGGTTAGAAATTCCTCACAATCAAATGGAAACTCAACCACTCGAAACACGCATTGAGCCCCAATGGGCCGGAAGTGAAAGAAGTGTACAGAATGTTGTTGTATGGTCAGTAATTCTCCTCGTGATTATTCCTACCATCACATCAATTATCCTGTCGCTTGTTATCTTCCTATTTTCAGGGTATGTGATTGATCAGTTGATCACGTATGCCCTTAGCATCATCTTTGTCTCTATCCCCACTTTGTCCTACCTGGACAAGGAGAACAAACTCGTACTCAAAATTGAAGGAGACGAGGCGGTCATCATTACCGATGGCCTCCCCTCCAACAAAGAAGAAGAGCAACGAGACTCCCAAGAAATATCACCCCTGAACGGGTGCAAACTTGGAGAAGGAAGGCACATCCTTGGGCCTTTTGACCTAATCTATGCCCGGATAGCAACTGGCGTAGTCTGTCAGGTTAAAATTCCAGGTTGGAGAGTCACTGTAGGTGAAGACCGAGCTAAAGACCTGGTAATCAGCGATTCTGTTGCCGATGTTCGCCTAGATTCACAACACCTCTACACCCTCGCTCGAATTCATCCGACAAATGAAGATGAGCGCAACAAACGAATTGAAAACAGAATGATCCCTCTTGTAAGGAGAATTACTGAAGAAATCGTCGTTGAAGTGATGAGTATGGACCCCCCTGTTGAAGCAGGAAGGAGAACAGAAGTCATTCAGGAAAAAGTCATCGAGGAAATCAAAGAAAGGTTCAAAGCACGCCCACCCGGGTATTTGCTAAACAGCCTCGAACTCGGTGACGCAAACAAGCCTGAGAGAGTAGAAAATGCTCGAGACAATGCGGCAGCAGTTGAAGAAATTGCACACGCATCGGAGCATATCATCAAACTGAACGACAATCCGAATATCCCTGAAGGCGGGAGAATCACTGTCCAAGAAGCTCTGGACCAAGCACTTGTTGCTTCTGGAATCAGAAAATCAGAGGACAAACGTTCGACCCTTAAATTTGATGGCGACACCATCAAAGCCGTTGGAGATCTAGTGAAGGCATTTATACAACTCCTACAAAAATGAACTACCTACGCAAAGTCATCTACGGACTACTGTATGCGCTTGCAATAGGTCTCCTAATCTTTGTGATACGATCAAAAGTCTCACGAAGCATTAAAGAGTCCGACAAACTTGCGCTTGCAGAAGCCTACGTGCTCAATATCACACCCGACAAAGCCCAAAGGTACCAAATCAACAGCTCCGAGAAATACGTAGTTGAAGACAAGGGCCCTGAAAAGGTACAAATGGTGTGTAGAGTGGTGAAGCAAATCTTTCCCAAGAAGTATGCAACCATCTCAATCACATTCTCTGCGACACACGCACCCCCATACCATGGAACTTGTGTCGAACTGAATGAACGGGGCGAGCTTGAACGAGGATTCGTTAAGCTAACGCCAAATGTGTTCGGTGGTTTCGAATTAGTGTACTGGACGCCTGATGGCAGTCAATACATCGAAGGAGTTTTCCACCCGATCACGAACTGAACCTCAACCAAATTCTCCCCTTCGCATGCTTGCATGCGACGGGGATTTTTTTATATAACGAAAGTGGCGGACCCTTCGGGCCCGCCGCTTTGTACACTCTTACCTACTTTCCCGGCAATATTGCAGGCGCATCAGCTCCGAGTGTATTTAATAGTATTCGTATAATAGTAAATACAGAAACCATGATCGCCAAACCTACTAATCCCCACAACATATGCTGTTGTCCTTGTTTTCGAACATCTGGACTTTCTGCCCCCTTAAGAAACTCAAACACTCCATACACAAACAGTACCGTTGCAACCACAAATGCAACTTGAATAATTGGATTAACTACAACCGATACGATTTTTTGTAAGAGTTCATTCATAAAATACTATGGAGAAAGTATTATTTATATCTACTAGGCAATGGAACGTTTTGAACACTATCATTTGTGTTAAAGATTGAACCTCGAAGAATTCCTACGAGTCCCCATACTGACGTCATCACAAAGAGTGCAATAACTCCCCAAAGCATCATGTCTTTTCCTTTTTCTTTGTCTCCTGTAAAAAGATACATAACAATTCCCCACATAAAGGCAAGCACTGCAAGTGCAATCAATACGGGAATAGCTGCACTGATAAGTTGATGGATTTGTCCGAGAAGTCCAATAAGTCCTCCTACATTTACTCCGTCATTCGCAGCTGCAAATGCAAGTGCTGGTGTTAAGAATCCAACTGTTCCAATTGAAAATTTATTCAATAATTTTTTCATATTATTTATTACTATTATTAATGTGATTTTATTATATCACTTTAAAACTTTATTTATGTTAAAAATGTGGATAAATTATTAGAATTGAGGAATAAAGACTCCTTCATGTCCGATAAATGATGCAATAATTGCAACAAGTGCCATCCAACTTGTAACAACAAAGATTCCAACAACTCCCCAAAACATAAGTTTCCTTCCCTCTGCCCGTGCGGTATCACTTCCCTGTCCCTTAAACATGTATTTCATAAGCCCAAACAAGAACATAAATATAATGAGAACAAGTAATAATCTAATAACATATCTACTTAATAACACAATAAAATCTACAACAACTTCATTTAATGTTTTTTTACCAATATTAGTTGTTGCCTCTGTAACTTTTGCACTCGTATCTGAAGTTGTCGGAGCGGCGAATACATTAGAAATAGAAAATAAAAAAACAAGTGTTTGTACTGTTATGAGATTAATGTATTTTTTTATCTTTTTCATGTGTATTTTATTTATTGATCAGAATCATCACTGTATTGAGGATCATCTTGTAACTGATCCTGAATATTGCTAAATGGATCTGATGTATTTTGAGGGTCTTGCGATTCTTGACCTTGTGTAGATGGATCTTTTATATATGTTGTTTTTTTTTCTTTTACAGTTATTGTACCATTCAAAAGATTAACAAGTCCCCAAAAAGAAGTCATCACAAATAATGTAAGTACCCCATACATCATAAACTCTCGTCCTTCTTTTTTTGCCACTTCATTGTCCCTACTAAACAAAAGCTTCACAATTCCCCAAAAAAAACCAACAAGTGCAAGTCCAATTATAACCATAATTGCACTATTAACTACACCTATCGCTTTATTAAATAATGAAAAAAAAGTTGCTTTCATATACTAAATTTTTTTAAGAGTATTTTCAACAACACTTGCAATAACCTGTGCCCCGAGCAATACAAGTGCCCCAATAATTGTATAAAACAATGTTGTCTTTGCTTTCTTAAGTTCTTCTGGATTACCTTTAGCGGCAACAAAAAGAAATCCTGCATAAATAATTGCAAGCGTAACCGCTACTGCACCAAGTTGTACAAGCATATCAAAGAATGCCACCATAACCTGCGTGACAGATGTTGCGTTAAGAGGGTTTTGAAATGCAATAGCAGAAGTTGTTGGATAAGCAAATACAAACATTGGGAGCAATCCTGTAACAATAAACGAACTTAAGAATGCTAATTTTTTTCTCATATTTTTTATTTAAACATTTCTAATAAAAATTGTTGAACTCCTCCTGCACTACCACTATTTCCATCTAAATCAAACAGTTTTGTAATAAGATTCTTCACAAGCAAATATGAAAGAAACATAATAATCAACCCAATTATAGTCCTTCGAAAAATAGTTTTTGCTTTTGTGATCTTACCAGGATCACCTACAGAAGTGATTAAAAGAAATCCTGCATACATAAACATTCCTGCAACAATAAATCCAGCAAGCTTAAATACAAGCTCTATAGATGATTGAATAAGCAAGAAAAAATCATTTGTTGTACAGGGTGGTTGAGGATTACCGCTTTTATCTGTACCTCCACATGTAACAAGTGGTTGATCTGCACTTGTTCCTGCTCCTGTTGGTGTATTTAACTTAGTTGGAGTATTTTTATTATTTCCAGTAGTGTCACTTGTAGTTGGAGCCGCATAAACATATCCCAGAGGGAGTACTAGAATTGCACACACTATAATTATTTTTTTAATCTTGTGGTTCATTTTGTAATAAAAGTGTAATTTTACTATCTGCCCTCTCAATTGCTTCACTCACCTCATATTCTCCTGATACTATAGTATCAACTAACTCTTTGATTATAGCATCCATTTTTGTTGAATCAGGTTCTAATATCCCCTGCGCAATTATTGCTGATTTATTAAATATAACCTGATATGGATTGGCGCTATCTGAGATTGCAAGAACATCTTTTCGAACAGAAGCAATACCTAATGCTTGTGCAAAAAGATTCTGTGCATTTGTTTTTGTAAATATACCTATTATTGCAGTTGCACCTTTAACATTTTTTGCTGTCTTTGGTATAACAAGAGTATACATCGAACCGTAGGTAACTTTTTTGTTACTACTTTGAGATTGTGGAACAAGGGTTATATCAAAATTTAAATTCGGATTTAACTTTTTAATAGTTTCAAGCTCTGATGCTTTTCCAAGATAAAAAGCAAGATCACCTGACACAAAAGCAGTTTGAGAATTTGGTAATGAACGATTCCAAGAGTATACCGTCTTAGTAGGATTTGAAAATTGTACAAAAAAGTTTGTTGCGGCATATGCAGGATTAAGTGTAAAATTCAAACTTTCAGTAAATATTGAAACATAAGATTCTGGTTTATTTTCATTAACTGTTTCTCTCTTGATTACAGGATTTCCCGCTTGCAACACGAGCATCCAAAAGATATCTTTTGCATTTGATATGTTATCAAATGAACCAAGTGCTATTGAACTTTTTGAAATGTTAAATGAAGAATCTTTTTGTGTAAGTGTAGGAGTTATTGCAAGAACTTCTGTCCATGTTTGTGGTGGTTTTGAATATCCAGCATCATTAAGAATATCCTTGTTGTAATATAAAACAATTGGATCTACGAGAAAAGGAAATCCGAGCAATCCATCTTTTGTAACAAGTAGAGATGCTTCTTCGATAAATAAGTCCTGATAATCTCGAAGTGGAAAGGATTTAAAAGGAACAACTTGCAAACGGTTTTTATTAGTTAAAATCTGTTTCTCATTCAAAACAGCAATATCCGGTGCAGTTCCTTCGGCCATAGATTTCAATAAATCATTTTCAAAAGTTACAGGATCTTTTTCTATATATGTAACATCACTCATTTCATCCCCAGCATTATCAATTTTTTGTAAAACCTCTTCAAAAATTGATTCTGGTATGGTTCCCCAAATTATAGTTTTACCTAACGAAGAACCTCCTGATCGTCCTGTTGAGGTAGAAAAAATAACTACAGCAACAACAATAGCAATTATAGATACTCCAATAATAATCGCCTGCATAACATTTAAGTTTTTCATATGTTATCTTGATTGTACTACAAAACCATAATGATGTTCACCTGCTGTAATCGACTTTACTGTGAACAAACCCACCTTTTCAAAAAGTTCTTGTGCTCTTGATTGAGTTACAACATGTTGAGGAGCTGGACCAATACCGTTAAAAGACTCACTCCAATCAATAATAAGAGCCATACCTTTTGGTTTTAATATTCTTTTTACCTCAGTTGCAAATTTTTGAATATCTTCAAGTTGAAACAAGACATTTGCAATTACTACCCGATCAATAGTTGTATCTTTTAACCCAATTCCATTTATGTCATCTACATCATCCCAAATTGCAGTCACATTTGTAATATTTCTTTTCTTACATTCATTTGCAAGTTTGTCTACAAGACCTCTTTGAACTTCCAAAGAAAAAACTTTTCCTGTTGGACCAACTCTGTTTGAAAGTTCAAAAGTATATTCTCCTGTTCCTGAACCTAAATCCGCACAAACCATTCCTGGTTCTACATTAAATTGTGATACACATATTGATGGTGTACTAAACATATATTTTATTTTAACACGTCATTCCCGCGTAGGCGAGGATCCAGCTTGTATTTAAAAAATAATTAGCAAAAGGTGCGCCCTTCGGGCGCACCTTTTGTAGTCCTGGATCCTCGCCTACGCGAGGATGACGTGCTAAGGATGTGAGAATGACATACTAAGAACCCTTCTCTTTTTCAATACTTACTTTTTAAAAACACACAATAGAAGCAATCTCATCCCCATCTCGAAGTTTCATTACTCGAACTCCTTGAGTTTGTCGTCCAAGATTTGGAATTTCTTCAAGAGCAACTCGAATTACTTGTCCGTTCTTTGAGATTGCCACAACTTCTTCAACCTCATCCGTCACAACTTTACCTGCAACAAGTTGACCATTCTTAGATGTAATACTTGCTGTCTTAATTCCAGAACCTCCTCGGTTTTGAATCTTATACTCTTTAAGTGCAGTTTGTTTCCCATATCCTTTTGATGAGAATGTAAAGAAGCGTGCATTTGCAGATTCTTTTGTTACAACTCCTGCACTAATAACTTCATCGTTCTTTTTAAGATTAAATCCTCGAACTCCTGCAGCTGTTCGTCCCATTTGTCGGATATCTGATTCTTTAAATCTGATTGCTTGTCCATTCTTACTTGCGACAATTACAGTATCTCCTTTACTTGTAAACATTGCTTCTACAAGCCCATCATCATCTTTAAGACCAATTGCAATAATTCCATTTCTTCGAACATCATAGAAGCTTGCTGCTTCAACTTTCTTTGTAACACCTTGTCGTGTCACCATTGTTACTGAGAGATCATCTGATTTTTTAATTTCCTTAGGCATAGGAAGAATTGAGGTAATATGCTCATCTTGTGCGATAGATAAGAAGTTTGCAATTGATTTTCCTCGTGTTGCTCGTTTACCTTCTGGAATATCATATGTCTTTAATTGATACACCTTACCTTTGTCAGTAAAGAATAAAAGATCACTATGATTACTTGTACTGAGGAATGTTTGTACAAAGTCTTCTTCTTTTGTATTCAAATCAACAACACCCACGCCACCTCGTCGTTGCTGTTTGTATTCATTTGGATCTGTTCGTTTAATATATCCACCCTTTGAAAGTACAAGTACAGTTGGGTCATCAGGAATCAAATCCTCTTGTGAGAGATTCTTTACTCCATGCTTCACAACTTTTGTTCTTCGTTCATCTCCATACTTTTCTACAATATCTGAAAACTCTTTTTTGATTAAAGCCTTCATTTTCTTTTCGCTTTCAAGAAGTTCTTTAAGTTCCTTAATAAGAGCCTGTACTGCCTTAAGTTCATCTTCAATTTTCTTTCGTTCAAGACCAGCAAGTTTTTGAAGCTTCATTTCAAGAATTGCTTCTGCTTGTCTATCTGAAAACTTAAATGTTTTCATCAAGTTTGCATGTGCAGTTGGTGTGTCTTTTGATGCTTTAATAGTTTTAATAATTTCATCAATATGATCAAGAGCTTTTTTAAGACCAAGAAGAATATGCTCTCTATCAAGTGCTTTATTTAAATCAAACTTTGTTCTCCGTGTTACAACCTCAAATCGATGTCGTACGAATTCTTTAAGTGCAGCTTTGAGAGAAAGCGTTTGTGGAACCCCATCAACAAGAGCAACCATATTAAAATGGAATGTATCTTCAAGCTGTGTATGTTTGTAAATATAGTTAAGAACGTTTTGAGGATGTGCACTTGGTTTGATATCAATCACAACTCGAATATCGTCTGTTGATTCGTCTCGAATATCTTTGATTCCTTCTAGTTTTTTATCTTTTACGAGTTCTGCAATCTTTAGAATCATTTCTGATTTGTTCACTCGATATGGAATAGAAGTGATTATAATTTGAAATGCCCCTGATTTAAGTTCTACAATCTCAGCTTCTCCTCGACAAATTACACCTCCTCGTCCATGTATATAGGCATCATGAATATCTTTTTGATTAAAAATAACCCCTCCAGTTGGATAATCCGGACCCTTTACAAATTCAAAGAGATCTTCATTGGATGCATCTGGATTATCAATAAGATACACACTCGCATCAATAAGTTCATTTAGGTTATGTGGAGGAATGTTAGATGCCATACCTACAGCAATACCAAGTGTTCCATTTAATAGAAGTGCAGGAACAGCGTTTGGCAACACAACTGGCTCTTTTTTGGAAGCATCATAGTTAGGTCGAAAATTTACAGTTTCTTTTTCGATATCTCGAAGCATTTCTGAAGAAAGCTTACTCATCTTTGCTTCGGTATATCGATATGCAGCAGGAGGATCACCATCGATAGAACCAAAGTTACCTTGCCCAAATACAAGCGGATATCGTGTCGCAAACGGTTGTGCAAGCTTAACCATTGCGTCATATACAGACACATCTCCATGAGGGTGGTATGAAGCAATTACATCTCCTACTACTGCAGCAGATTTTTTAAATTTAGCAGTATGATTGAGACCGTTTTTATGCATTGAAAAAAGAATTCTTCGGTGTACAGGTTTAAGTCCATCTCGAGCATCTGGCAATGCTCGTTGCGTAATAACAGACATTGCATAGTCAAGATATGAACGCTTCATCTCTTCACTAATCGGCGCGTTAATTATTTGTGTTCCTTTATTAACTTCTTCTTGTGGTGCTTGATTCTCTGAATTCTTTTTTGCCATATCCGGGGATTATATCACAGCTAATAATTATAACGACTATTTTAATCCTTCTTTAAATACATCAAACAAACTTCCTGAGTTTGCAAGATTTTGAGCTTCATTATTTGGTTTAAAATAAGAATCAGGACTTGCAAAAATAGTCAAAAACCATACAGCAGCAATAAGACCAGTAATAATAACTGATGTTACAAATGCAAAATTACTTTTTTCTGCATATGATTTTTTCATTTCAGCACTAATTGGTGCGTCTATGATCTTAGTTCCAGCATTAAATCCGGGAACTTGTACTTCTGATTCTTCGTTATTTTCTGGGTTCTTTTTTGCCATATCGGGAAATTATATCACTTTTTAAAATATTATTTAAACTTATTTAAGA
>JBDLUA010000009.1:0-35914 GCA_039805545.1 Candidatus Parcubacteria bacterium
TTTGTGTAGATTGTATTTCTTTGTAAATCCTTCTCGTATCTTTAATCTATGTTCTTCTATTCTTTTTTCTAAATGAGTGGTAACTCCTATATATAATGTTCCGTTTCTTTTGTTTGTAAGTATATATACATAACTTTCTTCTTTCATATTATCCACTATACATATACAAGGTCATGTAATTCTAAACCTGGATCCTCGCCTGCGCGAGGATGACGTGCTAAGAAACTTTAGTAAACAAATAAACCCCGAAACAAGTTCGGGGTGACACATCATAACTACCTCTTCGCAATAATACTCTTCTTATATGTATCAAGGTGGTCAATTGCAACTCCTGTTCCCTTTGCTACACAGTACAGTGCATCCTTTGCGAGGATAGCCTTTACACCAGTCTTTCGATATACAAGCTCAGTAAGGTTTCGCAGTTGAGATGTTCCTCCTGTCATAATGATTCCTCTATCAATAATATCTGCGGATAATTCTGGTGGAGTTTCTTGAAGCACGGTCTTAATTGCTTTGATCATTTCTTTCAAATCCTTACTTACTGCCTTCACGATTTCATTTGTCTTAATGGTTGTAGAACGCGGAAGTCCTGAGAGATAGTCTCGTCCTTTGATAATCATTTCAAGTTCATCTTCAAGGAGCACTGCTGAGCCAACATCTTTTTTAATTTGTTCTGCAGTCTTATCTCCAATTGCAAGGTTAAAAGTTTTCTTGATGTAATCGATAATTGATTGATCAATTCGATCTCCTGCACATTTCACAGATGTACACGCCACAATTCCTCCAAGTGAAATTACCGCAACATCCGTAGTTCCTCCTCCAATATCTACAATCATATGTCCATGTGCTTCATAAATAGGAATACCTGCACCGATAGCCGCAAGAATTGGCTCCTTTACTACATATGCATTCTTTGCCCCAGCTTTGATTGCAGCCTCAACTACTGCTCGTCGCTCTGTAGATGTAATTCCTGCAGGAACAGAGATCATTACTTCTGGTTTAAAAATATTCCATTTACCAAGAGACTTAGTAAAAAAGTATCGAAGCATTGCCTCAGTCACTCGATAGTCAGCAATTACTCCATCTCGCATTGGTCGATATGCAATAATACTCTCTGGCGTTCGTCCAACCATCTCCTTTGCTTCGTTACCTACCGCAAGAATTTTATTATCGATTTCAGAAATCGCAACAACAGAAGGTTCGTTCATTACGACTCCCTTTCCAGGAATAAAAACGAGTGTATTTGCGGTACCAAGATCAATACCTAGTTTTGGTGTAAAAAATCCCATGTGCACATACTATATGCTATTTTAGGAAAAATTGGGAGAGGTTGACATAACACATAAATAGTGTAATTTTATTTTCGAGCACAAACGCTCCTCACACCAAACCAAATAAAAAGATGAAAAAAAATCGTACGTCCGGAATGACCCTTCTCGAACTTGCTGTTATGATCATAACTTTATCTTCATTCATCGCAATCCTTTTCGTCGGAGCACGTGCATTCAGACTGAGCCAAATACCAATTGAATGTCAGGCAAACCAAAAATTGTTCGAAACAGAACTCAGGAAATATAGATCCTGCAAAGATCTCAAACCTGGAGACCTCTTGAATCCAGACAATGTACTCATTCATGGAGGAATCAATCCGGAAGAATTCAAATGTTCCGAAGGTGGAACTTACACTTTTCTACCTCAAATTCCCCCGACAGGCACCGCAATCAAATGCAGTAAACACCCTCAATGAAGATACCCCCGCCCGCACCATGTGTGCCGGCGGGGTTTGTTTTCTCGCTCCGACCGAATTCGGTCGGAGCGAGAAGACCTTTATATTTCCTCTAAAAAATGGTAAAACCAGTATATGAACACTATACAGGTTGTCCCTTTTCGTAAGGGATTTCGAACCGAATATCTCACCTATTTCACAACCAAGGATGTGTCTATTGGAAACATTGTTACCTTTGAAGTAAAAAACAAAACATATCAAGGATTTGTAATTGATGTACAATCTGTTCAAACAAACAAATCAGACATACGCCAAGCAGACTTCACTCTCAAAAAAATAAAATCAGTCTACAAAGAAACTATTTTTAACACTGCAATAGTTCAAACACTCAAAGATGCGAAAGATTTTTACGCAACATCAATTGGTGAGCTAAGTACAACTATTACTCCCCAATTTGTTCTCAAAGATATTAATACATTTAAGATTCCTCATACAGACACAGTTGCAATTCAAGATTCAACTGAGCAATACGCAATTCAAGAACCAGACAAGGAACGCTACTCAAGTTACAAAAGGTTAATTCGAGAAGAGTTTGCAAAAAAGCGTTCAGTACTTTTTGTGTGCCCTACTATCGAAGACAGTGAATATGCATTTGCAGAACTTTCAAAAGGAATTCAAGAATATTCATATCTCTTCACAAGTAATAGTAAAAAGACAGATGTACTGAAAGAATGGAATCAAGCTATCAAAAATGAAAAACCTATTCTTGTTGTTGCGACAGGGCATTTTGCATTTATACCTATTTCAAAAATTGGTTCAGTAGTTATAGAAAAAGAAGCTTCACGATTATATAAAACTCAATCAGGCCCATATGTAGATTATCGAACCCTTCTTGAAATATATGCAAAAAATCTTGGTGCCCGATTTATTGTTGGCGACCTTATTCTTAGACTTGAAAGCCATTTAAAGATTGATCAATTTACAATGCACGAATACTCTCCTCTCAAATTCCGTTCACTTACAACTGCGAGCTCTGAAGTGATTCCAATGAATTCAAAAGACAATTCTCAAGGAGATGAATTTAAACTTTTTTCCAAACAGTTACAAGACATGCTTCAAACTGCACACGAAGATAGTGAACATGTACTTCTTATGTGTTCTCGAAAAGGGCTTGCACCTACTGTAGTGTGTATGGATTGTGGACATACCGTAACCTGTTCAAACTGTGATTCTCCTATTGTGCTTCACGGTAAAGATGCAACAGTAAAAGAAAACTATTTACTTTGTCATAGGTGTAATGAAAAAAGACATGCTGGAGAACTCTGTAAACAATGTGGGAGTTGGAGACTACGAACACTTGGGGTTGCAACTGATATGATCGAACAATATGTACACGAAAACTTTCCTCACGTAACAACTTTTGTATTTAATAGCGACAAAATCAAAACTCAAAAACAAGCAAAAAAATTAATTGAAGATTTTTATAATACTCCTGGTTCAATATTAATCGGAACAGAAATGGCGCTTCTGTATGCACGAGAAGAAATAGAGCATATCGGGATTGTATCTATTGATAGCATGTTTTCTATTCCTGATTTTGGAATTCATGAACGAATTCTTTCTAATATACTTCGAGCCAAAGCTCTTGCTTCAAAAACTTTTATTCTTCAAACACGAAACTCGGATTCTCCTATTATTAATTATGCTCACACAGGAAACATAAAAGAATTTGTACGAGCCGAAATGAAAGAACGAAAGGAATATAATTATCCCCCCTATTCAATTATGATAAAAATGAGTCTTCAAGGTGGTCCTGTTCGAGTACAAGAAGAAGTAAAAAAAATAAAAGAATTCTTATCCGAATATGAAGTTTTTGATTATCCTATCCTTACACAAAGCAATAAAAACAAAGTAACATATGGTCTTCTTATTAGACTTCCTCTTGAAGCTTGGCCAGACAAAAAACTTGCAGACAAATTGCGAACGCTTCCACAATATATTAAAGTAGTGATACAGACAGATAACATTTTCTAATATGAAAAAAATCGTACAACAAGAAAATCCGGTACTCCGAGCAACAGCTGAAGAAGTTGATATTTCTTCTATTATCAAGCCAGAGGTACAAAAAATTATTAAAGAAATGTTCGAATCTCTTGAAGATCAAAAAGATGGTGTTGCGCTTGCCGCTCCACAAATTGCATATTCAAAAAGAATCTTTGTGATTTCACCTCAAATGCTCGAAACAAAAGTTTCTCTTCCTCTTGTATATATAAATCCAGTAATTATTAAAAAATCAAAAGACAAAAAGAATATGGAGGAAGGTTGCCTTTCATGCAGATGGTGGTATGGAAAGACAAAGCGATCATCACGGGCAACAGTGAGAGCGTATGATGAAAAAGGTAAAGAATTTGAAGTAGAAGGTCGAGGTCTTGTTGCACAAATATTTCAGCATGAAATAGATCATTTGGATGGAGTGCTCTTTGTTGATCATGCGAAAGACTTAAAAGAAGTTGAACCAGAATAATATGAATTACACATTTGCTTTTTTTGGAAGTGACGAGTTTAGTATCATTGTTCTTAAAGAATTAATTCAAGCAGGATATGTTCCTTCTCTTTGTATTACACAACCAGACAAACCAAAGGGACGAAAACTTGTGCTCACGCCTACTCCTATTAAAGAATTTTGTATAGCAAAAAATATTCCATGCATCACTCCTGAAAAATTAGACGCGCAAAAAATCATAAATAGCGTAAACGAATTTGATTTTTTTGTTGTTGCATCATATGGAAAAATTATTTCACAAAAAGTATTAGATATTCCAAAGTTTGGTTGTCTTAATGTTCATCCTTCTCTCCTACCAAAATATCGTGGTGCATCCCCTATCGAATCCGCGATCTTAAACGACACAAAAGATACAGGTGTGACAATCATGCTTATGGACGCACAAATGGATCACGGACCAATTATTAAACAGGCAGAATATGTATTCGAAGAATGGCCAAAGAACAAACAACAAGTTCATGATACTCTTGCACAACTTGGAGGAAGAATGCTTGCCGAAGTGATTCAACCATTTGTGCAAGGAGATATAGTTGTAACTCCACAAGATCATACTCAAGCAACATTTACTCGAATGATTGAAAAGAATGATGGAAAAATTAATTTTGAAGATACTGACTACACTACGTATCTCAAGTATCTTGCACTCACTCCGTGGCCAGGACTTTTCTTTTTCATACAAAAAGATGGACGAGACTTTAGAGTAAAAATCGAATCAGCGCACTTTGATACTGAAAAAGGATTTGTAATCGATACTGTAGTACCAGAAGGAAAAGCTTCTATGAGTTGGGATGGGTTTAGGAATGGGTATTTGAAATAAAAACAAAAATGGCGGACCCTCCGGGTCCGCCATTTTTGTTTAATTATTTAATCTCAACCTTCTCCACCACCACATCACTCACAGGTTTATCTGTTTGATCAGTTGGTACTTGCGAAATTTTCATCACCACATCCATTCCTGATACAACTTTTCCAAACACAGCATGCTTTCCATCTAAGAAAACATTATCGTTTGTATTAATAAAGAATTGTGAGCCGTTTGTATTTGGTCCTGCATTTGCCATTGAAATAGTTCCAACAACATTACTTAGACCAGCCCCAAACTCATCTGCAAACTGATATCCAGGTCCCCCTGTTCCCCAATACATCTTGTTTGCAACATCCTTAGATAATGGATCTCCTCCTTGAATCATAAATCCTTCAATCACTCGATGAAATCGTTGTCCATTATAGAATCCTGCTTGTGCAAGTTTTACAAAGTTTGCTACGGTCTTAGGTGCTTTTTCAGTTTCAAGTGAAAGAGAAAAAGTTCCTTGATTGGTTGTAAATACCGCAGTTGATGCTTTTGATTCAACTTTTGGTGTACTTGTTGCTTGATCTTGTGTAGTAGTTGCTACTTGTTGTGTATCTTCATTCATAGTTTGATTATTTGTTTTTGGTTTTCCTGGCAATGTAAAAATAAGAATAAGCACTGCCACTCCCACGAGCACCGCACCTATTTGCCAAAATTTATCCATTGTTATTTCTTCTTAAAATACTTTTAATAGCTCGTGCACCTTTTTCAAACAACTCAAATCTCTTTGTCTTTGATCTTCGAATTTGTTTTTCTAATTGATCTTTTGCAATATCAATTGCTGCACGCACATCAATGTTGGTTTCTTCACTTCGATAAAATCTCCCGCCAACAGAAAGATTAATTTCTATTCGAAATACTTCTCCCTTTTTATGATGTGTTGAACGATCAATTTCACACTCCACAAGAACATTCTCATCTGATTTAATTTGCAAAAATTTTTCTACTGATGAAACACGACTTGTAAGATACTCCTCTATGTCAGAGGTCATATTAAAGTTTGTACTTTTTATGTTTATATTGATCATACACCTATATTATACCACCTAGAGTCAAGAGTTTTATAATATTGACAGAGCATACTTTAGTTTATATATTCATCTGGAACAACTCTTCAAAACCAATGAACCTAAGGAGACTTTTCATATCTGGCCGTATTATCGGTCGTCTAACCAACCCTCTGCCTGATAACTTCAAGACACGAGCAATCCTGCTCGAACATGAAGAAATCAATGAATTACTCGTGCGTTTTCTCAAATTCAGAGAAAAAGGCAAAATCACCAGATACTGTGCTCGTCAAGTTTTTCTACCAATTGCAATGGAGATTGTTTCCGAACTCTCCCCATCCAATCTCGGAGAAATTTGTGAGCAATGCAAGTCCTACCACAACAAACGAGAAGACTACCGAGATGCTACTCTGGTGACCAAAGGAGACAATCTATGGTCTGCAATTTTTTTCGACCCTTGTGAAACAGGTACTGTTGCTTTGCAAAAGTTGGCAACGGCAGCACTACTCTCTGAACTTGCAGAGCTTGCTACGTGCTCTCTGGCGAAGGATTGTCAGGGAATAACAGTTACTTGTACGCCCACAGACATTCTGTCGTCCGAAGAAATCACTGAACTCGACAAACGCCACAAAGCAATATCTGCAGAGCTCGGATGGTAAAAACCCTATCGGGGAGGCCTCGCTCAACAAGCGAGGCCTTTCTTCATTCCACACTCAACAACTTCGATGGACTATGATGCCCCGAGACAATCTTCACTTTATTTGTTTTGAAATACTCTTTTATGAGTTCTATCATGCGAGTGTTTGCACGATTTTGTTTCGCCTCTTCTTTTACACACACTTCAAATTTAGTTTCTGAAATTTGTGCTATTGATTCAACTTTTTGTTTTGTTTTTATTCTAATATGAATATACATATCTAAATATGTTGTTCAATGAGTTTCCATACTTTATCTGTCCCCTTTTTTTCTTTTGCAGAAAAAACTACAAATTGTACTACGCCTGCAATTTTTGAATGTGTGTCATTAAGCATCTTTGCAATTTCACTTTGATTCATCTTGTCTGTTTTATTTAAGAGAAGAATAATTGGATCGTTTGTTCGGTATAAATACTCAAGCATATCAGCGTCAAGATCTGTAATTCCAACCTGCGCATCGACTACAACAATGTGCACCCTCTTACTTGCCTGTGTGTCTGCAATAAACCACACAATCAAATCATCAAGTTGTTGTCTGTCACCCTTAGAACCTCGAGCATACCCATATCCCGGAAGATCAAGAAGATAAAAAGAATCATTAATATTAAAAAAGTTTATTTGCTTTGTCTTACCTGCTGCAGCAGAAGTCTTGGCGACAGTCTTATTATTGAGTAGTGCATTAATAGTAGAAGACTTACCTGCATTTGATCGACCATATAATACAACTTGTGGACGATTCTCATCCCATGAGTAATCGCCTTCTGTGATCCCTTTTACAAATTGTATTTTTCTGATTTTCATATGTGTAATCTAACATAAGTACAAGAAAAAATCCCGTGGTGTGCACCGCGGGATTTTTGCGAGAAGATTTACAGTCCGAGCATCCTCATGATCACAATAAGAAGAGCAATGCCTCCCATGATGATAAAGAAGAGTCGATGCTCTACAAACTTCTTGAGTTGACAATGAATGAATTTCTTCATAGAGCTTTGAAAGAGTGGCTTATACGTATCCTAATACAAATATCAGATTTTAAAAAGAAATGGACGGTCCGCAAGCGGACCGTCCAATCGCACGTTTTCAACATCGAAACATGCAAAGATCATTCTAGAGTCGATGGTTAGCCATTGGATCTCTGTATAAGAATTCTTGGAGATATTGCCGTACCGGAATATACACAACAGGGCGTCCTTTCAGATTACACATTGGCACCATACCAGTATGAATGTCTATAAGAAGAGAAACCCGAGGAATATCAGGATATGTA
Organism: Candidatus Parcubacteria bacterium; assembly: GCA_039805545.1. Lineage (GTDB taxonomy): Bacteria > Patescibacteriota > Minisyncoccia > Phycocordibacterales > JAACPR01 > JAULZV01. Next base: position 8,109 of record JBDLUA010000009.1, read on the forward strand.
TACCTCAGGTCGAAGGCAAAAATCCTCCGAGGAGGGAGAACACCTGTAGGTGTTGATCCTAAAAAATCAACCACGTACGAGGCTTCGAAAGCAGTTCCTACCTCCCGAAAATCCCTTACTAGAAAAAGCTTTCTGGTTCTTTCCCTCAAAGGATGATCGATTGGAAGATTCCTAGGAAAGTTAAAGAAGATCGTCATGGTTATTTTATAACACCTGTATACAATTATGTCAAATCAGTTTACCAACGGATCAATTCTCTCTACCCTTTTTAGTAACTCTTCATTTGTATATCGTTGTCGCGGAATCAGTCTCCATTCATTTGAGGATTTACTTTCATCCCATGGACAAATAGACTTTACCCAACTGGTCCAAGGCCTAATATCAATTTCGTTTTCAGGATTTACTCTTGAGTACCAAATAATCTGACCATTATGAATTTTATCTTTTTCATCTTCTGATGAATCTATCTTATTAAAATTTTCTTGACTCATTCGTTCAAGCCGAACTTGAATCATTCGCATTACTTCACCATGACATACTACAATCACATCCTTCCCCTCACATTCTCGATGAAGTGTTTGAAACAATCTATCAACTCGAAGACCTACATCTGCGAGAGATTCTCCATTTGGCGGTGTCCAATAGAGTGGTTCGATTTCTCTTTCTTTCATTGAGGCTGCAAATTTTTCTTCTCTCTCCTGCATACTTACCCTATCCAAATCTCCATAGTTTCTTTCTCTTAAATAAAAATCGCTATACCATAGCGCGTCTTTAATATTTAGTAATGCAGCTGTTTCCATCGCTCGAACATATTCGGAGGTATAACATCGATAAAATCCTTCTGCTTCTCCTCTATTTTTTTTGAGCCATTCACCTGCAATCCTTGCCTGTTCTTTTCCTCTTTCTGATAAACGCCAAAGAGAGCTGTGGCGGTTTTGAAATTCTTCAGTAAAGGCACTATGGTCACCTTGCTTTGATCGTGCATTTGCAACATTACCTTCGGATTCTCCATGACGAATAAGGATAAGATTATTGGGCATTGACATAAAATTCTACTTTTTAGGTTTGTAATGGAATAGCTGTTTGGGTATATTATACGCTTATTTTAAACAAAAACCACCTATTAGACAGTTTCACCTATATGTGTCTGAAAACACACTATTATTGACTTCTGATTCAAATAGGAACATACTTAAAAGGAAGAGAAATATATCCTAATTACTCCCTCAAATCTTATTCACTCCTTATTTAATTTAATTAAGAATATGTATCAAGCAGTATACTCTTAATAAATTTCCCTATAAAAACATAATTAGAGTGTGCAATTGCACACATAATATAATTTTCTTCTTAATAGCTAATTATTAAAATATGAAAACTATACAAAACAGTGTGTTTTTAGGTATTTGTTTCTATTCAATACTTGCTTTTGTTTTTATAGAAAAGGCAGAAGCTGCTGAACCAAATATTCTAATTGGCCCAAATATGACAATTGGTTCAAGAGGTCCAAATGTTGTAATGCTCCAACAATTACTATCTGAAATAGGATATTTAAATGTGCCAGCAGGTATACCTCTTGGATATTATGGCTCAATGACACAAAATGCAGTTGCACGCTATCAGGCAGATCTTAATGTATATCCGACAGCGGGGTATTATGGACCAATTACAAAAAATGCGATGCGTACTCACTTCGCATCGCATACATGGTTAAATTTATTGAACTGGGAATAAGATAAATTACTTTAGATAAAGGGCCGGCCCCTACGGGGCCGGCCCTTTATCTAATAAATTTAAAATCTATCACTCAAATACTTATTTGCAAAACTTAATACAAACAAAAGCAACATAACAAAAACATTTCCAGATAAGAATTTTATGAGTGCTTTGTCCAACTTCGTATCTTGAGGATCTGGATCTTAAGCCATAAACACAATACAAACACCGACTAGACCGAAAGCAATTGATGAATAAATATACATGTTGCTATTTTTGCATGAGAGCAGTATTGAACGATTAGGATTTTGCTCCCCCGGCAAGATTCGAACTTGCGACCAATCGCTTACATTTATCCTAAAATTACTTAAAGGGATGGACTATATCATCATCATATCTTTCGACTTAGACGTAAGGCGCTTCGACCTTTTGCAAGGCCTACTCCATATAGGATAGTCTCTGAACCTTCCGAGCAAATGATTATTTTCGATTTTTCAAAAATAATCATTTGCTCGGCTTGGCTGCTGATTACCCTTCTATTACTAGTGAGGGCTTCCAGCAATTCACCTTATTTTCGACCAGACTTTCGTACTGGAAGCTGCGTAATACCTTCGTGAATTTCCATATGACAATTCGCACAAAGCAAGATACATTTATCAATTTCTTTTCTAATTGCATCCCACGATCGTGTTAGTCCTTTATCAGATAAACCGAAACTTTTTTGTTTTGGATCAATATGATGAAAAGAGAGAGCACGATCACATTTGTCATAGCTGCAAATTTCACACTTACCACCTTTATATTCTCGAGCCATTTTACGAAGTTTGATTCTTCGTTTTTTGACTGCTTGAACCATATAGGCGGCTCTGTCGGTATAAACTCTTTTTCTTGGCATGTTATATTTTAGTATAGCACACATGAGTTTTACACACAGGCGACTGCTCTACCGCTGAGCTACAGGGGAATATTTATTTCTACCAAAGAACTGTAGTCACTATAATATCAAAATTCAACAATAAATCAAACACCCTTTTCACTTGTGGAATGTCATTATTTTTAGATAAAAAACGCGATATACTTACATATATGGATATTGAATCAAAAGTTATAGCACTCTCCTGTTCCCCTTCCAAGGGTCGAAATTCAGATCATATGCTCGATGCTTTTATCGAAGGGGTTCGATTAAATAAAAATATCACTGTCAAAAAAATATATCTTCAAGACATATTTATTGAACACTACTCTTACGAAAACAGACTTGGTCCAACAGAAAAAGAGATTGAATTTGAAAAACTTACACAAGCAATCAAAAATTCTCAAGGTCTTGTACTTGCGACACCTACATACAACTTTTCTGTTCCTGCTCAACTTAAAAACTTTATAGATAGAATGCGTTTTTTTACACTTGATTTTGATCATCGGAATACTATTGGACAACCCATTGGTATGCTCAGATATCTTAAAACATATTTTTTAGTATCAGGTGGTACGCCACATTGGGCACAAAGAATTTTATTCTTTGCTTTTCCACCTTTTTGGCTTCGAGCAGTGTTTCTGTACTACGGAAGTGTCGTATATGGAGCACTCTATTCTGGAGATATTAAAACATATGAAAATAAAAAGATTTTAGCAAAATGTAAAAAAGCAGGAATTAAATACGGTAAAAAGCTTATCAAAAATTCTCAAAACTCTATTCTTGAAAAACTATTCTGGAGACCTCCTCAAAAAAATTAAAGAGAGAATTAACAAAAGTGGCGGACCCGAAGGGTCCGCCACGTTTATTTTAACGCTTATTATATTTCTACTTTCTCTCCCGACTCTGATTCTCCTGAAGCATCTGACCCCTCACTTCCTCCACATTTCTTTGCTTCTGTTTTAAATGTTGCCCAAGCTGCTTTCTTTGCATTTTTATATTCTAATGCAGCCGCTTTTCGTTCTTTCTTTGCATTAGCCCAAGCATCTTTTACAGCAGCTCGTCTTTCTTTTGAATCACTCTTTGCCCAAGCAGCAACGAGTGCACTCTTTCGTGCAGTAAGAGTTTCGGTCACATCTGTATTAAATGTTGTCCATGCAGCCATTATTGCATCTTCTCGAGTAGAAACAGCTGTAGATACACAAGTTGCATCTACATTTTTGAGTCCATCTTTTGTAGATGATGCATTCTTAAATTTACCTTTTAAAATTTCTGATCTTGTTGATGAAGCATTTCTGCTATCATCCCCCGATACATCATCTCTTCCGCCTCGTCCTCGCTCTGCAAAAACAGTTGTTGATGCGAGAAGAGCTATAACAAACACTCCTGTAAGTATTGTTTTTTTCATTACAAATAATTTATCTATTAATAACTAAATTATACCATCTATTCAACTAAACAAAGTCTTTAATTCACAATTTTTCCGTCATCTAGTCGTACGATTCTTTTTGCATCTTTTGCATATTCTTCTTCATGAGTAACCATAATAATTGTTTGTCCACCCCTATTTAATTCTTTAAAAAGTTCCATAACTTGTTTTGATGATTCGTTATCAAGATTAGCAGTTGGCTCATCTGCAAAAAGAATTTTTGGTTTATGCACAATTGCCCGCGCTACAGACACTCGTTGTTGTTCTCCTCCAGATAAATGTGAAGGTACACTATCCAGTCGATGTCCAAGCCCAACTTTTTCAAGCATTGTCTTTGCATGACGATATGCGATTTTTTTATTTTTTCCAAGCATCAAAAGTGGGAGTGCAACATTTTCAAGGGCCGTAAGATCAGGTAAAAGTGCATAATCTTGAAATACATATCCAAGCTCCTTTAATCTGAATCTTGTTTTTTCTTGCTGATTTAGTTTTAATACATCTTTTCTATCAATATGAATTTGACCATCACTCGGTTCATCGAGCATACTCATTTGATATAGAAATGTACTTTTACCAGCCCCTGATCGCCCCATAATTGCAACAAAATCTTTTTCTTGTGCAACAAAATCAACACCCTTAAGAACTTTTGTTTCTTTTTCTCCGTCTTTAAATGTTTTTGTTAGTCCTTTTACTTCAATCATATATTTTAATTACGTCCTAATATTGAATCAAGAGTGTTTTTTCTAACTATCAATCGAGCAGGAACATATCCTGCAATAATTGTTGTTATAACCAAAAGACCAATTCGAATACTTGTACCGGCTACAGATGCAACAAGAATACCATCACTAAATGGAAAATTAATTGGATGAGAAGAGAAATATGGAATCAAAAAAACATACACCAATACAACTCCTATAATCGAACCACATAATGCATAGAAGAATGACTGCATTACATATGAAAATTCGATTGCCCTTCCACTAATACCGATTCCTTTTGCGATACCTATAAACTTTCTTCGTGTAATAGCATTAATAAAGATAACGATAAAGACAGTGATCGATGCAACGGCAAGACCAATTGATGAGATTGCATTTCCAAGCAATGCAAAAGTAGCTTTAATGTCTTTGAGGAATTTTGGCTGGGCTTCTTCAAATGTTTGAACTTTCGCAATTTTATCTACACCTGCTGCTTTAAGTCTTCTTGTGACTTCATTTGCATCAACTCCAGGATTTACTGCAATAGAAATTTCATCCACATTGAAATCATCTCGTCCAATCAAACCACGTAATTGTGAGTCTACAAAATATACTCGAGTTGTAATTTCGTCTACCTTTGATTTAAGAATTCCTTTTACTGTAAATTCACGAGTCGTACTTCCAAAAGAAATTTTTATTTTTGTCCCCGGACCAATATTTTCAAGAGCAGCAAATCCAGGAGAATCTACCGGTAAATATTTTTTTAGTAGATATGCACCCACAAGAACTTTATCGTAATCGTCTTTTTCAAGATAATCCCCTTCAACAACGAACTTCTTTAATTGAGTTAATTCATTTTCTTTAAAAGGATCAATACCTACCGCTTGTGCACCAGCAGTATCAGGTTTATCTGTATCGTTTGTTCGCGTTTTATAATTTGCCTCAATACTTACCCCGTCAAGATATCTCGCAGAATATGCTTTTACTCCTGGTATTTGTTCTATTTGAGATATGACTGCGTTTGAGTTTTCAATATATTCTTTTTGTTCAAGTTTAGAAACAATTACATCACTTGTATAATAATTTTTATTTGCTTGAACTGATCCTTCAATAAGACCAACAAGAATTCCACTTACAACAACAAGATTAAGAAAAGTAAGCGTCATTACTCCAATAATAAGAAGAGTAGTCCAAAGAGTCGACCTCATTATCTGTCGAGTAGCAAGAAACCATGCAATTCTTATATCAAGCCACAACATTTTTATTTTTGACTATTGAGAATAATTTGATCTCCAACAAGAAGGCCTGCTGTTATTTCAATATCATTTGGTCTTCGTTCTCCTACTTGAACTTTTCGAAGTTCTGCAGCTTCCCCATTTTTTACTTTTACATATGTTGCGCCACCTTGATCTATAACGGCATTTGCCGGAACCCAAAATGCTGGATTTACAACTTCTGTCATAATCTCAACATCTCCAGTCATACCTGATTTTATTCGCTCATCATTTGAATCAAATACAAGTTTAACTTTATAAGAAGCCACGCCATCTCTTTGTGAAGCAGCTGGATCAATATATGTAACCGTAGCATCAAATTCTACAGTTGAACCATATGAATTAAGAACAACCTTTGCTTTATTTCCTATTTTAATTTGTGAAATATACACCTCTGGAACATATGTTTCAATTCCGTAGTTAGAATCAGAAATCATAGAAACTACTGATTGATCCGCAAATGCACTCATTCCAACCTTTGCATCTTGTTTTGTTATAAGACCCGTAAATGGAGCCCTAATGATTGATTTTTCCATCTCAGCTTGATAATTAGCAACTGTTGCTCGTGCAGATTTTACTTTTGCTTCTTGATAAGGGATTTGAGAAATAGTACTTCGAACTGCATCTTGTGCATTAATTAAATTATTGAGTGCTGTGTTTATTTCTGTTTTTGCAGTTGCAGTATCTGTTTTATATTTATCTATGGTTGATTGTGTATAAAATTCATTTGCTTCAAACCTGTTTACAGCAGTTGTAACAAGATTTAAATATGTTTGCACCAAAGCTAAATTATTTTTTGTATCAACAATTGTTTGATCTGTGTATGTATCCTTGTTTATTGTATAAGCCCATTTTTGCCAAACTTTAAGTGCTTGTCCAATTATGTACCGTTGATCATTAACTTTTTTCTTTAAATCGACATCGCTAAAAAGATAAGCTATTTTTGGTGAGCGAGAATCAGCATCATCAAAATACTGGTCTGTCTTATTTTTTACAGCATCCTCCGCAACAACATACGCATTCTGCATTTCATGTACTAAAAGATTTTTCTTTGTTTCCACTTCGGTAAGTCCAGGACCATCTTGATTTTTGTATTCATTTAATTTAGCTATCTCAGCATCAAGATCGGCTTGAGCCTTAAGAATGCTTGCAGAAATAGTTCCCGTATCCAAAGATGTAATTATATCTCCTTGATTTGCTCTGTCTCCAGCATTTTTTACAACCTGAGCAACACGACCTGAATTTTGAAACGAAAGTTCTACTTCGTTTTGAGCAATAACAGTACCTCCGACAGTGACACCGGTTGCAGAAAGATTATCTGATGTTAGTGTAAAAATTTCTTCTTGGGAGCCTTTTCCCTTAAAAACAAAAAATAAAATCAGACCAATAATAACTACAAGAGTAATAATTCCTTTCAGACTTTTAAAGAAATTAAAAAGTTTTTTTATAAATTTCATATAGTAAGAGTGTACCATTTTTTAGGGAAAAACATAGTTTACTGTTTGCTTTTTATCTTTAAAAAGCATATAACATTTCAAGCCTGCACACACCCATGCCCCAAAAGAAACAACCTAAAACAAGAGTGTTCAAGTCCTTTGAAAAACCCGAAGATAAAGAAAAAATGCTTCAACATCTCAGGGATTTGGGACTACTGAAAGAATCACAGAAAAAACCAAGGAAACCTAAAGGTTGAACTGTTTTCAAAAAAGGCGCGGCCGTACGGCCACGCCTTTTTTCTATAATGCACCCTCCTCTTTCAAAATTTTTATTTTATTTTTTTCTCCTCGGTTATACCCGCCTATTTTTCCATCACTTCGAATTACTCGATGGCACGGAATTTTTAAATCAAAATTTGTTTTTAAAATTGCACCAACAGCACGGTATGCCTTTGGATTACCTGCTTTTGTGGCAACTTGTTTATAGGTAAGTGTTTTTCCTTTTGGAATTTTTGAAGTAATTTCTAGTACTTTTTGTCTAAAAGATTTCATATAAATTAAATTATATCAAACAAAACCCAACCTTTTTAAATCAGGGCTCAATTTTAAGTGATTTAAAAAGGTTGGGTTTTGGTTTTTTATTTAAATCAAACTCTCCCCTGTCATTACACTTGGTTTTTCAATTTCTAGAATTTTTAAAACTGTAGGCGCAAGATCCTGAAGTGATGCTTCTTCTTTTTCTTTAATAGTTACTGAAGAATTAGTAATAATACATGGTACTTGATTAAGTGTATGTGCAGTGTGTTTTTCTCCTGTATCAGGATTTACATTTACCTCTGCATTTCCATGATCAGCAGTTACAACCGCGACTCCTCCTCGTGCAATAAGTGCATCACACACTCGTTTAAGTTGTGTATCTACAGTCTCTACTGCGGTAATAATCGCCGATACATTAGCCGTGTGCCCAACCATATCTGGATTCGCAAAGTTTATGAAAATAAATTCTACCCCAGCATTAATTCGTGCAATTGCTTCATCTGCAATTGCTTCTGCTCGCATTTCTGGTGCCAAGTCATGCGTCGCAACATCTTTTCTACTTGCAAGTAATACATGCTCTTCTCCTTCATGTGGATCTTCTTTTCCTCCATTTAAGAAGTATGTTGCATGAGGAAATTTTTCGGTCTCAGCAATATGTGCTTGTTTTAATCCGGCGTCTGAAATTTCTTGAGCAAGAGTTGTTTCAATTACTCGAGGCGGAAATGCAACTAGTACATCAAGATCTTTTTGATATTCGGTAAGTGTTACAACTTCCAAATTAAGTTCTTTCTTTTTATCACAGAGAATTTGTGTAATCATTCGCGCCCTATCTGCTCTGAAGTTAAATACAAACACACCGTCATTTTGAGTAAGTGGTGCCTCTATCAGCACAAATGGTTCGACATGTTCATCTGATTTTCCTTCTACATGTTGTCTTTTTAATTCTTCAATTGGTGCGAGTTCACATAAACCATTCTTACATTCAAATACTGTATCATTAAATTTTTGTAATCTATCCCAATTATTATCTCTATCCATAGACCAAAATCTTCCAGTTACCGAAGCAATAGTTCCAAATTGAAGTTCATCACAAATCTTCTGTAATTCTTCAAGTGCTTGTAGCGCATCATAAGGACCAGTATCCCGTCCATCTGTAAATGCATGAATGTAGCATTTTTTAATTCCTTTATCTTTTGCAAGTTTTAAAAATGCATACAAATGATCGCTGTGTGCATGTACACCACCAACTCCAATAAGCCCCATAACATGTAATGCACTTGTGTTTGAATTTACATGTTCACACAGATGTAAAAAAGCTTTATTAGAATGAAAACTTTCGTCGTTAATTGCTTTTGCAATTCGAACCAAATCCGTATCGATAATTGTTCCTGCACCGATTGTAGTGTGTCCGATTTCGCTATTTCCAAATTGTCCTTTTGGCAGTCCTACATATTCTTCGCCAGCATATAGTAATATGTGCGGATATGTGTTCCAGATATACTCAAAGTACGGAGTTTTTGCTTGAGCAATTGCATTATGATTTGAATCTTCTCGATAACCCCATCCATCAAGAATGATAAGTGCTGTTTGTTTTGGCATAGATAAGTAGTATAACAAATTACAAAATCCAAGAAATAAAAAACTACCCCTTTAAAATCGCTTAAAATTGAGCCTCGATTTTAAAGGGGTAGTTTTTGTTTTTTATATTACTTAAACACCTTCTTCCCCGGATATACCGCCTTAGCACCAAGTGCTTCTTCAATTCGAAGTAATTGATTATACTTTGCAATTCTATCTGTTCGAGAAAGTGAACCTGTCTTAATTTGTCCTGCACCTGTTCCAACTGCAATATGGGCAATTGTCGAGTCTTCTGTTTCCCCTGATCGATGAGAAATAATTGAAGTATAGCCAGCCTTTGCTCCGAGTGCGATTGCATCAAGAGTTTCAGTAAGTGTTCCAATTTGATTAAACTTAATCAAAATTGAATTACATACATCTTCATCAATTCCTTTTTGAAGTCGCTCTACATTTGTTACAAACAAATCATCTCCCACAAGTTGAACCTTCTTTCCGAGTTTTGCAGTAAGAAGTTTGTATCCTTCCCAATCGTCCTCTGCGAGCGCATCTTCAATAGAAATAATTGGATACTTTGCAACAAGCTGTTCATAATATGTTACAAACTCTTCACTTGTGAATATTTTGTTTTCTGATTCAAGATGATACTTTCCATCTTTATATAATTCTGTAGAAGCAACATCGAGTGCAATTGAGATTTGTGTCTTTGGTTTATATCCTGCTTTTTCGATTGCTTCCACCACAAGCTTAAGTGCGTCTTCATTGGTTGGAAGTGATGGCGCGAATCCTCCTTCATCACCTACTGTTGTTGGTAGACCTTTAGAATGAAGAATTTTTTTAAGAGTATGAAATACTTCTGTACCGGCTTGAAGTGCTTTTGAAAAAGAAGTGAATCCGTGTGGAACAATCATAAATTCTTGAATATCAGTTGAATTCACAGCATGGGCTCCACCATTCATAATATTCATCATGGGAACTGGGAGTGTAACTGTTTTATTTTTATGAATTGAAGCAACATGTGTATAGAGAGACTTTCCATTTGAATATGCAGTCGCTCGTGCAAATGCAAGTGAAACTCCAAGAATTGCATTTGCTCCTAACTTTGCTTTGTTTTTTGTTCCATCAAGAGCAATGAGTTTTTCATCAAGTTCTCGTTGTGTAAATGATTTTCGCATAATTGCTTTTGCAATTGTTTCATTAACATTCTTAACCGCTTTAAGAACACCCTTGCCCATATATCGTTTTCCCCCATCTCGAAGCTCAATAGCCTCATGACTTCCTGTTGATGCACCAGAAGGTACTGCGGCTCGTCCAAATGAACCGTCTGAAAGCGTAATTTCAACTTCTACAGTTGGATTACCTCGTGAATCTAGAATTTCTCGTCCAATAATCTTTTTAATCGTTACGGTTTGTTTTCCCATGTTTTATTTTTAAAATTTTGTAATGAATTAGTATTATATCTAAAAGATGAAATAGTGTGCAAGGTAAGACAAAAACAAAAGCAACCTTTTGAAATCGAGGCTCAATTTTAAGTGATTTCAAAAGGTTGCTTTTGTTTTTTAAAACTTTATCACACTACCTATTGACCACTCCTCACTAGTGCACCCCAAATTCCATTATATGCACCAAGCTCTGCTCTCTTAATTTTTGGAATATCAGGAAATATGTGTAGATTTTTTTGGATTTGTTCTTCTACTTCTCCAATATCAATATCTTTTGTAATACTTCCTCCCATCACAAGAACATCAGGAGACCAATGCAAAATAGTGTTTGTAAGTGCAACACCAAGAATTTCTGAGATCCATTCATACACTTCTGGTTCCTTAATCTCTTTTGCTGGTTTGTTATATTTTTTTGATAATGCAGTACCACTTATCAAATCATGTAACACTTCTCTTGTTTTATAATTTACAATTTGATGTCCTGGTTCAAATCCATATTTTTTCTTTTGAATTTTTTCATCAATCACAAGACCACCACCAATACCAGTACTAATAGTAATATATGCAACAATTCCAAACCCTTTTCCTGCTCCATATACTGCTTCTCCAAGAGTTGCCAGATCTGCGTCATTTTCAAGAATTGGCTTTACTCCAAAAATTCTCTCAAGTTCATACCCTAATAGCTTTCCTTCATAATCAAGCAGATTTGGTGAACTAAAAACTTTTCCATCAATAATGGTTCCAGGAAATCCGCCAACTGCTTTATCAATTTTTTTTCCTCGAGTTACTTTTTTGACACAATCATTAAATGCAAGAATACCCTCTGAATAGTGAGAAGGTGTATCAATAATTAACGGCTCTTCAAAAGAAATCCCATCTGCAGATACTGCAAATCTTGATTTTGTTCCGCCAATGTCAAAAAGTACTATCATTTCTAAAAAAATTATTTCTTTTCTTCTATTGGGCAAGTTGAACAAGTTGTACAATGTTCACAAGTATCTTTTTTGCAACAATCACAACTTTTACATGAACATACTCGATATCTATTAATAATTATGTAAAGTGCAGAAAGTCCTACAAGTACATAAATAATTCGAGCAATCATAGGAATACTCCCAACACATACATCTACAAGATCATATCCTGAGACACCATATACTCCCCAATTTAATGCTCCAATAAGCACGAGCACATACGCTATCTGTTTTATGTATTTCATATCATTTAGTATAACTTATTTTTTTAAAATTTTTTGAAGATGCTTGTGCATTTCTTTCATCTCGTCTACCTGAATCACGTATATTTTTATTTTTGAATTAAATGAAGAAATCTCAAAGCAAACATCGTTTGATTCCATATTGTCTGTATGGTCAATTGCACACCCAAGCCATGCAAGCTTCTCAATAACCATTTCTCTAATATAATATGCTCGATATCCTATTGTTCCTGTAAATACAAGAGTATCAATTCCCTGTGTATACGAAATTGCTTGGCAAATATGAGAAGCAATTGAATCTACAAATTGAGTGATTGCATTCTTGGAAGCACTATTTCCTTTAAAAGCATTTTCTCGGACAATTCTTAAATCACTTGATAATCCATCACTTAATGCAAATATTCCGGATTTATTATAAAGATCTTCTAATGTTTGTTCGTACGAAAGTTTTTTTTCTCGCATATATAAAAGAATTGCAAAGGGATCAATTGAACCTGATCTTGAAGACATAAGAATTCCATCAAGCGGAGAAAACTCCATTGAATTATAAACACTCACACCGTTTCGTATCGAAGTTACACTGCTTCCACCCCCAAGATGTACAGAGATAAGTTTTGAATGAGAAATATTTTGTTCTTTAAGTTTTGAAAGTATTGATTCACAAGATAATCCATGATATCCGATTGTGTATACAGGTTCTTCAAACATAAGTGGGATTCTCCTTTTTGAAGATATATGAAAACTTGAATCTGAAATTATATATAGCTTTATATTCGAAGAAAATGAGTTTTGAATACTTTGAATTTCTGTAAGTGCAGGATCAATGTGTATTGGGTCACTCTCTCTAAATTGTTTTAATTTTTCTATTACCTCTACTGTACATTCGACATCTTGAACAAAATCAACATGTGGCACCACAACTCGAAGACCAATTGCTTGTATTTCTTGTATGTCAGAGATAACTTTATTGTTTTTTAATAGTTCAACAATGTAGACTAATGCTTTTATATAATGTTCTTCTGTAATAAACTTTTTCTCAAAAGCATTTTTAATTTTAAATGAAAGAATATACCCTTCATCTTGTGGTTCAAAATGAAACCATCCAATTTCAACATCATCCTGATATACAGAATATTTTTTTGAAGCGCTTCCTATGTTGCTTAAAATAATTATCCGTTCCATACCCATTTTTCTATTTCATCTGGATCAACTCCATTCTTAATAATAAACTCTCTGTGCTCTGTGAGCTTTCTTTCATACTTTGAAATAATCGCCTGCCTACGTTCTAATATCGCAACATCATCACCAATCATTTTCACTGCTTGAATCACCAAATCATATCGACTTGTCTTATTTCGAATTTGCATATCAAAAGAGGTTGTAGTTGAGCCGTTTTCTATATATCCATTGATTTTGATTCGATTCAAATTACCTTGATAGTCAAACAACATTTGTTTGAGTGTCTGAGGATATCCATGAAAATTAAAAATTACTGGTTTATCCTTTGTATAAAAGTATTCAAAGTTTTGTCCTTCTGGTGCAGAGAATAATTTTGTAAAGCCATCAGAACTTAGTCGAATATTATTTACATATCGAATCTTAATTGTTGGAATTTCCTGCTTAAGAAGTTGTATTGCTGCAAGCATTTCTTTTGTCACATAATCTCCCATTGAAGAAAACACAATGTCTGGATTTTCATCACTTGCAAATCCCCAAACAGCAAATCCGTTCTTAAGTTGAACTCTTGCCTCATCAATCGACAACCATCGTGGCTCTACAGTTTTTCCTCCCGCAAGAATATTTATACAGTCTCTTGAATCAAGCATCTCTTCAATACATGCAAGTGCAGAGTTTCCATCTGGTGGGAAATACACATTCACAAAATCTCCCTGTCTTTGGAACATATCATCAATGAATCCGGGATTTTGATGTGAGAATCCATTATGCTCTTGTCTCCATCCTGATGAAGTCAAAATATAATTGAAAGACGGAATTGAATTTCTCCATTTGATTGTTCGTGCAATCTTAAGGAATTTTGCATATTGATCGGCCATACTTGCAACGATTTGTACAAAGGCTTCATACGAAGCAAATATTCCATGCCGTCCCGTAAGTACATACCCCTGAAGTAATCCTTGAAGTGTGTGTTCTGAAAGCATCTCAATCACTCGACCATCTGCACTCAAATCTTTATCAAATGGCTTTGTGGGCCATACAAATGCGCGCTTTGTAATTTCAAAAATCTTGTCGAGTTTGTTTGAGTATGTTTCATCAGGAGAAAAGAATCTGAAATTATTTTTATTTAATTTAAATACATCATACAAATAATCTCCTACTCGTCGCATTGAACTTGAACCAACGATACCCCTCTTAGATGTATCTTCTGCATGTCTGTGAATATCAGGAAGAAGAAGTTTTGTAGAATCCTGTGCATGCGCATGCTTATTCATACCAATCTTTAAATCTCCTTGAGGAATCATGTCTACAATATCCTGAATAAAACCCTTATACGGATCAAAAAGTTCATTAAACTTATATGTTGTAAGCCACTTTTCAAGTTCTTTTAATTGATCAGTGTCAGCATTTACTTCTTTTAAAATCACTTGATGTGAAGCAAAGTTTCCTTCTAATTTTTCTCCATTGTATTCTTTAACACCTGTCCAACCTTTTGGTGTTCGAAGTACAATCATCGGCAGATGTGGACACAATACCTCTCCTGGAGCATTTTTAATTTGAGAAATTAATTCAAAACAAGAACTCAATACATCATACATAGTGTGGAATATTGCATCAGGATCTTCTTCATTATATTCAACAAAAAATACTTTGTATCCGTATCCTGTAAATAAATGCTCCAGTTCCTCATCACTCATTCGTCCAAACACCGTTGGTCCAGAAATTTTATATCCATTTAAATGAAGAATAGGAAGAACCGTTCCATTTATTTTTGGATTAATAAATTTATTGATATGCCACGCTGTTGCAGTTGGTCCTGTCTCAGCCTCTCCATCTCCAATAAGACACACCGTTGTAAGGTCTGGGTTATCCAAAATAGATCCATATGAAGTCGAAAGTGCATATCCAAGTTCTCCTCCTTCAAGAATCACTCCTGGTGTCTCTGGTGAACTATGGCTTGGAAATCCATATGGCCAACTAAAGTTTTTTGAAATATATTCGATACCTTCTCGTGTATGAGTAGCCTTTGGATAAAAATTAGAAAGAGTTGATTCTAAAAATAGATTAGCCTGTATTGCAGGAAACCCGTGTCCCGTTCCAACGACATACATAAGATCTCGAGGATTTTGTGTTTGAAAAAAGTTAAGCATTGTATACACAAATGATATCCCAGGACAAGTTCCCCAGTGACCCAAGAGTCGAGGCTTAATATCTTCAAGTCGAAGTTCTCGTTCTAACAAATAATTATCTTTTAAATAAATTTGTGTGGCTGTAAGATAATTTGCAGCGCGAAAATATTTTTGGATTTTACCCAATTGTTCATCAGAAAGTTGTCTTTGCATACACACATTGTACTACAAATCAGATGATTAACTTAAACGAATGTGTGGATTTTAAACAAATAAAAAACTTTTTAATTTTTGAAGCTTTAGTGCTTCGTCGAATTCTGAATTTTCTTTTTTGAAAATCTTGTATCATGTTTTAAGTGTATTTTAGTTGTCAACTTTGTCAAGTTTTATATATCTGTGGAAAACTTTTTGACAAACCTAACTCTTTTTACTATATTTAAAGTATTACAAGAATGATTAATTAAAAATCTATGCACCCTATTCAAGAAAAACTTCTCAAACTTTTAGACCAAAAAACATTAAACGATATGACCTTACGAGATATCGGAACCCTCATCAAAGAACCTCTTCCACAAAAAGTAAAGCATCATCTTGAGCAATTGGAGAAGAAAGGCTTTATTACATATGATAGAAAAAATAAAACAATCTCACGAGCAAAAACAGCCTCTCGAACCCCCTCCCTTTTTCTTTCTATTCCTGTAATCGGAACAGCTAATTGTGGTCCTGCAACCATCTTTGCAAATGAGAACATCGAAGGATATCTGAAAATTTCAAAAAATATTTTAAACAAATGTAAAAATGTATTTGCAATCAAGGCACAAGGTCTCTCGATGAACAAAAGTAACATTAACGGTATGAGTATTGAAGATGGTGATTATCTAATCATCGATTCAGATTATCGATCCCCTAAGAACGGCGATGTTGTCCTTTCTGTAATTGACGATATGGCAAATATAAAGAAATATATTTTTGATGAAGAAAACAATCAAATCGTACTTGTATCTCAATCAACAAAGGATATTCCACCTATTTATATCCACGAAGATGATAGTTTTATGGTAAATGGTAAAGTAATCCAAGTTATCAAAAAACCAAAAATAGTGTAATATCATTGGTGTATGTCAATGATAAAAGAATTTAAAAAGTTTGCCATAAAAGGCAACGCGATTGATCTTGCTGTCGGAGTTGTAATCGGGGCAGCATTTGGAAAAATCGTAACTTCTCTCGTAGAAGATATTATTAATCCCCTTATTGGACTTATTGCTGGAAATATAGACTTTAGTGATAAAGTATTTCGTCTTTCAATTCCAGTTGGTGGCGTTGAGCCTCTTGTATTGCGATATGGGATATTTTTAACAAATGTAATCAACTTTATAATTGTTGCTTTTGCAATATTTCTTGTTGTGCATTACATAAGTAAATTAAAGGAAAAAGAAGAAAAAGCCCCTGAAACTACAAAGATTTCAGAAGAAGTAAAAGTGCTTACCGAAATTAAAGAGTTACTTTCTCAAAAATAATCTTGTTTTTTGTGCTTTTTTTCGAAACTCTTCAAAAAGGATAATTGAAAAAGCAATCAAGAAGACATACACCCAATCACCCAAAGTGATTGGGTGTATTCGTAATATTTCTCGAAGTGGCTCATATGCGAAAGCAAAAATAGTTAAGGTAATTGAAATAATAAAACCAAAAATAAAAATAGGGTTCAAATTAAAACCATATGTTGTAATCGATTCATCACCCGACCGAACATTTAGGACGTTAAACCACTGCATTACAATTAACACGAGAAGAGTAAGACTTTGTGCGTATAAGACGCTGACGTCCTTGTTGGTAATAAAAACAATAAGTGAAACTAGTGTCATTATAAAACCTAGATATATCATTCTCTTCCAATCTCTTCTTGTAATAATTTTTTGTTGTTGTCGACATTGTACACAGTTTCTCTCAAGGGCAAAACCCACCACAAGAAAAGTATCAGTAACTAAATTAAGCCACAATATTCCGCTCGAGGATAAAGGAAGAGGTAGTGCAAGAGTGATTGCAAAAATAACTACGAACATCTCTGCAAAATTTGTTGAAAGTAAAAACAATATCGTCTTTCTTATGTTTGCAAAAATATTTTCACCCTCTTCAACTCCATACACAATGCTCCCAAAAGAATTGTTAAGTAATATAATATCCGAAGCTTCTTTTGCAGCATCACTACTTATAGTACCCATTGATATTCCGATATCTGCTTTTGCAAGAGCAAGTGTATCGTTAACCCCATCTCCAGTCATCGCAACAGTCTTACCAAAACTTTTAAATAACTCTAATATCTTTAATTTTTGAGAAGGAGTAACTCGAGCAAAAACATTTTTATTCAAAATAACATTTTTAATCTGTACATCAGTTAAACTATTCATATCATCACCTGTAAGTATCGTATGTTCAGATGCGTTAATTCCAATTTTTTGTGCGACTTGTAAAGCAACATCCTTATGGTCTCCAGTAATCATTATTATATCTATACCCTTCTCGTACACTTGTGTAATTGATTGATATACGTCTTCTCGAATAGAATCACTAATAGCAAAAATTCCTTTACAAACTATTTTATTAGATTCCTCTACACAACAAGCAAGCAATCTATACCCTTGTTTTGAATACTCTTTTATTTTTTGTACAAAAAGTTCATCAATTTCTTTTGTTATTTTTTTATTTTCCCCATTTACAAGAACATGTGTAGACATTTTATAAATAGTCTCTGGTGCTCCTGTATAAATTTTAATTGTTTTACCTCCATGAAGATATATCGCACTATGATACTTACTTTGATTCGTAAAAGGAATATTCTGCTTTAAAGTATATTGAATAGAAAGATTTTCTTTTGTATTTTGAGTCTTTTCACCCAATACAAGCAATGAAACTTCTGTAGGGTCACCCGAATCAAGGGACCAATCCTTCTTATCTTGATCATAATAATAAGAACCGTCCGAAGATAATACTCCACTTTTTATTAAGATATCAACATCAGAATCTTTTTGAAGTGGTACTACTGCATCTTTAAATACAATCTGCCCCTTCGGATTGTACCCACTTCCTGTTACATAAAATTCTTGATTATTGAAAGTAAATATCTTTTCAACTTTCATTTGATTATGAGTAACGGTACCAGTTTTATCAAGTGCAAGAATATTTATTTTCCCAAGAACATCTAATGAGTGCATTTTTCTTACTAATACATTTTTATCGCTCATTCTTTTAAAACCATATGCAAGTATCAAAGTGATAATAACCGGCAAACTTTCAGGAATTGCTGAGACTAGCAATGCAACCGAAACTTTGAATAATGAGAGATATGATTGCTCCCTAATAAGTCCAACTATACATACAAAAAGTATAAGAAAAACTACAAACAAAAATATTCTGAAAGAAAGTTTTTGTATATCTTTATATAATGGTAATTGTTTATCGAGAGTATTTGCCTGCGTAGCTATTTTTCCTATCTGTGTACTATTTCCTGTATATACAACAAGGACAAGTGCATTACCTGACACAACATGTGTTCCGCAAAAAACCATTGCAGGGTTATCGATAACAGTATCAAGATCATAATGCCTTGCTGAATTCTTTGATATTGGTAATGATTCCCCTGTAAGAATAGACTCATCTATTTTTATATTCTCAGAATTTATTATTAAACTGTCTGCAGGAACTTTATCTCCAGCCTGAAGATACAGTATATCTCCAACGACAATCTCCTCGCTATTTATTCTTATTTTTTTATCATTCCTTCTAACCAATGATGAAGAAGGTAAGACCTTTATCAAACTTTTAAGAATTGAATCACTCTTATATCGTTGTATAGTTTCGATAAGTGCATTTATTATAATTACAACAAGAACAACATAAAAATCTATATACTCTTGTAAAAAAAATAAGATTATTGCTGCAGTACAAAGTATTATTGAAAAAAGACTTCCCAGTTGCGTAAGTAAAGTTGTTATCAAAGTAAATCTTTTTTTTATAGAAACAGAATTACTTCCAAAAATTGAACGATTAATAACAACTTGTTCTAAGCTCAAACCCTGTGTAGATGAATTATACTTTTTAAAATAATCTTCGATTTTCATTATATTTAAAATGTATTTTTATTAATCATCTCATACCCAAATCTTATAAATTGTCCTTGAAGATTACCCTTGTATACCGGCAGTTGATCACTATAAGGATCACATATTACATTATTTATGAGAATACCGTTTTTTGATATACATAAATCTTCTTTATTTTTAAGTGTAGATTGTATCCAGATAAAACCATTTTTAGACCATTTTTTTGGTGTTTCTTTTGGTATAAGAGCAACACCCCATACAAAATTTTCAGCAGTTAAATATTCTATCTTTGTAAATGATTGTCCTGTACTACTTGTATATTCTCCTTGTCTTGTTTTGCCATAAAATAATTGATTATCCAATCCTTCTGGATAAATCGAAATATGATTTTGGTTTGAGAAATATGTAAGAAACTCTTTTGGTTTAAACTCTGCAATAGTAACTCCGACACCTTGGTTTTCCTTTTGTTCACTTATATCCATGTACTCAGGATATTGAATTTTTTTATCTAAAATATCTGAATTAAAATTTGCCCATTTAATGTCTGTAACCGAATTAGGTATTATTCGCCTATCAGAATCATTATTATTACCAAAAAATAGAAATAAAAAACCAAAAACTATACAGAAAAGAGAAATTAAAACCACAAAGAACATAAAGATATTTTCTTTTTTAAGTAAAAATTCTTTTAACATATATATAGTATATCAAATTAGAGTCTAACTTAAAGTAGATATAAAATACTTAAAGCATCTTTTTAAACTCTTCTATAAGTGGAACATCAGCCTGAGGAACTCCTGCTTTTTCTGCAATATATACCGCAACAAAATCTCCGAGAACTATTGTCTCAAATACTTTTTGATAGACATTTGTATTACTAATATCTATTTCCAAATATGTAATAGACTTTTGTTTAAATAATTCTTTTAAAACAGCAAATCGCTTTTGAATTCTTAGATGATCAGATGAATCGGTCAAGAAAACAGGAAGAAATGTGTTCACACTAGGATCAAATTCATATGATTCTAATTCATTATGATTACTTTCAGGAACAACATTATAAAAGGCCACCCTTTTTGCGGTCTCATTAAATTTAATCTTCCAATTATATACGAGATTAAGGTTCTGATTTGATGAATAAAAAATAGGTGTTTTAGAATCAAAATACGCAAGCATATTTTGAGTGTGTTGTTCTATTTTTTCAATATCAACAGAAATAGATCCAAGCATTTGAAAAATTGTTTTATCTCTTAGTACATATGCAAAAGCTCTCGACATAATTCCAAGAGCAGTTCGA
Organism: Candidatus Parcubacteria bacterium; assembly: GCA_039805545.1. Lineage (GTDB taxonomy): Bacteria > Patescibacteriota > Minisyncoccia > Phycocordibacterales > JAACPR01 > JAULZV01. The sequence continues at coordinate 29,047 of JBDLUA010000009.1, forward strand.
GGCACAAACTGTGTATCAGGAAGTTCTATATATGGATCATTGTTTGCTTTTGCAAGTTCGAGCAATTGACCTCCTTTTGTAATACAAAGTACAGGTAAATCATAAAGCTGCTTTATTTTCTTATAAAAAGAAAGTGTTTCTTCTGTATTTCCAGAATAAGAACTAGCAATCAGAAGCGAATTCTCCAAGAAAGTTTTTGAAAAAGGAGGTACATCATAATCTCGGTGAACATATATATCAATTCCAGGCTCTATTACCTTTAACAACCCCGCAGATAAATGCGAACCTCCCATACCACAAAGTACAATTTGTTTAAAATTTTTTGCAATAAGATGCTCATTCACAACACTTGGAATAAAGGCAAATTGAGAATTATAGGTCCGTAAGATTTCTTTCATTACACATACAGTATATCAAAATTACTGTCTTAAAACCTTATCTGTCCCCAGATATATAAGCAAACCTATTTCAAACCGCTACTCAATGCTCGTATTTTATTTTCAAGCACAGTAACCTCCTGAGAAAATGTTTTTAGAGACTGTTCAATTTGCCTTAATTGTGCTTGATTATTTTTAAACAAATCCTCCGCGATCTTTTCTTCACGTTCTTCTTTCTTTTTAAAAAATAAAACACGAGAAATAGACTCTGCTATAGATCTTTTTTTTGTTTCTTTTTGACCTTCAGTTGTTCTCTTTATTTTTTCTAATTCTTCTAATTTTCTCTGATGCTCTTGTATTGCAGCTTTTTCTTTTGAAATTTTATCTGCAATTTCAGCAAGAGTCTTCTCTATTTGCACATCGAGTTCATGTATTCTAGACTCAGCTTCTTTAAGCTGTCTTTCTTGATTTTGGAGTTCATGCTTTTCACGGAGCTCATTGTTTTGTTTTACAACAGCTTCTCGCTTAAGTCTCTCTGATAAAGTTTTTAGTCTTATTACTTCTTGCTTTTTATAAAAAAGTTGAGTCTCTAATTGTTTAAGTTCTCGAGTTTTTTGTTCTCGGAACATAGCTTTTTTACGCTCTTCTTGTTCCCTTCTATGATTTTCAAGAGCATTTTGAGCATTATGAGCGAGAAATTGATTTTGATCAGACATATATACTCATAGTATAACACTCTGTATTAAATTTTTATGAAATATAAACACTATCTAGCAAGACCTTCTACACATTCGATAAATTGATTTCCTCTATCTTCAAAAGATTTGAAGCTTGCAAAACTTGCTGTCGAAGGTGAAAGTAAAACAGTATCTCCAGACTTAGAACTATTATATGCAACATTAACAGCCTCTTTCATTGTTGCTACCTCCCCAAGATCTTCAACTCCAGTATCAAGAGCAAGCTTTTTTAATTTCTTATTTGCATTACCGGGCAAAAATACTACAGATCTCACATAATCACCCCATACTTGTTGCATCGAATCATAACTAATATCTTTATCCATACCTCCAGAAATTAATACGATATTTTTTGAAGTACCTAGTGCTTCAAGTGCTTTTATTGTCGCATCAGGACTTGTCGACTTTGAATCATTTATATATTCGACGTCTTGTATATATCGAACAGATTGAATTCTGTGTTCTAATCCTTTAAAAGTATAAAACCCTTCTTCAATATTTGAACTAGGTAGAATTTCTAAGAAATATAAAACACCAGCGACAAATGCACTATTATATACATTATGTAGTCCTTTGATTTTAAGTTTTTTTACATTAGATACATACACAACTTTTGTATTACCGTCAGTAAAAAATATTTCATTGTTTTCAACTGTAATTACATTTGATGTTCTTACATGTTCAAACTCAACACCAAGCACAGTATCAGCAATTAAATTAGGTAAGATATATTTCTTACTATATTCATCATCATAATTTACAATCACTTTCGTTTTTTCTTTATCAATACCTCCCAACTTTGCTTGAGCATATAACTCTTTCTTTCCATGGTATCTATCTAAATGATTGTCAGAAAGATTCAAAATACATGCGACATCAAAGTAATCCTCTTGTTTTAAATATTCCAATTGATAACTTGAAGTCTCTAATATAATAATAGGATTGTCCGTCTTTATATTTTCTAAATAATCCAGCGGAGAAGTTCCAATATTACCTCCGAGATATACATCCAAAGATGCAGATCTTAAAACTTCATACATCAAACTGACAGTAGTACTTTTCCCATTTGAACCTGTTACAGAGATAATTTTTCCCTGAGGATATTGCGTTCTAAATATTCGAGAAAAAGCATTAATGTCAGTTATAAATTCAACATCTTTTTCTATTGCCAAAAGAATAATTCTGTGGTCAGTATGAACACCAGGACTTGCAATTACATAATCTGAATCTTGTATATTTGGGACATATTCACTATCAGAAAAATGTATTGAGAAAAGAGAATTTGAAAGGAATTCACTAATAGATTCTTTATTAAAATCTGTTTCTTTTTTGTCTTCAAAAACTTCTACCGCAATATTTTGCTTTAAAAAATATCGCGCAACTGAAATCCCAGAAACACCAAACCCAATAACTGTTATTTTATTTTTTTGTATATGTAATCCTTTCATGTGTAGTGCTATTGTAAACCAAAGAAAGGTATTTGTGGACATCTTTATTTAATGTTCTTTTTGTTGTATAATAAACCTCTTAAAAACATTAAACGTAACCATATGGAATTTGTATTTTTAGTTGGAAGAATTATTTTTGGAGGATTCTTTCTTATGAATGGAATTAATCATTTTACTCAAAAAAAGGGGCTCACAGAGTATGCGAAAGCAAAGCACATACCATCTCCTGAATTTGCAGTAACATTTACAGGAGCACTTCTTTTTGCTTCTGGAGTCTCAATCATTTTAGGGATTTTTATACAAATAGCATTGTTTGCCGTAATTGTTTTTCTATTTATAACTTCATTTACTATGCATGCTTTTTGGAAAGACACTGATCCTGCATCAAAGATGAACAACAATATTAGCTTCATGAAAAACATGGCCCTCTTAGGTGCATGTCTTATGATGTACTTTATTGAGAATTGGCCACTAAGCTTATAGAGCAACCAGCTGAAAAGGCAGGATTCGCATCCTGCCTTTTTTGTTAGATCCTTTTTGTTTTTTTGTGAATGAGCCTCAAGAGCATTTCCTCTCTCTTCCCTTTTGTGATATGGGCAGGATTCCACTCACTTGCACTCGCCCAACGGAATGTCGTCTTTCTCTTTTCACGATGGACGGCAACTTTGAACTCAGAGGACTTTATATCTTGTTTGCTTGCAGAAGACCAGATTCCAACGATTTGTTGTTTACTGACTTCCCAAGCAGATACCACTTGCATTCTCTTCCCCTTTTCAAAGATTGAGATTGCTTCGTGAAAGATTGCACCTTCGACTCCAAGGCACAAACTACGGACCACCTCGTGAGGATTGACAATAAAGAACGTTTTCATTCCGTCTTTATACGATAAATCCTGAACTAAATCAATTATTTAATCTTCACAGGGAGGTAAAGTTTTTTTGTCTTTTCTTCCATGCCAGATGGATTATCGGAAGAAATGATAATAGTTGCGTCACCAGTATAGTTCAAACTTTGTTTTGAGACGCTTATTTCAAACGAAACCTTTTGTGTTGTCATCCAATCTGAAAGTGCTTGGATATTTCCAAAAGCTATTTCTTTATAATTACCATCCAAGATTTTAAATCCTGCATTTGCTTCAAAGTACCAACTTCCCGGTATCGCACCTTTTACAACAAGACTATCTCCTGTTATTTCTTCTCCTGGCAACGGAGTCTTAATTTCCACATCAGCATAATCAGCATTTTGTAGTTGCATTATTGGCACAATCTTATTTTCTTTTATTTCAAACACAAATTGTGTTGGAACTGTTGGAGTTTCTGCAAAGCTCTGCGTAAGTAGCCTGTCTTTAAAATTAACTTTTACTTTATCTTGAGCAACCTGAATTGAATCAACAGATATCCGGTCTCCTAAAACAATAGAATCAAGATGAATGTTTGAATTTTTATCGAATATTCCAATATAAATAAATTGACCTGTACCACCTGAATTATAGAGATATGGAACAATACCAAGGGAGTCGGAGTAAGAAATCATTTCCTTAGAGTCCAGAGAAACATATTCAGTATCTGATGCTCCAAGTTTTCCCTCTATTTTGCCGCTATATTTTGTAGTATTAGAATCTTGTTGTAATGAAATTTCTTTTCCACTTGAAGTTTTTATTTTTAAAGTAGAAAAATCAATTTCTCCTTTCTTTTGTTGCTCTGCTGGCTCACATTGTTTAGTCGAAGGATTAAACCTAAAATTTTCTTGACAACGTTGCTCATGACTTTTATTTTTTTGCACATACCACCAATATCCTCCGCCAATCAAACCAATAATAATGATAAAAATAATTACTTTCTTCATATGCAAAAGTATATCATGAATAGACTACAATACCTTTGTGCGTATAAGTTTATACAAAAGAACAGGTCTTTCTATGGTTTGCTCGATATTCTCTGTAAGTGCACGAATATATGTTCCAGAAGAAACATTCAATAGACAAGACACAAGCACGCATGTCATCCCGGGCTTGACCCGGGATCCCGTTGTTTTATTACGAGACCCCGAAACAAGTTCGGGTTGACATAGTAATTCCTTCCATTTAGGAATAATTTCTTCTTGTCTAAAATCACCTTTTACTTTTTGTATATCATCAATAATTTGTCGAACTAATTCATGTAAATCAATATGAGAAATTTGTATATTTGAAACTGAATAAATTTTTACATCTCGAGTCGGACGAACAATATCAAAAATACCCTTTTGTGCGTATTCAAAAAGAGGAATTCCATTTACTGTTTTTGAAGAATACCAAGGATAGGTTTGTTTTTTTATCGAAATCAAATTTTCTATAGCCTTTTGTATTTCAATTTGTCCTAATTTTTCAAAATTTATATCTTGCAACACGCCTAATACGTCCCCAGTATCACTACTACACCCAATCAAAAAGGTTGCTTGATACTCTTTATCTTTATTTAAAAATTCTTTTCGGTTTTTATTTTCTTCTTCTCCAATAAGTACCGGCAAAATACCTTCTGCCATAGGATCAAGTCGACCAGCATACGAAAGTATCTCTGTTACAAATTTAGGTTGTTCCGCCCTTAATCGCTTAAGAGCTTCAAGTGGAGTTTCTCCTCTCTTCTTATAAAATTCAATCATTAAGCTAGATTACTGTATATTAGGCAAAAGTACAAAAAACTCAGAACCCTTTCCGCGCCCTTCAGATAATGCGCCAATTTTACCCTGGTGTTTAAGGATAATTTCTTTTGCAACATAAAGTCCATAACCAGTACTATCTACATTTACTTTAAGAGCATCTTCACCTTTTCCACCTTCTGTAAATAATTTCTCCTTATCTTCTGAAGTAAGCCCTATACCTGTATCAATTACAGAAAATTTAATATTCTTATTTTCGTGAGTTAATAAAACTTTAATCTGACCACTTGGTGTATATAATATTGCGTTTGCAATAAGATTCTTGAATACCTCCTTAATATGAATAGGGTCTGCCTGGATAGTAATATTTGGCTCTATATCAAAAGTTAAATCCAATCCTTTTTCTTGTGCTTGATCTTTTTTATTTTCGATAATCTCAGCAACAATCGAAGAAATATTTGTTAATTCTTTCTTAAATTCTGTTTTACCAGTCTTAAGATCTGATGCTTTCAAAATTGCAAGAACTGTCTCTACAGCACGAGTATCTGAAGCAAATCCGTATTGGGCCATTTCAAGAGCTTTTGGTGGTAGTTCTCCGTAATCCTTTGCAACCATTCCATCAAAAATATTTCTTGATTTTGTAAGATAACCCTTAATTTGATGTGTTACAAAATGAAGAAGAGACTGTTGATTTTGGTTTATTTTTTCCAACTGAATCTTCTGAGAATCTACTTTTCTAATGGATCGAACTAATGCAAGTCCTGAAATAGAAACAGTAATAAAGGTTATACTATTTAAAATTTTATTTATATTATTTTGTATAAAAAGAAATTGTGCACCGATGAGAATTACCATCACCCAAACAAGTGCTTGTGCACCAATGAGTTTAATATTAAACGTTTTGAAGCGTACAATAAGAAAAATGAGGATAATAAGCAGAACAAGCATTCCAAATAATTTATATTGTTCATAATCCCAACTCATATTAGACAAGAGAGTTATATTTCCCCCGAAAAATACAAACATAAAAGCGATAATGCCAACAGAAAATAATACTTCCTGTTTTTTATTTTTTAATCCATTCTTATAGATATAAAATAGTGCAATTATTATGCTCAAACTAATTAAAACCGCTTCAAGAATATACATATATGTCCAAAGCGGACCCTCAAAAACACCCCGTTCACAATCAGTAAGATCGTAGGATATCAAATTATAATTACTATTCGCAAACAACAAAACAGGAATAAAAGGCACGATAAAAATTAATTTAAATTTATCCAACAAATCTTTCCTAAATAAAAATCGATACAGCAAGAAGAAAGAAAAAGTGAAGAGGGCGTATTCAAAATATATCATCCCGGACCAAAACAACATTATTAAATCTGGTTTTTCTGAGGCCCACAACACCAGATCAAAATAAGTCCAAATGGAAAAACAAAGTGTAACATAGAAAAAAAGTCTATTAACTTTATTGCTCCTATCTTGGAAAAAAACAAAGATTCCCAAAAACAATGCACAGACGACAGGTAGTATATGTGAATAATAAATTAAAGGGTCAAATACATTAGAAGAAAATATAAGAAAATGTGCCTTATCCCAATTACAACTTAATATATCCATAGATTGAATATATTATAACAATTCATGAAAATAAAAGAAGTTATTT
>JBDLUA010000010.1:0-4031 GCA_039805545.1 Candidatus Parcubacteria bacterium
AAAATCTCAGACCCTAGGGTCTGAGATTTTTCTTTTGGTGCGCGCGGAAGTGAAGCGGTAGCTTCACTTCAAGGATTCGAAAGCCGGAGCGGGGTACCTCGTGTCTTCCGAGTGACTAACGAGGAAGTCCTGGGTCGCGAGGCGGGGTCGCGGGTCAAAAATCAAGGAGCGATAGCAACTATGATTTTAAGAACCCGTGACCGAATCCTCGTTTCATTAAATTGACAAAACTATCTTTCCAATTAATATCAATTTTTATATGAGTACATTAGAAACAACAAGACTAGCAATTTCAAGATTCGACTCTTCTTTTGAGGATCTCTTTAAGGACAAACGATTGGCATTTTTAGACCCAGCAATCCCTATTCAAAACCTTATTGCTGAACAAATCGATTATGAGGAGATTGTAGTTAGAGTGGGTGAATATAGCAATCCTGGTTTTACGTTTCTTCGTTCGGCCAATTGCATCGAATTACTTTATTTTGGACTACATTATCCTTCAATAGCACTTTCGAAGGGAAGTAGATTGCTTGGCAATGATCCTGTTTTGGCTGATTGTGGAGATTTGGCAGGACAAATTATTCCAAATCTAGATGTTTGGCCTCCTGGTATAGGTTTGTTTACTGAGTTCTACTCTCGGATACAATCAAGTGATAGGAGACTCTATGTCTTGCATGAAGAATAAAAAGTCTCGGGTTAAACCCGAGACTTTTTTACATCACCCCCACTTCCTTTAATAATCCCATCTTCTCTGTAACAGTTAATTCTCTTCCTGTGCCTTCTCTAAGTTGTGTTCCAAGTTTAATATTCATAATTCGAGTTCGTTTCAGTTCTTTAACTTGATATCCAAGGGCTGCACACATTCGTCTGATTTGATGTTTTTTTCCTTCTGTAAGAATAATCTTGAATGATCGGTCTCCAGTAATCTCTATTTCACATTTCTTTGTTTTGTATCCTTCAATATTTACACCACGACTCATCTTCTGAGCAAAGTCAGTCATAGTTGCAAGACTTTTATCTACTCGAACTCGATATTCTTTTTCATGATGATACTTAGGGCTTAACATTCGGTCTACGATTCGCGTGTCGTTTGTAAGAAACACAAGACCAGTAGAAGCTTTATCAAGAGAACCAATAGGGTGAAGCTTGAGTTGTTTTGCTTTTGGAAAAACAGCGTCAATAGTCTTTTCTCCTTTTTGAGGATTTCGAGTTACGATACCTGCGGGTTTATTAAAGATGAAATACACAAAGTTCTCTTTTCTTTTTTGAATATAGTCATTTATCTCTACTACATCATTTTTATGCACTTTTTGCCCTAAGATTGCTTTTTTGCCATTTATTTTTACAAGACCTTTTTCAATAAAAGTATCCGCCTGTCTTCGTGAACAGTAGTTTTTGAGGTAGAGGTATCTATTGAGTCTAATAGGGTATTCGATTTGTTCCATGGGCGTTATATTACAATATTTTTTTGGATTTGTCTAATTGTATGTGAAATGTGTTATTAGTACGTCATCCCCACGAAGGCGGGGATCCAGGATCACTGTAAGTAGTAGTACGAAAATATCTAAACCATCTCTTTATATATCTTGTTTTGTGTCTGAATCTCGGGCTAAATCCGGGATGACCCAAAACATAGTCGTTAGTGCTCTTTGTTTTTGGTCAGTTTTCCACATTGAAGTTTTGCCTCGTCGGGTATAGAATTTTGAATATATGAAGAAAGAGCTCCCAAAAATAATCTTGTTTTTATTACTCGCACCATTTTATTTGGGTATGGCTTTTTTTCTGGAAAAAACTTTTAAATGGTGGAGTGATTTGGGAAATTTTAGTTAAGTGAAATCGGATGGCCCGAAGGACCACCCATTTTTCTAATCGCTAACAACTAATAGCTCTTATTTAAATATGTTTGGCTCAGCATTCAGTGTAATTCCAAAAGATTCTTCTACCTTTTCTGTAATTCCAAGGATTACGTCCATAAGGTCGGTGTAAGACGCATTATCTATATTCAATAGAACTAACTTGTTTGTTTCATTAAATAAAATTTTATTTGTTTGAACTGATTTATAATCAACATGTTCTATAAGCCATCCTGCAAAAACTTTGAACATTTGATCAGGTAATTCAAAGAAAGGTATTGTAGGAAAAGTTTGTTGAATGGATTGTAAATGTTCTTTATTGATTACTGGGTTTTCAAAGAATGATCCACAGTTTGGGATTTTTTTATAATTTGGAATTTTATTATTTCTGATTTCTATAATTGCATTTCGAATTTGTTTTGTTGTTGGATGTGGATTAGTAGAAAAATATTCTTGAACATCTTTGTATTGAGGAATAGAGGCGGGAAGAGTAGAGAGTTTAAGTGTGATACTTAATATGATATATCTGTCTTTATTTTTTTTGAATATACTGTCTCGATATCCAAACTTGCAATCTTCCTTTGACAAGGTTTTAACTTTTTTTTCTTCTCTATCAAATACTTCTGCCTTAACAAAGGTTTTTGAAATTTCGCTTCCATATGCACCGATATTTTGAATTGGTGCCGCACCTGCCGTACCAGGTATCCCCGAAAGAGATTCAAGTCCAGATAAATCATGTTCTATACTCCATGCGACGACATCATCCCATTTTTCTCCTGCAGATGCTTTTATGTATACAGATATATCTTCTTGGGAAATGATATCAATACCTTTAATCCTCATGAGGCCTATTATGTATTTGTCCGTAGTGTCTGCAAAAATAGAGTTTGAACCTTCACCTATAATAACTAAGGGTTTGCCAATATATTGAGCATATGAGTTGATTTGATCAATATCTTCAGGTTCTTTTATTTCAAAAACTTTATGGGCAATACCGCCAATTTTGAATGTGGAATATGTGCGTAAGTCGAGATTCATTATTATATCATATGTGATATATTAGGGTAATGTCAAAAGAGAAATCAAGTATGCAATCATTGCAGCAAATCGGAACACTTATCAAGACATTACGAGAACAAAAAGGGCTTACACAGCAAGACTTTGCAAAGCAGTTAAAAACTTCTCAAAGTGCAGTAGCTCGAATTGAGTCTGGAAAACAAAATCTAACTACAAACGAAATTTTAAAAATAAGCGAAGTTCTTCATCGAAAAATAATTTCACTTGATAAATCTATTGATTTTAAAATTATCGGAGGAAACAAATTATCTGGAGAAATTGTAACCAATACTTCTAAAAATGGTGCAATGGGCCTTCTTTCTGCTGCGCTATTAAACAAAGGTACAACTATTTTACAAAGAGTTCCGCGAATTGAAGAAGTAAATCGTGTGCTTGAAATATTTGAAAGTATCGGAATCACATACAAGTGGGATGAAAGTACACTTACTATTAAACCTCCAAAAACTTTTGCATTATCAAAACTTGATATTGAAGCTGCAAAAAAAATTCGTTCAGCGCTTATGATGATTGGATCACTTATTCACCATGTAGATGATTTTAAAATGCCAAATGCAGGTGGGTGCAAAATGGGAGAGAGAACAATTGCGGCACATAGATATGGTCTTGAAGAGCTTGGTGTAAAGATAGAAACAAAAGCAGACTTCTATGAGGTTTCAAAAAAGAAATTACACGGAGGAGATATTGTAATGTATGAAGCGGGTGATACTGCAGTTATAAACATCTTGCTTGCAGCAGCAGGAATTGAACAAGAAACTCGAATTTCTTTCGCATCATCAAACTATCAGGTACAAGAGGTATGTTTTTTCTTGGAAAAATTAGGAGTACGAATTGAAGGAGTTGGAACACATAAACTAACTGTGCGAGGCAAAAAAGAATTTAATGAAACTGTAGAATTCTCATGCGCTGAAGATCCTATCGAATCAATGATGTTCATATCGGCTGCCGTTGTTACAAATTCAACACTTACAATTAAACGGTGTCCAATTGATTTTCTTGCGCTTGAACTTTTGAAACTTGAAAAGATGGGATTGAAATATAAAAAATCAAAAGTATATAAATCCTACAATGAAAGAACAGATCTTGTTGATGTGACAGTTCTTC
>JBDLUA010000011.1:0-18351 GCA_039805545.1 Candidatus Parcubacteria bacterium
GTTTTTCTGAGTAATAAACCAAACGCGGCGCCCGAAGGGCGCCGCTTTTGGTTTATTATTTCTTCTTTCCTTTAACTTTCTTTGCTGCTTTTTTTGCAAGCATTTCTTTTTTGATTGTTAATCGCTTCGTAGTCTTTTTTGACCGTGAAGTCTTTCTGTTTGTGTTTGCTGATTGTCTTTTTGCCATATAGTTATTATAACTTAACTTTTTTTCTAATCAAATATATCTATAAGATATTCATCAATATCTCTTTGATCAAGTTCATAGAAATTTTTATTGTCATCGTATAAATCTTCTGCAAGATCTTTTCCTACAAATCTCCAATGCCAAGGTTCATATTGATAATATGAGTTTCCTTTTGGGTAGGAGAGAATAAAACCGTATGTGTGAGCATTTTCTTTGAGCCATGCAAATGCAGAAGTGTTTTCAAAAGACATATAGGCACCTGTGACTTCTGTGGTTCCAAAATCAACAGTTGTACCTAACTGGTGTTCTGAGTATCCTTGATCCGCTGAGAACTTATTTGCACCAGAGCCGTATGTAACCGTGTAATTCGACTTAAGCGTTTTTTGTTCTTCGAATGAACGATATGCCGAAATTACACGCAAGTTCACACCATCTTTATTTGCTTTTTCAAGAAGGTTTGTAAGATAGGGTTCAACTTCTTTTAATATTTTTAAATCTTTGTCTGATTCGATTCTGAACTCTGTTGGAATTTCTTCAAGTTTTGGCGGGGCATAGTTTTCACTTAAAAAGAAAACTTTCGAATATTTTTTCAATAATTCAGGATCAATTGTTGTAAGCTTCTCGAGAGTATCAATCTTTTTTGCATTTTTTTTCTTCAATCTTTCCAGTTCAAGATTTTTCTTTTGTTCTTCAGTTAGTACACTATTTAGATTTTCATTTTCTTGAATAAGTTTTGATATCTCTTCATTTTTTTGAGTGATGATTTCTTCTGAAGTGGCTTTTGCAAATTTCAAATCCTTTTTTAAAAGGGTAAATTTTGAGTAAATTATATAGGTACCAATTCCAAGTAATATAACAGTAAGTAATCCTGAAGATAAAAATAGCACACTTCTTTTTTGAGTTTTCATACAGTCATAGTATCAGGCAAGTCTGAGGCGAAAGCAAGTATTAATAGTATTGTTTCAAAAAATAAAATTGATATCATAACAGGTATGTTAGGACTTAAAAGAGGGACTGTTAACCTTGTCTCATATAAAAAAGAATGGGTGAATGAATTTGAAAAAGAAAAGAAAAATCTAGAAAGGATTTTGGGCGACACTATTATTTCTATAGAACATTGCGGTAGTACTGCGATCCCAGGACTCAAAGCTAAACCGATTATTGATGTGTTGGTTGGTGTGAAGACTGTAAAAAAAGAAGGAGAATATTGCAACGCAAAGCTCGATAGAGTAAAAGGATATTATTCTCGTAATAAATATTTCCCAAAAAAGGACAGGTTTGTTGTTGCAAAAGGAAACGCGAAAGTAAGAACACACTATATCCATATTGTTAGATATAAAGGAGGGATATGGAATAAACTTTTACGATTTAGGGACTATTTAAAAAAAGATAAAAAGGCAATGACACAATATCTTGTTCTTAAGGAAAAATTATCTTTAGCACATCCAGACGAAAGAAGGTTATATACAAAAAAGAAATCTGATTTTATAAAGAAGGTTTTAAAATAAAAGTAAAACCCCTTGAAGTTATCGCGGGGTTTTAGAGTTTTATTTGAGGAGCAATTCTTTGAGGTCTGCTAAGATTTTTTCTTTATCTTTGCGAGTTGAAGAATAGAAATGGAATACGCGCATGCTACTTGCATGGCTATGTCCATTTCTTAGATAATCCTTATTTTCATCTTTTGATTTGAAATCAAAAGGATTTATTCCTGCACCAACAAGAAGAAATGCAAAGGCGGTTCCTACAACATCTTTACAGGACAGCTGGTCTCGCGGTGAAGCGTGGTTGATTAATTCGTGTGGTAACTCACCTAAAATATGTTCTGCATATCTAAGGATGGTATTAATAGTGGCTTGAGGTCTTTTTTTCATTGGTAATAGTAGTTGAATTCAAATCGTGACACTATAGCACTTTGTTTATAAAGCGTCAAATTGCTCCCCGATAAGGATTCGAACCTCAGTTAACGGATCCAGAAACCGCTGTCCTACCACTAGACGATCGGGGAATGGTTGTAAAGTAATGTATCACAAAAATAATTAGTAAGAAACCGCTGTCCTACTGTCGAGGGAGTGAGTGAAATATAAAAATATTATTTTTATATTTCCGAACGAGTGATGACAGGAAGCTCTGCTTACTCAAACAAGTGAGAGGTATCGTAAAAATTTATTTTTACGATACCCGAACGCAGTTTGAGCAAGTTTACTTACCATTAGACGATTGGGCAATGATAGGACTCTAATTTATCACAAAAAGGAGAAAGCAGGAACTGGTTGTTATATGTGTTTATTAACGGGATCCCGGGTCAAGCCCGGGATGACAGAGAACTTTATGTTATAATTTTTCTAATGAAAGAAGTTTTAAAATTCCCTGATGGATTTCTTTGGGGTGCAGCAACGGCATCATATCAAGTAGAAGGAGGTATAAATAATTGTGATTGGGCGGACGCGGCCCGTTCGGGCCGCGTCGTTCCTGCTGGAATGGCTATTGATCACTATAATAGGTATGAAGAAGATTTTTCTATTGCCCAATCTCTCGGACATACATGTCAACGAATATCAATTGAGTGGGCACGAATTGAACCTGAAGAGGGGCAATTTGATTTGGTTCAAATCGAACACTATAAAAAAGTACTCCAAACATTGCAAGAGAAGGGAATGGTTCCTTTTGTGACATTGTGGCATTTTACATTACCTATTTGGTTTACAAAGCGTGGTGGATTTTCTCGGAAAGAGAATGTTGGTTTTTTTGTTCGATATTGTGAGTTTGTTGTGTCTCATCTCAAACCATATTGTAAAAATTTCGCAACAATAAACGAGCCTATGGTGTATTCAACTATGGGGTACATGTGGGGACAGTGGCCACCTTTTGAAATATTTAAAATCGAAGTGTTCTATCGGGTATTTAAAAATTTGATTCGATCACATAATCAGGTCTATACATCACTCAAAGAGAAATACAGTGATGATGTTGTTGTAAGCGTTGTTAAAAATAATATGTATATGCATGTATCCAAGGCATCACGATTTAATATTGTGCATCATATATTTAAAAAAGTTTCTCATTGGTTTTGGAATGAATATTTTTTAAACAAAGTACATAAGCATCTTGATGCTCTTGATATTAATTATTATTTTCATACTGAGTATGGTAAGAGTGAAAAATATATTAAGAGTGATATGGGGTGGGATTTGTATCCTGAAGGTCTGTATCATGTTCTCAAGCACGCCGCAAAGTATGGAAAAGTTTTACGAGTAACAGAAGCAGGAATTGCTGATGAACGCGACCTTTATCGAGAACGATATATTAAAGATATGCTATTTTATGTACATAAAGCAATATCGGAAGGTGCCCCAGTAAAAGCGTTTATGTACTGGTCTCTTCTTGATAATTACGAGTGGTCTCATGGATTTAGTAAAAAGTTTGGTTTGGTTGCTGTTGATGTTACGACAAAAAAGAGAACAATCAGACATTCTGCTTTTGCATATAAGAAGATTTGTGAATCTAACGCACTTTTAAGGGATTAATATGTCTTGGTTATCACTTACAATAATTGCACAGGCACTAAACTCAATTGTTGCTCTTTTTGATAAATATCTTGTTACATCCAAGCGTATTACAACACCTATCTTATATGTATTTTATACAGGGATATTAACAATTGTGGGTGTTGCAGTATACATACCTTCTCTTTTTATACAACAGACAAATCTACCAAAATTTTCAAACATAGAGATGATTGGGTTTGAACTTTTTTTCATATTATTGTTTGCTGGTATTTTTCAATTAGTTGCTCTATGGTCACTTTTTGCATCCTTAAAAAAGAATGACGCATCTGATGTTGTGCCGGTTATCGGTTCACTTTCTGCGCTATTTGCACTTATTATCGGATATTTATTTTTAGACACTTCACTTCCACCACATTTTGCTGCTGGTTTTGGTCTTTTAATATTTGGAACATTACTTATTTCACATCTTAGATTTAGTTGGAAGACATTTTATTTTTCATTAGTTGGAGGACTCGGTTTTGCACTCTATAATATTTTACTTAAACAAATTTTGATAAAAACATCGTTCGATACTGGTTTTTTTTGGATAAGTATTATCGTTCCGCTCTTGTCTTGCGGATTATTTTTTTCAAAGAAAATAAAAACAACATTTCATGTCCACAGAAAAGAAAAACATTTTAAAGTAACAAATTTAATTCTCTTCTTTAATAAAATATTGGCAGGTATCGCGGGAATATTACTTATAAAAGCAATTGAAATAGGGGAGGTATCTCTCGTACAGGCACTTGGCGGTTTGCAATTTGTATTTCTATTTTTGATAGCTGTTATCCTTGGACCAATTACCCCAATTGATTTTGGTGAAAATATCAAAAGAAAAGATGTCTACTCAAAGTTAGTTGCAATCTCTATAATTGTTATAGGTTTTATATTATTATTTATATAAATGAGAAAATATTTTTCTAAAAAAATAATTGCGAGCATACTGGTTTTGTTAGTTTTTTGTTTTTATTTTTTACTTGCACATTCTTCAAAAATTGATAACCCAGAGTATGGAGTATCTTTTAATACTGTGTATGCAAAGGAGCTCGGTCTAAATTGGAAGCAGGTGTATGATGTGTTATTTACTGATCTTAATATCAAAAAAATACGACTTGCAGCTCATTGGAATATGATGGAGCCTCAAAAAGATAAGTTTAATTTTGAAGAATTAGATTATCAAGTTAAAAAGGCTACTGAACACAATGCGGATATCGTATTTGCTGTGGGGAAAAGGCTTCCAAGATGGCCTGAATGTCATATTCCAGATTGGGCACTTAATTTGAGCAAGGAGGAACAAGAATCATATATCCTCAGATATATAGAAGCAATTATAAATAGATATGAAGGAAATTCTGCGATTAAAGTATGGCAAGTTGAGAATGAGGCGTTCTTGAGTGTATATGCAACAGATCATTGTTTGAATTTTGATAAGGAATTTTTACAAAAAGAAATTGAATTGGTTCAATCTATTGATACAAAACAAAGACCAATCTTGATTACAGATAGCGGAGAACTTAGTACTTGGAGAAAAGCTTTCTCTTATGGTGATATCTTTGGAACTACATTATATGTATATTCTTGGAATGAATTTATTGGAGAGTTTAGAAATCCTTTTTTGCCTGGTTTTTATACATTTAGAGCAAATTTACTAAATTTATTTAGAGAACAAAAAAAAGAAGCAATTATTGCCGAATTATCATTAGAGCCATGGCTTGATAAACCTGTTATCAAAGAGCGAACCGAAATTCAAATGCGACGAATGAGTCCACAAAAATTTGACACAGTAATTGAATTTGCAAAGAATACGGGCATGAAGACGCAATATCTCTGGGGTGTAGAATGGTGGTATTATATGAAGCTTCAAGGAGAAGATTGGTATTGGGAGAGAGCAAAAGAATTGTTTAAGTAATTGGAATTCTACAAATAAAATATGTTCCTATTCTACTATCACTATGTATTGTAATAGTTCCTTTTAAAATTTTTTCTATAATGTAATACACAGAATATAGTCCAAATCCTCGATTAGAAGATTTTGTGCTTATAATATGTTTTCCTGCGTTTTTTAAAATATGTTTTGGGATTCCAGAACCAAAGTCGCGACATTCTATTTGAATATAAGAGTCTATTTTCTTTAAAGTGACGACAACTTTTTTTATTTTTGAAGTAGTACTTGCTTCAATAGCATTGGAGACGAGATTTACAATTATTTGATATAGATGGAGTGGATGTATATAAGAATAAATTTGTTCAAACTCAATATATTGAATTTGAACATTATGAGAAATAGATTTGTGTCGAAGCAGAAGTATTGATTTTGAAATCTCTTTATTAATATGAATTTTGGAAACAGAACTATCTTGGTGAATAAATTCTTTGAGTACTTCTACATATTCTTTCAGTTCTTTTGTGGAATCTTCTATAAAAGAATCTGCTTTTGAATTTTTTATTTGTGAGGCAATAAGGAGGGAAGTAAGTGGTGTGAGTATATCGTGCAGTATTGAACTTGATAGTTTACCGATAAGGGCATAATTATTTTGTTCAATATAAAAATTCTGTTTTCTTTCAAAAAAATAAGGAATCTTTTTAAAATTCCTTTTGATAAATTTTTGAAATGTATATAGCATAATTACTGTTTAAAATTAAACTTGTAACCTCGCCCAGGTATTGAACTGATGAGTAGTCGTTTTGTATCGTGTAGTTTTTTTCTTAAATTCATGATGTGTGTCTCGATAGTGTTCGAAAAAGGATCAATCGACATATCCCACACGTGTTCAAGAATTTCACCACGACTTACTACATTGTTTTGATTTTTAATTAAATATTCGAGAAGGGAGAATTCTTTCCTAGTAAGGTATATTTCTTTATTTTTTCTTTTAACTATTTGGGAATGTATATTAATTTCAATATCTTTAAAGGTATATATTTGTCTCATTAATACATTTGGTCTTCTTGTAATTGCTCTCATCCGTGCCATAAGCTCCTCAAAAGAGAATGGTTTTGTAATATAGTCATCCACACCCGTGTTTAGTAATTGTACTTTAGTGAGCACTTCCTGTTTGCTTGAAAGTACTAATATGGGCGTATTTTTACCAGCTTCTCGTATCTCCTTACAAACAAATCCTCCCAATTTTTTTGGGAGGATATTGTCGAGAAGTATTACATCATATGAATTGGTTCGGGCTAAATATGAACCAGTATCGCCATCACCGGCTTCGTCAACGACGAAACCTTTTGACTCCAGGCTGAGCCGGAGTACATTTCGTATCGAAATGTCGTCTTCAATGATTAAAATTTTCATTGGGTTTCTTTTTATCAAAATGAAATTTATTGTCAAGAAGGGCAAGGAGAGGTAATTTTATTTTTTATTTATATAATTTATATAAAGTATAAAAATTTTTTTTAAAAAAGTTTTTAAATAACCCACATCTTTTTTTGAAAACATGTTGTGTTATTTTTTTATTGAGAGAGAATTAGAGTATAGCAATTATTAATTTATTATTTATGACATATACATTTACACAAATCATTCAACTTTCATTGCTTGATTTATGGGGGAGATTAGTGAGTGTTCTTCCAGATATTATTGGTGCGTTCGTTGTACTACTTCTTGGACTTATCGTTGCACCAATTCTTGGAGGAATTGTTAAAAAAGTTTTTGATGCAATTCATGTTGATACACTTGCAGAAAAGGCAGGAATAATGGAGGTTGCTTCTGGATATTCATCACAGTTTTCAATTTCATTATTACTTGGAAAAATTGTAAAGTGGTTCTTTATTCTTGCGTTCATAATGGCTGCAGCCGAGATACTTGGTTGGACACGAGTTACAGAGTTCTTAAATGAAATTGTATTCTACATTCCGCAAGTATTAACAGCAGTTGTGATCCTTGTTTTTGCAGTTATTGCAGGAAACTTCTTTGATGCAGTTGTAACACGAACACTTGTAGGATCAAACGCACCAGTCGATAATCCTCACATTATGGGAAAAATTACAAAGTGGGCATTTGTACTCTTTGGAATGATGGCTGCAATGATTCAAATTGGAATTGCACCTGCACTCATTCAAATTCTATTTGCAGGAATAGTTCTTGCACTCGCACTTGCATTTGGACTTGGAGGACGAGAGAAGGCAGGGGAACTCCTTGGACTTCTTTGGTCACCTTCTGTAGCAAAGAAAGGAAAGAAGAAATAATCTATTTTCTAAAAAACATTCAAAAACCCTTGTTTTACAGGGGTTTTTGAATTATTTTTTATCAGTTTTTTATTGTTTTCTTTTGAAAATCCTTAAGATTTTTATGCTACAATATTTGTATGTCACTTATAATTTATACAAAAACAGGGTGTCCGTGGTGTGTAGATGCACTTGCATATTTAAATCAAAAAGGGATTCAATACGAAGAGCGGGAAGTTTTGAAAAATCCTGAGTTTATGAAAGAGATGGAAGAAAAGTCAGGACAAACCAAAGCGCCAACTATAGATTTTAATGGAGAGATTCTTGCAGATACTGATGCTGGTCAAATAGATTCATTTTTGAAAGATAAAGGAATTATTAAATAATGATAGATATACGAAGAGTTCAGAAACAAAATGAATTCGAATATAGTTCGGGCAATGTTTTATATTGGATGAATCGCGATATGCGAATACGAGATAATTGGGCACTTCTCCACGCACAATCTGTTGCAAGACAGTATAAGAGTGAACTTGTAATTTGTTATAATCTTGAGCCCGAATTTCTTGGGGGGACTTTGCGACAATTAGATTTTAAAATAGGAGCACTTAAACAGATTAAAGAAGATGCTGAAAAATTGAACATTGCTTTTTATGTTTTGGTTGGTTCTGACATTACAAGCGTGATTGATTTTATTGAAGCGCAGAGTATCGGATATGTCGTTACAGATTTTGCACCACTTCGAATTCAAAGAAAGTGGTTGAAAGATTTACATAAAAAAATAAAAATTCCGCTTGATGTTGTAGATGCACATAATATTGTTCCAGTGTGGGAGACAAGTGATAAAAAAGAATTTGCAGCATATACAATACGACCGAAGATTCAAAAGAAGTTAAAAGAGTTCTTAACTGATTTTCCAAAAGTTTTAAAACAAAAAAAGAGAAATATGAAAGGCGGTGTCATCCCTGCAAAGGCAGGGATCCAGGATCAATATTCTTTAGATTACATACTTAAACACGCAAAAACAAACAGAAAAATTATGCCCGTAACTTGGTGTCTGCCAGGAGAAAAATCAGCACACGCTGTTTTAAAACATTTTATTTCTCATTCAGACGAATATTCAAAAAATAGAAACAATCCAGTAGATGATGTTCAGTCTCAACTTTCACCATATTTACACTATGGAATGATTGCACCTCAACGGGTTGCATTTGAAGTATCAAATAGTGATATGGATCATGATTCTAAGAAAGATTTTTTGGAAGAGCTTATTATTCGTAGAGAGTTGGCTGATAACTTTTGTTATTATGAGCCACAGTATGACACTCCAGAAGGATTTCATGACTATTTTAAAGAAGAATTAAAGAAAAATGAGAAAGTGGAGAGAGAGTACCTCTACACAAAAAAACAATTTGAAAATGCACAGACACATGACGATTTATGGAACGCATGTCAGATGCAGATGGTAAAGACAGGAAAAATGCATGGATATCTCAGGATGTATTGGGCAAAAATGATTTATGCGTGGACCAAGAATACCGAGGAGGCCTTAAAGATCGCAATATACTTAAATGATACATATGAACTCGATGGACGAGATCCTAATGGATATGCGGGTATTGCGTGGTGTATTGGTGGTGTGCATGATAGACCGTGGTATGTAACTAACAAAGTATTTGGAAAACTTCGATATATGTCTCGAAACGGTATGGAAAAAAAGTTTGATGTAAAAAAATATATAGAAAAATGGTTAGACTAACGCGTGTCAATTATTGAAAGTGAGTATCGAAGTCCGTAGAGCACTATTCCTCCAAGAACAAAGAAGAGCATTTGGAATGAAATTATTTGTAATAGAAGACTTCCTGCAAGAGCACCAAGTATATATGCTATTGGTCTTGATATTCTAAATAAAGAGATGATACTCAAATCTTTGCTATCTATTCTTTTGAATAAATGAGTTTCAGTCATTATTTCTACCATTGCGGCACCAACACGAGTCATAAACAATACTGCAATCCAAATAGAGATGTTTGAGTCATCTATAAAGCTAATGAGTATGGTAAAAAAAGACATTACCACAAAACCAATACTCATCATCTCTTTTTCTCCAATTGAGGTATCAGCAATTTTTCCTGCAAAACTTTGAATTATTAAAAAAGGTATAAGTGCAATTGATAGTATGAGTGCAACTTCAGAAATATTAAATCCAATATATTCACTTAGATAAAGTGGAGTATAAATTACCATCCATGCATAGAAAAATTTTAAAATAAAATCAGATACAAGTGTTGCATAAATATCTGGATTTTGAGAAATTTTTGTGAATGCTTTCCAGATATATACCTTATCATAGGGCTGATCCTCAAAATTATTAAAAAGTTTTTTTGCAAAATAAATTACAGGTATAAGTGTTGTTAATATAAATACATATACATAAGAATAATTTTCATGTACTAGAAGAAGGCTGGAGAGGAAGGGTCCAATAATATATGCAACATTCATTGCTGTTAAATACCATCCTCGTATTTTACCTGTTGAATCATTGGGAGTGTGTCGTTCAAGGAAAATATCAAGATTTATAAAGGCTGTTGAATGACATACAAATAGAACAACAAAGGCCACAAGCGCAAGATAGGGGTTTATCGAAAAGATTAAAAAAATAAGCGCTGCTATTTCAACAAAGAGAGTTGTAATAAATACGTGATAGTTACCAAATCTCTTTAATCTATTTCTCATTCCAAGAATCGTTAACACCGTCGTAAGTGATGCGATAGAATAAATAAGACCTATGTATTTTGTATCAAAGAAGAGACTTAGATAGTTTGAATTAACATATACTGCAGGAGTGATGTGTAGGGTAAAGAGAATAATAAAGAGATAGAAGAATAAAGTTGATTTTTTATCTTTGAACATTGCATATATTATATAGGAAAAATATATAAGTAGTTAGTGAAAGTTGTGAGAAAAATAAAGTTAGCACGTCATCCTCGCGAAGGCGAGGATCCAGGACTGCAAAAGGCGGGCCCTTCGGGCCCGCCTTTTGCTAATGTTTAAAATTACAACTGGATTCCTCGCCTTCGCGAGGATGACGTGATCAGAATTACACTCCCAAGATAACAGGAATCACAAGCGGTTCCTTTGCTGTTTGTTGGAAGAGGTATTTTGAAACTTCTTCGGCAACAACCTTTTTAAGATATTCAAAGTCAATTTGTGATTTACCTTGAATATTTCGTTCAATAACTCGCTTTATAATATTTCGTGCTTCTTGGAGAAGTTCTTGAGATTCTCGAAGATATACGAATCCTCGTGAAATAATATCTGGAGATTTTTTGAGTCGTCCTGTTTTTGTGTTGATACTTGCAACAATCATGAAGATTCCTGCTTCTGAAAGTAATTGTCGATCTCGGATTACAACATCTTGAATATCAGAAATTGCAAATCCATCAACAGTCACGATTTCATTAGGTGCTTTCATTGGAAGTACTTCAATCTTGTTTCCATTATCACTGATTTCAATAATTGATCCATTATCTGGAACAACGATGTTTTCTGCTGGTGTTCCGATAGACATTGAAAGATCAGCATGTTGCTTAAGCATGTAGTGATTACCATGTAGAGGAATAAAGAATTTGTATTTGATTTGGTTATGAATCCATTTCAACTCTTCTTTGTTTCCGTGTCCTGAGGCATGCACATCAGAGTCAAGGTATGTAATAACTCGTGCGTCTGATCGGTAAAGTCTGTCTTTGAGTCGTACCACAGATGAGTGGTTTGTAGGAATGATTGATGAAGATAGTAGGATAGTATCTCCTTTTCGAAGTGTTACATACTTATGTGATTTGTTTGCCATTCGCATAAGCGCTGCAAATTCTTCACCCTGAGCTCCTGTTACAAGAAGAATAATTCGGTCTGGTGGATAATTATTCATTTCTGAAATTGGGATAATAACTCCTTCAATATCTGTAAGTTTGAGATATTTGATGATGTCTACATTAGACTTCATACTTCGTCCTTCGATAACGAGTTTCTTTCCATATTTGTCAGCTGCATTAATAATCGCAAGAATTCGTTCTACTTGAGATGCAAATGTTCCAATGATAAGTCGGCCGTGTGTATCTTTGATAATCTTATCGATATTGTCTACTACAACGTTTTCAGAAAGAGACCATCCTGGTTTTTCGACTGATGTTGAGTCCATAGTAAGGAGAAGTGCTTCTTTGGTTGCAAATCGTTTATATTGCTGTACTTCTTCATCTGTTGGAACTCCCGCAATGTTATCTACTCGCACATCTTCAATGAATACGATGTCACCCATGTGTGTATGGATTACAAGACCCATTGAATCGGGGATTGTATGTGAAATTGCAAAACTTTCGATCTTGAAATTTTTTCCAATCGGAATAGTTTCATCTCCATCTAGAATTACAATGTTAAGTGGAGGGAGGTGAGGGAACTCTTCATGACGCTTTTTGATCATGATTGCTCCAAACTTTCGAGAGTAGATAGTTGGGTTTCCTATTTTTTCAATTATATATGGAAGACCTCCGATGTGGTCGAGGTGACCATGTGTAATAAACATTGCTCGAATTTTATCTTTTCGTTCTTCGAGATATTTTGTATTTGGAAGGATGTAGTCAATTCCAGGAGTTGTTTCATCCTTAAATTGAAATCCTGCATCAATTACGATGATATCATCACCGATTTCAATTGCAGTCATGTTCTTTCCAACTTCTTCTACTCCTCCAAGTGGGATAATTCGAATATTGTCTCCAATTGGTGGAATTTCTTGATTCTTATTATTGAATCGGTTCTGCATCATTGGGCGACGCATACTTTTTGGTTTTCGATCAACCTTTCGTCTCACTGAATTCTTAAGCGTGTTTTTAAAGTTAGAATTCGATGATTGTGATTGTGGTCGTGATCTAAAATCTCTATTATTCATTATTTTCTTAATTTAATTAGTAATTAATGTCTAGTGCTATTGTCGCAATTGCAACAAACATTAAGGGCTAATTACTTTGCGAATATTTTCCAAACCGTTTCGGTTTCTATATACCAATCATATACCTGAGCGAATCTGTCAGATGAAGTCACAATTATCTGGGGAAATTGTGTTTTAACGATTTGAGGTGCGATATAGATGAAATCGGGTGAGTATAGAAATATTGCCGGTACATCATTTATAACCTCTTTTTCGAATTTTTGCAAGTATGGAATTTTTTCTTCCATATCAATTGTGTTACGTGCTTGCTCGAGTGCTTTGTCTGCATCGATACTTGTATATGCTGATAGATTAAGCCCGGGATCATTTCTTTGTGATGAATGCCAAAACGCATAATAATCAAGATCACGATTAATTACATTTCCAAAAAGAATTGCTTCATATTCTCGTGGCCGAATAACTTCATTAGTTAATTCGTTCATGTCTTTAATCTCGAGCTCAGTTTTTATTCCAAGTTGATTAAATGTATTTACAATATTTTCTCCTACTGCGATAAGTTCTGGAACATTATTTGTTGAAAGTTTGAGAGTAGCAGTACTTACATCTTTTGAATCAAGAATTTTTTTACCTTCTTCTACTGAATAAGGGGTCGTTTGTTCAGTTTTGTTGAAAAGTGTCAAAGGAGAATAAAGGGGAGTTGCATACCCTTGAAGAATATTTTTAATAAGTTCATCTCGATTTACAGATTGATTAAGTGCCTGTCGAATAGTTTTATCTGTAAGAAGAGATGATTTATTTTGATTAAAGAAAACAGCAAACACTCGTGAGTAAGGAAGTTTGTATGTTGTTTCATTTTTTAATTTGAGAGAATTAATATTCTTTGGGCTAATACTGTGTAGAGAATCAATCTGTCTTTTGTTAAAAGCAGTAATTAATTCATCTTCTGTTTTGTAGAAGTGTACAAAAAATTTTGTAATGTAAGGTTCTTTAATTGAATATTTTGAAAACGAATGTAACTCATATGAAGTAATAATATCGTTTTCATCTCGAAGAATATTTCTAATCTCATAAGGTCCAGAACCAATAATGTTTGTGTTTAAAGATGTAAATGGGAATTCCTCAGCAGTAATATTTTCCCATTTATGTTTCGGAAGAATTCCAAGCGTTGTATTGTAAATAAATGGTGCATATGGAGCAGTAAGGGTAAATTCGATTTCTTTATCATTTATCTTTTCTACATGAACTCCGTCCCAGTTCGGTCTTTTTGGAGATTTGATTGCAGGTTCCTGAGTCTTTGCAATTGTAAAAATAATGTCATCTGTTGTAATTGATTCACCATCATGAAACACTGCGTGTTCTTTTAGTTTAAAATAGTATGTGAGTCCATCTTCTGAAATTGAATATGATTCGGCCAAATCCGGAACCAATTCTCCTTGAGCATTCATTCGTAAAAGCCCTGAATAGAGAAGGGAAGATAAATCCCTATCAGTATCTGATGTTGCGAGCACAGGATTTACAAAACGGGGTGTTCCAATCATCCCTTCGGACATTTCACCGCCCTTTTTTGGAATTTCTACAGAAAATTGTTTATTGAGTTTAACCACTGCAGAAAAAGAAGCAGTAACTAGAATTATTGCGGCAATTACAACAATAAGTCTTTCAAATAAAGAAAAATCATAGAAAAGAGATGAAAGTTTATCTCTAAACGCTACATACCTTTTTCGTATTGTTTTTTTGTCTACAAAAGACACGATAGTTTTTTAGTGCAATTTTATGAAATTGCGAAAATTATGAATGAAACAACAACAAATAATGTTGCTATAACAATAGTTGCGTGAAAGATTGTCTTCTCAAGTCCTCGTCTTGTTTGAAATGATCCTGAAGAATCGTCACCACCGAACGCTCCACTAAGACCACTTGTCTTAGATTGCATCAATATTCCTGCAATGAGGATAATTGATAGAACTACTTGAATAATCTGTAATATTGTTTGCATTTGCATGATAGGGACAATAGTAGCACATTTTTTGAAAAAAGGAATATCTGCGCAGTTTAACCATGTATGGCTAAACTGCGCAGGAGAGGGGTTGACATGTTGTATATTTAGTTTAAAATAAACCATGGTTAGTTCCATGAACAACCAAGAACAACAACGAGAACCAATTGAAGATATCCAAAATAAGTGTATTGGCTCTCCTCGTTGCTTTTGAAGCACAAGGAGTAACAAGGACCGTTTGGACTGAAGAAGTGCGTGCTACCCAGTACCATGGAACTGATCCAAAAAGTGATGGCAACACCAGGAATAGAATCTCCTCAACAAAGATTCCTCTTCCATCCGATAAGGATGTGTACAATGCGAACAAAATCGGAAATGTTGCCGTCGATCCCAAAAAAATCCCTCTTGGGAGTTTGGTATATGAAACTCAAACGAGGCGTTTTTTTATTGCAACCGGTGGTGGCGAAGCTGTCATTGATAGGGATGCTGCAATAAAGTGCGCCAAAAACGAAGTTCAAAGGAATGCGCTTGTGTTCGACTTTTATTATCCTCAACGAGAAATCGTCGATACACATTACACTGAATGTTGGGTGATTCCGCATCAGGGTAAAATGCCTTTCTATAAACTCCTTCAGGAGTATCAAGAGCTTCGACTCAATCCTGAATTCTGGTTGGAACGCCTCCAACCTCTCTACGACTCCTCGTCCAACGAAGAAGATAAATCTCGGCTTCGTGAGATGATAGATCGCCTCAGGGAGATGGCGGTCAGCCAATCTTTATAATGGAAAACCAAGTCCGCCTTGCTGCGCAAGGCGGACTTTTTCTATGTATAAATACTTGATATACTAAAAATATTATAAAGCATCACAATCAATCATGAATTTTAAAAATAAGTTTTTTATTACCCTTTTTCTGTTTCTAATTTTAGGGACAAAAAACACCTTTGCTTTTTCTGGTTTAGGTGCAGGAACAGAGATTGATCCGTATCAAATTACAACTTGTACACAACTTCAAGAAATTGCAGGAGCCGATATAAATGAAATTAATTATTATACTCTTGTTCAAGATGTTGATTGTTCTGATACAGTTAACTGGAATGGAGGACTTGGGTTTGAACCTATTGGTACATTAGGTACACCGTTTGATTCTATTGTAATTTTGACCGGAGGTACAGGACATAAAATTACAAACTTGTATATAAATAGACCAGAACAAGACTATGTGGGTATTTTTGGATATTCCGTTGCAGAGGTCACTATTCAAGGGATTGGATTGATTAATCCTATTATCGTAGGACATGATTATGTAGGAACATTTGGGGGTAGTTTAACATCTTCTGCTCCTTCTTTATTTAGAATTTATACAAATGGTGGTTCCGTTACAGGAAATAGTTATGTAGGAGGTCTTGTTGGAGTAGGAGAAACTTTGGGAATTGAAGAATCATTCTCAAGCACAATTGTAAGTGGTGTGAGTAATGTTGGCGGAGTGGCGGGAGATCTTGTTGGGGAAATTAATTTTATAGCAGATGTGTATTATGATTCAGAACGATCTGAACAATCAGATATAGGTAAAGGAACTCCACAAACACATGTAGAAATGCTTACACTATCAACATATGGAGGATTTGATTTTGATACTATTTGGGGAATGGAAGACGGGGTGACATATCCATATCTTGGTACAGCAGAAGTTGCAGCAACAATTACTGTGCCTGTTTTGCAAGATGGTACAGAGCAACATCCATTTTTAATCTCTAATTGTACTGAATTACAAGATATGGAAAATGATCTTGATGCATATTATGAACTCACACAAGATATAGATTGTTCTGATACTGTTAATTGGAATAGCGGAACTGGATTCATGTCAGTTGGTGCGCAACTTTACACACCTTTTACGGGAGTTTTGGATGGTGCAGATCATACAATATCGAATTTGTTTATAGACAGAACTGCTGATGAAGATGGAACAGCAGGTCTCTTTGGAGCGAGTGAAGGAGGTGTAATCCGTGATCTGACACTTGCCGACATAGATATTTCTGGAGTTGGAAGTGTTGGTGGTTTAATATCTGCTGCATCACAAGATTATGCAAGCACTACACGTAAGACGATTTTATCTAATGTGCATGTTTCTGGAATACTTTATTCAGAAACTAATCTACTTGGCGGATTGATAGCTCATGCTATTGGAGGAACTCGTATTTTAAATTCTTCTGCAAATATAATAATCACATCAGGAACATCCACCGCACAAGTAGGGGGTCTTGTTGGATGGGATGAGGATGGATATATTATCGAATCATATTCAATCGGTAGCGTGACCGGTGCATATGATGTTGGAGGTCTAACTGGTATAAATACTAATACACAGATTTTAAACTCTTACTCTACTGCTAATGTAACAGCTACTCTTGGGGCTGCCGGTGGACTTGTTGGACAAGCAAATACTGCCAATATTGAGAACTCTTATTCTGCTGGAGAAGTTGAAGGTAATGTAGAGGGTGGATTGATTGGAACCAATAGTGGTTCAACAATCATTTCTTCGTATTATGATATGCAAACATCAGGCCAATCAGATTCAGGTAAAGGAACAGGAACAACTACCTCGGCAATGAAGTTAAGTACAACTTTTTCAAATTGGGATTTTGATAGTGTGTGGGGAATTGAAGAAACAGTTACATACCCAACTTTAAATAATGTTGGAATTACTGGTGAAATTCCTATTGAGGATCGAACATCAAGATCTTCAAAAAGTGGATATACAAAACAGACCGGAGGCAGATTACCCACTGCAGATACTTCTGTTAATCCAACAATTATAAAACCACAAAATGGTGGTGGAGGAGGTTTGACTGTCGAACAAGCAAAAGAAGCATTGCTTGCCATTGTGCAATCTTTTAATCGAAATCTTAGCTTAGGACTTGAAGGAGATGATGTGAAAAAATTACAATACTTCTTAATTTCTGAAAACACAGGTCCTGCTGCACTCGAAGTTGCAAAAGTTGGTGCAACTGGATACTTTGGAAACCTTACACTACAAGCAGTAATTGAATTCCAAAAAGCAAACAACATTGTTCCTGCATTAGGATTTGTTGGACCACTCACACGAGCAGAAATCTCAAAGATTTTAAATCTTGAATTTGTCGAAGTGTATATTAAATTAGGTTCTACTGGTGCTGAGGTGAAAAACATTCAAGAACTACTTATTTCAAAAAACACAGGTCCCGCTGCTCTTGAGCTTGCAAAAGTTGGTGCAACTGGATACTTTGGAAACCTTACACAACAAGCAGTAATCGAATTCCAAAAAGCGAACCAGATAACTGGCGAAGATGGCTATGTGGGTCCAAAGACGAAGGGGGTGATTAAATAATTCACTCGATTAAATAGGTATATACGTATTCTATCCAATAGCTTGTGAACACTGAGCTAATTGCATTGGCGTTTTTAAATTAATTCCTAGATGCAATCTCACTTCGTTATAGTATTTCAGATATTTTTTAAGTGCGCAATTT
>JBDLUA010000012.1:0-17578 GCA_039805545.1 Candidatus Parcubacteria bacterium
AGGGTAATAGTCCCGTACGCGAAAGCGAATCAACCATTTTTATTGTTCTTGAGTAGCTCAGGACATGAATAGCCTGAGTGAATCTGCCAGAACTAACTGGTAAGGCTAAATACTCTAGAAGACCGATAGTGAACAAGTACCGTGAGGGAAAGGTGAAAAGTAGTCCGGAAGGACGGTGAAATAGACCTGAAACTATATGTTTACAAGGAGTAGAAGAGGACTTGATCCTCGACTGCGTGCCTATTGAAGAATGAGCCAACGAGTTAATGTATGCTGCTTGGTTAAGGCCTTTAGGGCTGGAGCCGTAGGGAAACCGAGTATGAATAGTGCGTTTGTAGTATACATTAGACCCGAAGCCAGATGAGCTTACCATGGGCAGGGTGAATCCTGCCGAAAGGCAGGAGGAGGCCCGAACCGGTTGGTCGTGCGACTCCTTCGGATGACCTGTGGTAAGGAGTGAAAAGCTAATCGAATCTGGTAATAGCTGGTTCTCTCCGAAACAGCTTTAGGGTTGGCGTCAAATGTTCCTTTTGGGGGTAGAGCACTGGAAGGTTTTAACAGGGAGAAATCTCGTAAAACCTATCAAACTCCGAATACCAAAAGTTAATAGTTTGGCAGTTAGACTCCGGGGGCTAAGCTCCGGTGGTCAAAAGGGAAACAGCCCAGATCTACAACTAAGGTCCCAAAATTCATGCTAAGTGCGCTTAAGGTTGTGAGATTTCTCTGACAATGAGGATGTTGGCTTAGAAGCAGCCATCATTTAAAGAAAGCGTAACAGCTCACTCATTCAGAGATCTTGCGCCGCAAATAATCGGGGCTAAGCATGATACCGAAGTTTAGGGATTAATGAACCTCAGGGGGATTTAATCGGTAGGAGAGTATTCAAAGCCGCGCCGAAGCCAAAGGGGTGACCCATGGTGGAGCGCTTTGAAGTAAGAATGTTGGCACAAGTAACCACAATGCAGGTGAAATCCCTGCACACCGAAAGACTAAGGTTTCCTTTTCAATGGTAATCAGAGAAGGGTTAGTCGGGACCTAAGGGGATGGTGAAAACCGAACCCGATGGACACATGGTTAATATTCCATGACTTCGATATATTTCGATGGAGTGACGGCAAGTTGTACTTTATGCGTATTAATGGATTTACGTTCGTGTTATGAGGAATTCTGTTAGGCAAATCCGGCAGAAGGGGTAACCCAATTCCAAGTAAAGCGAAAATGGCATCTTCGGATGACCAAATATAAAGGAGCACATGTCCAAGAAAAACTTCTAAGGTTAGATATATCGAACCCGTACCATAAACCGACACAGGTAGTCAGGTCGAGCAGACCAAGGTGAACGAGTGAGAGGTCTCCAAGGAACTCGGCAAAAAAGCAGCCGTACCTTCGGAATAAGGCTTGCCCATAGCAATATGGGCCGCAGCGAAAGACTCCCCCGCGACTGTTTATCAAAAACACAGCTCTCTGCGAAATCGTAAGATGATGTATAGAGGGTGACGCCTGACCAATGCCAGAAGGTTAAATATGGTCGGTCCATGATTTATTTTATGGGCTGGCGCTGTATAAGCCCTGGTGAATGTCGGCCGTAACTATAACGGTCCTAAGGTAGCGAAATTCCTTGTCTGGTAAATTCAGACCTGCACGAATGGCGTAACGATGGGGGAACTGTCTCGGAGACTTGCTCGGTGAAAATACAGTGCCGGTGAAGATGCCGGCTACCCGCAATTAGACGAAAAGACCCCAGAAGCTTTACTACAGCTTGGTATTGATTATATGTCCTCACTGCGCAGCATAGGTAGGAGATTTTGAAGCGTTCTTTCCGGGGAACGTGGAGTCGTCAGTGAAATACTATCCTTTGAGGGGATATAATCTAACCAGTAGGGAAAAACCCTACTGAGACAGTATCTGGTAGGTAGTTTTAGTGGGGCGCTACCCTCCCAAAAAGTAACGGAGGGGCCTATAAAGATTCCCTAGGCGCGAATGGAAACCGTGCCGATAGTGTAATGGCAAAAGGGAGTTTGACTGTGAGACGTACAAGTCAAGCAGACACGAAAGTGGAGCATAGTGAACCGAGAGTTACCATTAGATGGTGCTCGAGATTATCGGATAAAAGTTACTCTGGGGATAACAGGCTGGTACTGCCTAAGAGTCCAAATCGACGGCAGTGTTCGGCACCTCGATGTCGGCTCATCTTATCCTGGGGCTGGAGAAGGTCCCAAGGGTTTGGCTGTTCGCCAATTAAAAAGGTACGCGAGCTGGGTTCAGACCGTTTAGAATCGAAACATAGTTTGGATTTTGAACAGTCTGAACCCGTGACATCAAGGCGAGACAAACAAATACACGGCGGCTATAGCAAGTAATTGTTATAGAGCAGTTAACTAATATCGGTGGAACCCTAGCATTAAGTTGAGGGCAATACCGAGGGAAGCATAGTATGCACCCGTAGAGACTACACGTTAACCATCCGGGATGAACTCCGTGATGAAGATATAGTCCAATCCACACAGTAATGTGTGAAAAAACCTTTCATATTTTTTAAACGCGAATATGAATTGAAGTAGATGCGTGAGACAGGTTGGTCTCCTATCTATTGCGGGCGTTGATTCTTGAGAAGAGTTCTCCTTAGTACGAGAGGACCGGGAGGAACTGACCTCTGGTGTACCGGCTGTCATGCCAATGGCATCGTCGGGTAGCTATGTCGGGAACGGATAACCGCTGAAAGCATCTAAGCGGGAAGCCGACTTTAAGATTAGGAATCGTTTGAGGACCCTGAGAGATGATCAGGTAGATAGGCGTTAAGTGTAAGCATAGCAATGTGTTTAGCTGAGACGTACTAATTATCCGATCCTATTAGGAAATCTGACAATCACCGTGAACTTTTTCGAAGTTTTATATAACGTTTTGACTCTTTCACATATTTTATGCAATGAATGCAGAAAGACCTTTGAGTCTTCTGTCTTGGTGATTCGGCGACGGGGGTACACCCGATCTCATTCCGAACTCGGAAGTTAAGCCTGTCAGCGCCGATGGTAGTCCATTACGGGCGAGAGTAGGTAGTCGCCAAGACAGAGGATTCAAAAACAAAAACCACAGCATATGCTGTGGTTTTTGTTTTTTATTTTTTAAATAAAAAGTGATTGAGGATATTTTTTTAGGAAAAGAATTTTATTATGGTAAGATTTGTACATGAAAATAAAAAATCAAAAAGGTTTTACATTGATTGAACTCCTTGTGGTAGTTGCGATTATAAGTTTACTGAGTAGTGTAGTTATGGCTGCGTTAAATGATGCACGAGCACGAGCACGAGATGCGAGACGGATCGAGGATTTGAGACAAATAAATAATGCAATACAATTATATATACAAGATCACGGAGAAGCACCTGAAGTTGATGGGGGGACACATGTAAGTTATAGTTCACATCAAAATGGTGGTGATTGGGATAATCTTGCAGATATGCTTAGGCCATATATTAAAAAAATGCCAGTGGATCCACTTAATGATACTCCTATTCCTAATGCAATCAAAGTCAATACTACTTATTCAAATGCATTTGGATATGTATATCGAAGAATTGAAAATCATAGTGATTATTGTCCAGGTCATCCAACTTGTTCAGATAAAACATTATATATACTTGATGTCCAATTTGAAAAAAGAGAACCTACTAGATTGCCTGGTGCGGGTGCGGTAGTACCTATTTCAATGGGGTTATTTGGTGTAAATTATCCGCAATGGTAATGAATGTGTTGGAATTAATACTCAAATCTTCCATTGATCTCTTTGCTTCGGGTCGGAGTTATGCAAAAGTAATATTGTTTTTTATATTCTTTGCATACATTGGAACACTTTTATTTTTTAGAAAAAATAAAGAAAGGGTTGGTAAAAAATATATAAATATATGCCTAATTATCCTAGGTGTTATTTTCCTTTTAGGATTAGGTGTACACATTCACAATGTAAAACATATAGATATTTCGGTGGGAGATAGAATATTATATCTTTCTGATACAGAGATAACTTCTTCAGAAGTTACGCATATCCATGAATTAAAAGGTTCTTTTGGAATGTTCGATACTTCATTTCACGAAGGAATTGATATGGGGGTGGCTACTTTGAATTATGTTTCTCCATATGTTCTTTGGGGCGCACTTGTACTACTTGTATTGTTTTTGATTTCATACGGATTGTCTATATATCATAATGAATACAAAACCACCAAAAATACATTATTTTGGGGTCTAATATTTTTTATTCTTGTAAAAAATGCATTTGATGGAGGACTGTTAAATTATGAAGTGTCTGCACTTATCTTATTTTTCTTAACATATATTTCGTTCAAAAAGAGGCGGGGGTATTACATGGTGCTGCCTATGATATTCATAGTCTTTTTGGGTATATTTAGTTTTTATGTATTTAAGATGCTTGAGACGTATGTATTTATTTTCATGGTCTATGTACTTCTTTTTTCAAAAATTAAATGGATCAGGAGAGTGCTAGTATCCATTGTGTTGTTGCTTGTAGTTCTTAATGCGTATCCTAATATTTCATATATAAATTTAAAAACAGAGAATGCACCAACTTATATTGCTTCTTTTATAAAAAATGATTCTTCAAATTTGTTATATACACTAGGAAATATGTATATCTATCAAGATAGTTCAAATGTAAGCATAAAAGAGTTGCTTTATAAATACAAAGTATTTGATAATCAAAGACCAATATCGATAGAATGGAAAACATGCATTCCTAATGTATATAAAGAGTATTCTTTTTCTGTTTTTAGTGAACAAGAACCATCAAGATTAAGTTTAAATAAAAATAATATGTATAAATTATCTGTAGAAAATATGAAAAAAAATATGTATAAAGTCCACCTAAAAACATATGCCTGCTATTCTCAGAGATTTGAAAATCAGGTACAAGAAGGTTTGCGGGAAGTCGGATTACTTCCTTCTATTGTGTACGATGTAGCTGATGAACAAAAATAAATTTTTTGTTGATAAAAAAATGAATAGGGTAGGTGAGTAGGGATACTATCATATTTGCATAAACATAGTGTATGTACGAAGTAACTATTTTAAAGAGAATAAAATTTAGACAGAGCATACATAATACAAGTGTTATATATAAGCTAAATCTACCCTTATTTTTGAACGTAAAATGAGTATTGCATATAAAGTTGAAATATACAGAATAAAAAAAAGTAAATATATAACTTAGGTTTATTGGAATTTTGATGAGTTCAACACATATAATCATGAATAGTATTGAATGTATCTTTGTAAATATACCACTGGAGAGATATTTTATATAAGTACTCATAGCATTTCTTTTTTAATGCCTAACTGGTATCCAACATAACATGTAAGAGGGTGAATAAGATATGTTATGAAAAGGGTGATGAAAAATATTTTATAAGATAATAAGTCTAATAATATGAAAAATATTCCAGTAAAAAGAATGTAATCACCATGATCGATAATTGGCATGAATTTTCCTTTAGGATAGTCAAAGCGTCTTTTGATAAAGCTTCCGAGTAAATCTCCTAGAAATACAGAAAAAGTAAGAAGTGCATAATAGGTGTAAGAAATAGGTATAAAAAAATTAAAGATAGAGGGCAGAATAAGGATAGGAATAATTGAACTTATTCGTATGCCACTTCCTACAAACGGTTTTCCATCAATAAAAATAAAATCAAAATTGTCCACATTGTATTTTCTCACCCAATGATTTTTAGGAACCCTGTCTTTGACTGCTCTTATAAATTGAAAACTCATATTTGTAATCCAACAAGGAACAGCAAAAGTAAGAATTTCAACTAATAATTGTGTGTTATGCAGATAAGACATATCAATAGTATGTATGATATCATAGGAGTATGTCATGGGGTACAAGCAGAAGAAATAGTATTCTTTTCATAACATTCTTATTTATTATTATTCCTGTCGGGGCGATTGCTTTTATTCTTTTTTATGAACCACCAAATTGTTTTGATGGAAAACAAAATGGTACAGAGGCTGGTATTGATTGTGGGGGATCGTGTCAATTATTATGTACAAATCAGATGGTTGAGCCAGTAGTACTGTGGGAACGGTCTTTTAGAGTTTCAGATGGTATATATAATCTATTGGCATATATTGAAAATCCAAATACAAATGGATATGTAAGGAATGCTCCATATAGCTTTAAAATGTACAATAAGGATGGAATTTTGATTGGAGAAAAAACTGGACAAGTATCAATTGCACCAAAATCTACACGACCAGTTATTGAAAATAATATAAAAACCTTTGAGCAAGTTCCTACAAAAGTAACATTTGAATTTACTGCTCCGCTTACATATGAACAAACAGAACCAAAAGATTCTCTTGTTGTGATTAAAGATGAAATTATAGAAAATACAGACAAAAGCCCTCGCGTTAAGGCAAAAATTCAAAATCTTTCTCTCAAAAAACTTGAAAATATCGATGTTATTGTTCTTGTGTATGATGTTTTTGATAATGTACTTGGGACATCAAGTACCTTTGTTAAGACATTGAATCCTGAAGAAATTAACGATATTGTATTTACTTGGCCACAAGCATTTTCTGATGAGGTTGGGCGAATAGAGTTGATACCAATATATGAATTTGAATAAGATAATTACGAATGCTAAGTCTGTCGATTGGTTTTTGTTAGGAGCAATATTTCCTGTTTTATTGGCAGGTTTGTTTACTATGAGTTCTTTTTCGGGAGATTCAAATATCTTTTTTAATCGACAAGTTATTTGGATTTTTGTCTCACTGTGTGCATTCTTTTTTGTGAGTTCGATAGATTTAAAATTTTTAAGAAAAACAGAGGTAGTTGTAGGAATTTACGGGGCAGTTCTTTGTCTTCTAGTACTTCTTTATGTGTTGGGCTCTGTTGTAAAAGGAGCGCAAGGGTGGTTTAACTTCGGTGCGTTTTCGGTTCAACCTTCAGAATTTGCAAAACTCGCCCTAATTCTTGTGCTTGCAAAATATTTTTCAAGACGACATATTGAAATAAAAAATCTAAGACACATTATTGTTTCGGGTATTTATGCAGGTATAATTTTTGTGCTTGTAGCGCTTCAACCAGACTTTGGATCTGCTCTTATTATATTTTCAATATGGTTTGGAATGGTGATGGTTTCGGGTATTTCAAAAAAACACTTACTCCTTGTTTTTACTTTGGTGGCACTTGTAATTGGATTACTTTGGAACTTTGTATTTTATGAATATCAAAAACAGAGAATTATGACTTTTATTCATCCACTTCAAGATATTCGGGGTGTTGGTTATAATGCATATCAATCAACAATTACAGTGGGTTCGGGGCAAATTATTGGTAAGGGGCTTGGATATGGAACGCAGTCTCGACTTAAATTTTTACCAGAATATCAAACCGATTTTATATTTGCAGCATATGCAGAGGAGTGGGGGTTTGTTGGTGTTCTTATTCTTTTTGCTCTCTATCTGATTATTCTTTGGAGAATTTTATCGACCGCAATAAACGGTGCTACAAATTTCGAAATGCTTTTTGGCGTAGGTATTACAATAATGTTTGTTGCACATCTTCTTGTACATATTGGAATGAATGTAGGAGTGATGCCTGTTACAGGTATCACTATTCCTTTTATGAGCTATGGCGGTTCACATTTGCTTGTGACTTTTATTGCATTAGGAATTTTGCAATCAATGAAAAAGTATTCAAGTTCGGTTCACAAGGATGTTATGAAGAATGAGTTTTTGGGGGTTTAATTTATTTTTTAAAAACCCAAAGTATGTTTGCCGTATAGTTCCAAAATACAACTACTATAATAGTTATCATTTTTGAAATTAAATAATAAATATTAAAAATATTCGTGAAAATATGTAAGAGTATAAGGGTAAATAAAAGACCAATTACTGATACGAAAAGATATTTAAAATATTGAAAAAAACTCGCACTACCTTGTTTTTTGAAAGTCAATTTTTGATTAAGAAAATATCCATTAATCGAAGCAAAAGAGAAGGACACTGTTGCTGATATTAAAAGAGGTACATGTAATACATCGACACCAATATAGAGAAATACAAGGTCTATAAGAGCACTTAAGGCTCCTACTGTGCAGAACATAATAAAACTTTGAAATTTACTCATGATGCTATATTATAGTTAGATTAATTTGTATATGCAATGAATAAGACCATCTTCTTAGAAACAGAGACGCTGATTATTGGGGCAGGACCGGCAGGACTCGCGTGTGCAATGGAATTATTTAAAAAAGGGAAGGATTTTATTATTTTAGAAAAAGATTTAGAAGTAGGTGGACTGTCAAAAACATATAAGATAATAGGAGACAACGGGGATATTTTTTTTACAGATAACGGTCCACACCGTTTTTTTTCAAAGAATCAATATTTATATGATTTTATAGAAGATGCAATTGACGGAGATTGGTTAAAAGTAAAAAGACAAACACGACAGTTTATTGATGGAAAATTTTACGATTATCCTATTGACGCATTTCAAGCTTTAAAAAACATAGGAGTTCCTAAAGCAACATTGATGTTTTACGATTATTTGGTTGCAAAAATAAATTATGGAATACTCAAAAAACCAGTTAAAAACTTTAGAGATTATGTTGTTGCAAACTTTGGGAGGACATTGGGCGAGTTTAATATGATAAATTATACCGAAAAAATATGGGGTATATCAGCACAAAATATTCATCAGGATTGGGCAAGTCAAAGAATAAAAGGCTTGAATTTAAGATCTGTTTTATTTGATTATGTATCAAATAAGGTTCTTAAAAAAGATCCTAATGCAAAATCTTTAATACATGAGTTTTATTATCCAAGAAAAGGTTCAGGACAGATTTATAATAGTATTATTGGAAAAATTATCTCAGGTAATAGGAAAATATTTCATAAAGTTAGTTTGCAAAAAGTAGTAAAAACAGAAAATCGATTCGAAGTTGCTTTTAAAATAGGGGATGTAAGTTATGTTATAAGATCAAAACATCTTGTTGAATCTGTTCCCATAAAAGAATTTTTACAAATTTTAGAACCTCAACCACCTCAGAATGTTCTTAAAGACGCTCTGGAATTAAAGTATAGAAGCCAAGTGTATTTATTTGTTACTTTAAATAAAGATAAAATTACTGATGACCAGTGGATTTATTTTCCTAGTAAAAAAGTTTCTTTTGGGAGAATTAGTGAAATGAAAAATTTTAGTGAGTATCTTTCTCCAAAAGGAAAGACTTCACTTTTTGTTGAGTTTTTTTGTACAGAGGGCGATGATATGTGGAATATGGATAAAGAAGAAGTTCTGAAACTCTTTATCAAAGATTCGGAGAATATGAATTTGTTTAAGGTTGAAGATATCCAAAATTCTTATTTGATGAAAAAAAGAAATATATATCCTGTGTATGATCTTTTCTACGAAGAAAAGGTTAAAAATGTAAAAGATTTTTTAGATTCTGTACCCAACCTATTTGCAATAGGAAGACCGGGGCGTTTTAGGTATAATAATCAGGATCATTCATTAGAAATGGGAATTGTCGCAGCAAAAAGTATTATTGAAAATAAAAGATATGATATCGAAACTATTGGTTCAGATAAAGAATATTACGAAAAAAAATAGAGTAATACTTTTATTGTGTCTTATCGCGATCCCATCTATTTTCATCCGTTCTCATTATATATTGCATAAAGACCCTTTTAACCTTGATTGGACATATTCTGCAAGTTTGATTCATTTAGACACAATGAGTAGAGATACTACACTTAAGACTATACTCGCACCAACTTTGACTTATCCGGGTGGTGCAAATCACTTTATAGATAGTAATTCTACAAATGAACCAGGGCTTAAGGGCTTTGTTAATTCTTCAGGAGTGTATTTTTATATGTCATATCCTCCGCTTGCTTTCATTGCACCTTTTCTGATATTCAGTATTTTTCACATACCAATACATATTATTTCTTTAAAATTTTTTGCACTTTTTATACATATCCTATCTGCTTTCTTGATATATAAATTACTATATGAACTAACAAAAAAAGAAGAAATAGCCCTCTTTTCTTTTTCTGCATATATCTATTTACCCATTGCGCTTCATTGGCATACTTGGATATATTTTTCAGATACCGCAGTTCATCCATTTATCATTTTTGGACTATATCTATTGCATAAGATTTTAGTTAGACAAGATGATAAAAAATACCTCTATATATATGCCTTAAATCTTTTTTTAATGTGTTATACAGATTGGATAGGTTTTATATTTGCAGGAGTAACTATATTGTTTTTACTTTTCTCAAAGTTTAGAAATAATTTTATAAAAATAATCAGTGCTAATATCTTGGTACCTGTTTTTGCCTTTGGGATAATCATATCTCAATATGCGTATGTTATAGGGGGGTATACATATTTTTTTAATATTCTTTGGGGCAAATATGTTCATGGTTATTCAAGAGGAGGGGCCTTCACTCACTTTTTAGATAAGATACATACAATTGAATCCCATTATGGATCCATATTATTAGTATTTTTACTATTTGTATTTTTCTTTCTGATTTATCTATTTACACAGAAAAATAAAAAAGATTTTGATACTCCCGCAAGAGAAATTATATTAATTCCTCTAGTTACTGTTTTGATGCATCATATAGTTTTTTTCCAATGGACATCACATATGTATCATTATTATTCTGTTCTAAAAAGCATGATCTTTATAACAATTTTTATATCCTATGTTCTATATGTATTTTGGTATAAATTAGATTTTAAAGAAAAAAGATTTTTTAAAGGAGCAATATATGTTTTATTTGGCTTTACATATATAAGCTCGATATATCACTATTACCAAAAAGTACCGCAAGTCCCAAAAGATTATAGTAGTAGTTATTGTGCTGTTGCAAGAGAGATGAGTACTATTGCACGGTCAGACCAGGTCATTTTTATAAAAGATAGTGTGAAGCAAGTTCACGTGTATCCTTTGCCAACGATACTTCCGTATTGCGCAAAGAGGAATATTGAAGTTTTTTTATCAAAAGAATCGGCAAAGGAACTTCTTAAAAAAAATAAAGTAAAAAGTGGCATAGTATTTACGATTCAGTATTCAGGAGAAGCAATTAATGGCTTTGCTGATATTATAAAAGTTGAAGAGATAAAGATTTAGTATGTGAGGTTTGTTCCTACACCTCCGTTCGCTTTTTGTTGATAGAGGCCTGAGTTTCCTGATACTGATCTATATTGAGAAAAAGCAGGGGGTTCATTTTTAAGTGTAAAGATAACCTCTCCTGTTGTGCCATCCCAGATATAGATAGGACCGGCATATGTTGAAGTAAGAGTTATTGTTGGATTTTTAGTTAAATATCCGGGAAGTTTATTGCCTACAAGGGCCTCTGCTTTTTTGATGAAAGTATCTGTGAAGTTGTGCTTTTTTTGTTCTGGCTCAATTATTTGAGCAAGTTCACCTCCAATGTTGTAAAACCCCGTTGAATTTGATCCTGCAAATATGCAATTACCATTTCCAGAAAGACAATATCTGCCTACCGAACCAGGATTAGGATATCTTCCGTATTCAGAATAAAAAATTTGCACAGCTACTTGAAATTGATGAATTTCTTGAAGTGTTTTAGAATCCGCAGCTTTTTCTCGCGCACTTTTAAGTGATACAAGAACAACACTTGAAAGTACTCCAATGATAGCTATAACTACTAGAAGTTCGATAAGTGTGAAACCAGATTGAGTTGTTTTTTTATTTCGCATATTATTCTTGTTTACCTAGATTTAAATTTTTTTCAATGAAGATTCTTTCATCTATTGGAATTTGATTCTTTTGAGCTTCTGTAAGTTTTTCGTAAGGTATAACCTTTGGTTCTGATTCTATTGAAATCGTGAATAAGTACATACTTAAAGACACAAATATTAAGACGCAGGCAAGGAGAAAGAAGTTTGCTTCTTTTTTGTTTTTTACAATACCTGCTTTTATAAGTAGTTTTATCATTTTTGATTCTTGCTCTGTTGGGTACTTTTTTTCACCAACATACGAACTCTCCATAAATTCTAAACCATTTTCATTCATATGTACATATTATAATACAAATTTTGTCAAAAAATAAATACCTAAAAGCACTATATGTTGTATAGTTTTATTGTGCTATCTATCATGTTATCAACAGAGAAGTTTTTTTCTATTTTATCTTTGAGTCTAATTTTGAGCACTTCCTTATCTTTTTCAGGTAAAGAAATCAAATAGTTTATTTTATCAAATAAGTCTTTTGAATTTTCTTTTTCAAACAAAAATCCAGTTACACCATCTTGTATTATTTCGGGAATGCCACCAATATCTGTTGCAATTACATGTATATTTGCAAGTCCAGACTCTAGAATCACAAGACCAAGCGCCTCACTTCGAGAGGGTAGAATTAATGCTTCGAATGCAGGAAGATACTTTGATGCAT
Source organism: Candidatus Parcubacteria bacterium (assembly GCA_039805545.1). GTDB lineage: Bacteria > Patescibacteriota > Minisyncoccia > Phycocordibacterales > JAACPR01 > JAULZV01. Next base: position 12,459 of record JBDLUA010000012.1, read on the forward strand.
CTTGTACAAAGCCTGTAAAAAAGAATGTGTCTTCAAGGTTTTTATAATGGACGAGTGCTTCCAGTTTTCCTTTTTGTTCGCCCTCTCCAATACAAATAAATTGATAGTCTTTAAAATTGTTTTTTGTAGAAGCAATTGCTTGAATAAGGATGTCGTGTCCTTTTGTGTGGTGTAGTTCTGCAAGAGTTACAAACCATTTTTTTTGCAAATCCAGCACAGGGAACATTTCGTGTAGTTTTTGTCTTGCTTCTGTTTTTGTATAAAAATCTGGAACCTGAACCCCATTGTAGATAGTAATTAATTTATTTTTAATAAAAGGCAAAAAAGAAATTTGTTCTTTCATCTTGTTTGAAACACAAATCGTCTTTGTTGAGAGAGCGATGGTGATCCAATAGAGAATATAGAGTAGTTTTTTTTGTATTGAACTCCTTTTTTCATTAAAAGCCCAGCCATGAGCAGTAAAAAAGATTTTATGTATTCCAGATAGTCTCCCGACAAAAGCACCTAGACCTCCTAATTTTGAACTATTTACATGAAGAATTGTTGGTTTTATCTTTTTGAAAATTTTAAATAACTCTAAAGCTAATTTAAATTCTTTTATAATTGATATGTCCCTCTGACTTTCGATAAGTCTGATATAGGGAATGTCTCTCTTTTTGAGTTCTTCAAATAAAATTCCATTACCACCTGCAAGAACTGTCACTTGAAGATTTCTTTTCTTAAATTCATTTGCAAGTGTCAGCACATATTTTTGAGCACCACCCATATTGGATTTGGTGATGGCTATACAGATATGCTCTTGATTTGACATGGTATTATGATACGGTAGATATGTATAATAATCAAAGCTTTATGCATTCTAGATTACAGAAAGAATCGTTCATATTTGTATTGGGGGATATTTTGACTTTGTATATAAGTCTTTTTCTGTCATTGCTTTTGAGGTATCTACAAATTCCTACTTCAGATGTGCTTGCTTCACATAGCGTTCCTTTCTCAATTCTCTTTGCTTTTTCTTTATTAACTTTTTTTGTTTTCGGAATGTATGAGAAACAAAATCTTATTGAAAAAAAGAAGATATTTCCAATCATAATTCAGGGGCAAATAATAAATTCTCTTTTCGCTATTACTTTCTTTTATTTTTCTCCATTAACTCAGATTACACCAAAAACAAACTTATTCATTTATCTGATCGTTTCGGTAATTTTTTTGAGTCTCTGGAGAATATTTGTTGCAAAAAATATTTTTAAAAAACAAACATCAATTTGTTTAATAGGGAAAGGTGAGGATGTTCTATTTTTGAAAAAAGACTTAGAAGAGAATTATCGTGGATTTGAGATTATTGAGTTTATAGATTTGGCACAGAATTCAGAATACATAGATAAAAAGTTTTTAGAATTAAAGAACATAAAAGTAGGATATATCGTTTTAGATAGTAAGGATCCTACCATTATTTCGTATATGCCATTTTTATATGATTTGGTGTTTAGAGGTGTGCAGTTTTTTGAAGTAAGTGATTTGTATGAGAGTTTATACAATAGGGTGCCTCTTCAGATTGTAAAACATGGATGGTTTCTTGAACATGTAAGATCAAAGCCTCATCCTCTATATGATTTTTTTAAACGCACCATGGATGTGATTATCGCTCTATTTTTGATGGTAATTTCTTCTTTTGTGTATCCTTTGGTTTTTGTTTTAATAAAATTAGAAGATAGGGGTCCATTGCTTTATAGAGATATAAGAATAGGAAAAGATAATAAAATTATCACAATTTTTAAATTCAGAAGCATGTCAGTTGGGGTCATTCCTGAATTCGGAAGAAAAATTGAGACCAAAGTAGGTAAATTTATGCGTAAAACTCGAATAGATGAAATGCCACAACTCATCAATATCTTAAGAGGAGAATTAAGTCTTATTGGGCCACGTCCAGAACAACCAAGAATGGTTGAAGAATACACTAAAAATATCCCGTTTTATGGTGTTAGACACATAATAAAGCCTGGACTTTCTGGTTGGGCGCAGATTTATCATGACAATCATCCGCATCATGATCTTGATATATCTGCAACAAAAGAAAAATTGTCATATGATTTATATTATCTAAAAAATCGATCGGTAATACTTGATTTAATAATTTCTTTAAAAACAATTAAGACATTACTTTCAACAAAAGGGAAGTAGGGGACTTTTTGTTAAAAAGGTGTATAATCCGACACATGACAAAATATAGGATTTTTACAGCATTTATATTGCTTATCGGAATTGCGCTTGGATATTTTGTATACTCTACAGAAACAGCTTCGCAATCCCGATTCAAATTTAAATATGGTTTGGACTTAAATGGTGGAACACACCTTGTGTATCGTGCAGATACAACAGGAGTAGAACCAAAAGATGTTCTAAAATCTATGGATGTACTTCGACAAACAATTGAAAAACGAGTGAACGTTTTTGGAGTATCAGAACCAATTGTACAGACAGAAATAGGAAGTTCATTGGCTGATCAGAAAGATAAATATCGATTAATCGTTGAATTGCCCGGTGTTGAAAAGATTGATGAAGCGATTAAAATGATTGGACAAACACCTCTTCTTGAATTTCGACTCTTAAAGCCAGACCTTAATCAAGAGGTATTCAAAAAACAATTAGAAGCTGCAAGTAGTTCTCCTGAATTACTTAAGAAGGTTGCACAGTCTGCATATTCTACGCCTGTTTTGACAGGAGGAAATCTTAAGCGAGCAAATCTTGTTTTTGATCAAGCAACACGAAAACCACTTGTTTCTCTTGAATTTAATGATGAAGGAAGTAAGATTTTTGAACAAGTAACAGGAAATAATATTGGTAAAGAGCTCGCAATCTTCCTTGATGGTGAACTTATTTCTAATCCTGTAATTCAACAAAAAATATCTGGAGGGCAAGCACAAATTAATGGCACCTTCACCGCAGCAGAGGCACGAGATTTGGTAAATAACCTTAATTTTGGGGCTCTTCCTCTTCCTATTGAGCTTCTAAACACTCAATTAATTGGCTCTACTTTAGGACAACATACTCTTAATTTGATGACCCAAGCGCTTCTTATTGCGTTTCTTGCAATCTCACTATTTATGATCTTATTTTATCGATTGCCTGGTCTTGTTGCAGCTGTTGCACTTGTACTCTATGTATTAATGAACCTTGCTTTATTTAAAACTATTCCTGTGGTACTAACCGGTGCTGGAATCGCAGCGTTTATATTATCCCTCGGTATTGCAGTGGATGCGAATGTGCTTATTTTTGAACGAATTCGAGAGGAACTTCAAAGAGGACATCAATTAAGAGAAGCAATAACATATGGTTTTGATAGAGCATGGACATCTATTCGGGATGGAAATATTACAGGAATTATTGCATCTGCAATTTTGTATTGGTTCTCTGGTGTGCCAATGATTAAAGGATTCGCTTTGATTCTCTTCATAGGTATTGTGCTCTCAATGTTCAATGCTATGTTTGTCTCAAAAACAATGCTTCTTGCTATTTCAAAAGAAAAATTAGGTCCACTTGGAAAGTTTATGTATTCAAAGGGATTGAGTTTATCAGTAGATAAGAAAAGTACTAACGAAAAATAATATGCAAATTCTAAAATTCAAAAAAATATTTCTCGCAATTTCAAGTATTCTTGTTATTGCATCAATCGTTGGACTTATTCTTTATAAACTTCAATTAAGTATTGAATTTACAGGAGGTTCGATTATAGATTTTACAACAACCGAAAAAATAGATGAGGCAGGATTAAACGATAGGTTACAAAAGGGCCTTGGTGAATCTTTTATTCTTAGAAGTACACAAGATGGATTTAGCCTTCGAACCAAAGATACAGGTGGAGACAATAAGCATAATCTTCATGTGTTGAATGCGATATCAGATAATAAACTTGATACTATTAAAGTCCAAAAGTATGACACTATTGGTCCTACTTTAGGAAACGAGCTTAAGAGTAAAGCTGTAGTTTCTTTGATTCTCGTAATTCTTGCGATCACACTCTTTATTGCGTATTCATTTAGACATGTATCAAAGCCAGTTAATTCTTGGAAATATGGAATTATTACAATGATTGCCTTGGTACACGATGTGGTAATTACTCTTGGAGTATTCGCCTTTATGGGGCACTTTGGCGGTATTGAAGTTGATTCACTCTTTATTACGGCATTGCTTGTAATCTTAGGGTATTCTATTAATGATACAATTGTAGTATTTGATCGAATTCGAGAGAACCTTTCGCATGCTTCAGATTCAGATAAAGAAAATAAATTTGATGAGATTGTAGGGAAGAGTCTTTCAGAAACAGTAGTTCGATCTATCAATACTTCTTTTACAACTCTTCTTGCGACAGCAATTGTGCTTATGTTTACCACAGGTAGTGTGCATTACTTTGCTATTGCTTTATTGGTGGGTATTGCCTCAGGTACATATTCTTCTATCTTCGTGGCAGCTCCACTTCTTACATACTTCAAACCAAAGAATAAGTAAGAATCAGTTTGTTTTTACAATGTGTAAAGCGGCGGGCCCAAAGGGCCCGCCGCTTTACATATAATGTAGTATACCAGTTCGTATATATAACCTTATTTTTCAACATATTTTTGACTTTCTCCAAGTCTGTGGTTATGTGAACAGAAAACGCTTGACTTCTTGTCATAAAAAACTATAATAGCAATCACTCTCTAGGTAGAGAGAAAGTCCTTCACAAAAAAATAGTTTGTGTAAGAAAATGAAATGTTAATTTCCTTTTTCTTGTTCCGTTTATTTCAAAATTGCTGATGCAAATCACAATTTATTTTAAGAGTTTGATCCTAGCTCAGGATGAACGCTGGCGACATGGATAAGGCATGCAAGTCGAACGAGGCCTAGAGCCGAGTGGCAGACGAGGTAGTAACATGTGGGTACTTGCCCTAAAGTCAGGAATAATCCGTCGAAAGACGGACTAATACTTGATAGTCCCTTCGGGGTAAAGTTTTAACGCTTTAGGAGAGGCCTGCACGGTATCAGGTAGTTGGTAGGGTAATGGCCTACCAAGCCAATGACGCCTAGGGGAGCTGAGAGGCTGACCCCCACCGATGGTACTGAGACACGGACCATACACCTAC
>JBDLUA010000013.1:0-26258 GCA_039805545.1 Candidatus Parcubacteria bacterium
GATAACTTCAGTTTCAAGTGTTATCAACTTTTTTCTTTCCAAGTAGGTGAAGCGGGAGGTCTTCTTCCTTGATAAGTGATACTGCCACTCTGGAACAAGCGTTGAGGTCGATAATGTTCCCATGTCTTCCTTCTTGAAGGGCAATCATGCACATGAGCATGTCGTGTTCAAATCTTGGATCAAAATCACCAGACTTCAATCTATCTTCTTCGGTCTGAGGATTATCGAGTGTGGGATGTGGAAAAGCAATGTCATCGTATCTTCCGTATCCATCAAAAATATCAAAACTTTCAGTGCTCATTTCGTGGGTGTGTTGGTTTGAAAAGGGAAGCGGAGTGCTCCTAGCTTTGAATAATATTATGTTGTAAATATAATATAATGTCAAGTAAATTAATCATGCGAAATCGTATGAAATATATTGAAGAATATTGAAATTCTTTGAAATTGTGGACATCGTGCTAAAAAGTTGGAACCAGCTGGAAAGCTGGGTATTTGAGAAGTGGGAGTTGATGAGTGGTGTGAGGAAAGAGAGAAATTGGTGTTGTATTTAAATAAGTAGGTAGAATATGTAGGTCACATGGTGGTAATTAAATAAAAGAAAACACCCCGCTGGAAACAGTTGAGTGTTTCCGTCGGGGTGATGTAAGTCAGGAACTCCAGTACAGGATAATCATGCTTTCGGGCGGTAAGGCTGCCAAGAAAGCTTTGATTGCAAGATTGGGTTGTTCGACGTCCTCAGGGAAGTCGATCTTGCAAAATTCAGAAGCGGGAAGATAGCAAATTCGGCTTCAATCCAAGTCATTTGTTTCCACCTCCACAAGCCCTTCGTCTTCGTACATGAGTAGAGAAGTATTTTTAGGGAGTGGAATTGGGGCGACAACAGGAGTAGGCCAAGATTCATCTTTGTAAGCGTACTTGCTCAGATCGATGATTTGTCCGAAAATTCTCCAGCTTTCTGCAAACTTGAGCCGATTGTAACCAATGAAGTTTCCTAGGGAGTCGATTAAGACTTGGAGATTTGCCTTGTCGTTGGGCAAGATTGGAAAGATATCTAGTGTGATGTGCATAATAACGGACGGTGGGTTGATGTTCTCGAAACTAAGATATTCAGTATATATTATACTTATTATTTAATAAAAGTCAATAGGTGTGGAGATGGGGGGAATCGAACCCCCGTGCATATGAGTCTCCTGGATAGGTCTACGCGATGTAGTTATGCTTTTGATTTAGGCGCGGATGCTCTAAGCGTAACAAAACACACCCGAGCCGATCTCTTAATTTAGGCTACGTGTCGAGAACGCGCAGACGATTCTGATATTTTGTCGCCCGAATGACCGTATCAGAAATCGGGTCACCGAACGTCACTTAGGCTGTAGCGTAAGCGAATGCAAAGTCGTTAGCCTTGAAGTAAGGACTAGCGATTGATTTTTTCTCTGCACTTGAAGGTTTTGGCGGATTAAGGAGTCACCAAAGCTCCACCGCGCATATCCAAGAGGAATTCATATGTCGATGCCAAGCATCCCCTGTAAAAGTTCAAGTGGGGTGGGCCGGCTTTGCCGGCCCACCATTTCCTTAAGCCTTAAACCCTTGCAGGGAAGTACATCTTTGTCAAAGTTCAATGGTGTAATTATAGCACATTTTAATACTTTTGTACATTCTTTAAAAAAGCGCCCTACCACCATATTTCCCCTTCGGCAGTAGGGCGCACAGTTTTTCTCTTTGTTTGCTCTTTGTGTGATGGAAGCCTATGGAGCCAAGGCTATCGATTCCTCCTTAATTTATCACTATGGATCAGGTCAGAAACAGGAATCCATCGAAGGGTGCGCACCCGAATTACATCTCCATATATAAAAATATTTCTTTTTTATAAAATGGTCAATATAGTCAGTATTGAATTTCAATGCTCTTATTATTTGTTCACTTTATATATTTATTTTTTATTTATAAAAAAATGAAGAGCAGTTCATATGATATATGAATGCAAAAAGATTTCGATGAGTGGAATAAAAGGAAGAAGAATATACATTTAAAAATTATTAATGAACATTTATTTGTTAAAGTCGGTGAGGTTTGGATGATGAATTTAGGAGTAAATATTGGGTATGAACAAGATGGTGTTGGAATAAATTTTTCAAGACCGGGATTGATTATTAAAAAATTTAATAGAAACATGTTTTGGATAGTACCACTGTCGACGAAACAAAAAAGTTTTGATTTCTATTATAATTTTGTAGATCCATCAGACAGAAAAGTTTCTGTAATACTTGCACAAATTAAACTTTGTAGTGTGAAAAGATTATCAAGAAAACTATATGAAATTGATGATAAAAATTTAAAATATATCATTACGAAATTAAAAGAGTTTTTATAAAATCGAAACCCCACATCTAGATGCGGGGTTTCTCGGATCCGATTTCTCGGCGCTTTGTACTAATAAGTATAGAAAAATCAGTTTGAAAGTCAAGGAGCTATTTTATATAAAATTTATCTCTCGCCCTTAATTGTTCGAAGGATTTCAATTGTATCTTCTCGGCGTTTAATGTCTTGTCGTTTGTCGTGTTTCTTTTTTCCTTTTGCAAGGGCAAAGTCTATTTTGAGTTTTTTATTTTTATTAAAAATTGAAAGGGGAATAAGAGTAAGTCCTTCTTTTTCTGTTTTTTGTTTGAGTTTTAAAATTTCTTTTTTTGATATAAGAATTTTGATAAGTCGATTAGGTTGAAAATCTTTTGGAATATTATTTGGTTGATAGGGAGCAATTTCTGCATTTTTTAAAAAAACTTCATCGTTATTAATAATGATATACGAACCATCAAATTTAATTCGTCCCATACGAATCGACTTCACTTCAAAACCATGCAATTCCAAGCCTCCCTCGTATTTGTCGAGAACTTCGTAGTTTAAGGTTGCTTTTTTGTTGGTGGCTATTGACATGTTGAATATTATATTAGCATATGGTATTGTTTTTCTCAAATCCCAACCGATCTTTACCATGAGTCCCATCTCAATTCTCGACTCCCTGATTCTTTTTGTGACAAAGAAAATTACCCGGCAAGTGTACCTCGTTTTTGGGGTACATAACTTCAAACTGGCATACGGATTTACTGCGTTTTCCCTTGCGGCTTCTAGTACTGTCATGATATTTGATAGGAGTTTTTTTGCCAGTTGGATTGTTATGTGTCTTGCAAACACGTCTGTTTTTCTGGGAGCTAGCTACTTTGAAAGTCGTACGAAAGAAAAATTCATGAATCCGGCACGGAAATATCCCTACTGCTATATTCGTGTTTCTCTTGCGTTTAAGTTTCTTCTTCTCAGTTGGGTACTCTTACTTGTATTCTTTACTGAAGGGGATTCAATACGAACCAAGGTTCTAGTTATTAGTGCAGGAGCCTCTCTCCTTGCTATGTTTTCTGCCGTTTTCTTTGCTTCTGTTGAACCAGAAAATCCGACAGATTCACTTCTGAAGAAATTCGGAAAATGGCTAAAGTCTCTTCTTGAGACAAGCACACTTCCACAACCTGCGTAAGCGGGTTCGATAGGCGGCCGGCCCTACGCGCGATGCATTTGCAACGCACAGTGGGCCGGCCGCTTTTTCCTTATATAAAACAATCGCAAAAACCCCATTTTTATGTATAATTGGCTCTATGAGTGAACCACAAAAACCACAAAAGAATACTGGGCAAAAAAAGTCGGGAGGGAAAAAAGCCTTTAAGATAGTCGAAATTAAAAAGAAAAATTCTAAGAAGCCAAGATTTGGTCAAAATTTCTTTTTGGTTTTACTTTTCTTATTTGTTCTCACTTTTGTATTTGCAGAAATTATTAGAAAAGAAAATAGTAAAGAAGAATTTGTTTTAAGTGATGTTGCAACATTGGTTAAAGAAAACAAAGTAGAACGAATTAAAGTAGATGGAGATACTGTCTCTGTTACTCTGCGAGATAAAGACGCACAAGGTCAGACTGTTACAAAAGAAACAGAACGAGAAGAAGGCCCTATTACTGAATCGCTTCTAAATTTTGGAGTAACAAGTGAACAACTTTCACAAGTACCAATTGAAGTAAAAACATCACAAGGTGGATTTTGGCTTTCAATGATTCTTCCTATTGTACTTCCTGTACTCCTTCTTCTTGGACTTTGGATATTTTTAAGTAGAAAAATGAGCGGAGGAGCTGGTGGTATGGAACCATTCTCATTTGGACAATCAAAGGCACGACTCATTAAACCAGAAGATTCAAATCAACGAGTAACATTTAAAGATGTTGCTGGTGTGAAGGAGGCAAAACAAGAACTTCAAGAAATTGTAGACTTTTTAAAGAATCCAAAAAAATTCCAAGATATCGGAGCTCGAATTCCAAAGGGTGTTCTGCTTATGGGTGCACCGGGAACAGGTAAAACACTTCTTGCACGAGCAACTGCTGGTGAGGCTGGAGTTACATTCTTCTCAATCTCAGGATCAGAGTTTGTTGAAATGTTTGTAGGAGTTGGAGCAAGTCGAGTACGAGATTTATTCAAGATGGCAAAGGCAGCATCACCTGCAATTATCTTTATTGATGAAATTGATGCGGTAGGACGAGCACGAGGAGTTGGAATGGGTGGAGGAAATGACGAACGAGAACAAACACTCAATCAAATTCTTGTGGAGATGGATGGATTTGAACCAACAGAGAAAGTAATTGTAATGGCTGCAACAAACAGACCAGATGTACTTGATACTGCAATACTTCGACCTGGACGATTTGATCGACGAGTAACAATTGATGCGCCAGATCGAGCGGATCGAGAAGAGATTCTAAAAATTCATGCAAAAAATAAACCACTCGCAGAAGATGTAAAACTTGAAGTTATTGCGCAAAGAACACCGGGATTCTCAGGAGCTGATTTGTATTCACTTGTAAACGAAGCTGCAATTACTGCTGCACGAGAAAACCGAACACAAGTTTCCCAAAATGATTTAATCGAAGCAATCGAAAAAGTAATCCTTGGACCAGCACGACAATCACACATTCTTTCAAAAAAAGAAAAAGAGATCACTGCATACCATGAAGCAGGTCATGCACTTGTTGCATCGGTACTTCCATTTGCAGATCCTGTTCACAAAATTTCTATTGTGTCTCGAGGACGAGCAGGAGGATACACACTCAAGATGCCTGATGATGAACGACGACTTCAATCTAAGCGAGCATTTAAAGATGATCTTGCTATGAGTCTTGGAGGATATGTAGCAGAACAACTTATCTTCGGTGATCTTACAACTGGTCCGTCAAATGATTTGCAAGTTTCGACCGCGATGGCACGAGACATGGTAACTCGATATGGTATGTCAGACGTGTTCGGACCTATTGCACTTGAAGGTAGTGAAGGACGAGCAATGTTTGGTAGGGGAATTGATGATAAAGAATATTCAGAAAAAGTTTCTGCACAAATTGATGAAGAAGTACGAAAGCTTATGAATGAAGCGCATGAAAAAGCAAAAGATGTTCTCACTGAACACCGAAAAGTTCTTGAAGTAATCGCACAACGACTTATTGAAGTAGAAAACATTGAGAGAGAAGAGTATGAGCAAATTCTTACGGCACACGGAATTAAGTTTAAGAATGAAGAAGTGATTTAAAAAGACAAAAAGCGGCGGGCCGAAGGCCCGCCACTTTTTGTTTGCATTTTTCTTCAATTGAAGTACATTGAATTTGAATAACCATCACGCTACTATGCCAGTTCTTTCAAACATCACTGTTCCAGACAGTTTTGTCTGGGTCGCAAAACATCCTGACGCGCAATCGGAAGAAGATACACGCATCGTCACTCTTCGGAGGCCTGACATGTACATGCCTTTGAACCCCGCCAAGAGCGAGGTACTCGAGGAGTATGTAAGTCCTGAGGAATTGTTCGGCAACAAAGGATTTCTCTCGATGAATATGCTTCAAGCTTCGAGACGTATTTCGATCGGTGAAAAAATGTATCCTTATCTACATGAGATTGTTTGTCATATCGATTTCGTCAAGTCTCCCTTTGCTGGGTTTTATCTCGAAGAAATTCCTGCTCTGGACATGTCGACTAAGAAGATTGAAACGGAGTACTTTCATCATGGCAAGAAAATTCAGTTTCGAGTGCGTCTCTTTCGCTGATGTGTATCGGCTTCGAAGGCGGCCAAACCCAAGGGTTTGGCCGCCCTGTTTTTTTATATAAATTTTTGGTATAACTAGTAAGCCAATAATTGGTATTGCGCCTATAGCTCCTTGCTCTTTGCTGACCGCAGTAGCAGAGCAAAGAGCAGGGTAGGCAGTCGTTTGAAAGCAAAATAATATGCACCTATAGCTCCTAGTCATTTGACTGCCGTATGGACGGGCCAAATGACAGGGTAGAGTAGTCGTTTGAAAGTAAAATAATATGCACCTATAGCTCAGTTGGTAGAGCAGTCGTCTTATACACGACCGGTCCTAGGTTCGAATCCTAGTGGGTGCACAGAGGTTCAAATAAATTTGTATAAAATAGTATATTGATGAAATACACGACTAGTCCGGAGCCTGTCCTCGTGAAGACGAGGATTCGAATCCTAGTGGGTGCACCAAAAAGAAAAATAGCACTGCTCTTGATGCGTGTGCTATTTTTTGAGAAGGGCGGAGTATTCTTTTTCAGACAATCCATACCTTCCGACGAGATATTCTTGAGGTACAGTCTTCACGAGTTGTACCAAAAGTTTTTCCCAGTAGATTTGATTGTGAGGTTCAAGTCTCGTTCTTCTTTGAATTGCTCGCAGAAGTCGAAAGGCTTCGTCCTTGTCGAGAAGATCGTTCATGAACAAAACTATACTGAATATCTTTGATAAGTCAATTTACTCAAAATGCACGTCCTTTCTTTTTTTAATAATTTCTTCAAGGAGAGGGAAATTCGCAAGCGAATTTCCCTCGATGATTTCTCGTGCTTCCGTTCGTGCAGCTTCAACCATTTTTAAGTTTTTGATTGCTTCCATTGCAAGATCACTCACACCCCATTGTCGTCCGCCGGCAAGTTCTCCCATACCACGGTTTTGTAAATCGATTTCGGCAAGATCAAACCCACTCTTTGCAGTTGTGAGTGCAGTAAGTCGCGCAAGTGTTTGATCACTTTTTGATTCACTATAAAGATAACAGTATGCTTGATGACTTGATCTAAGTACTCGTCCTCTAAGTTGATGAAGTTGTGCAAGTCCAAATCTTTCTGCACCTTCAATTATAATTACGGTTGCGTTTGGAACATTTACTCCAACTTCAACAACAGATGTTGAAACAAGAATTTGTGTTTCTCCTTGTGCAAACTTTTGCATCTCTTTTTCTTTTTCAATCTTTGTGAGTTTGCTGTGCATTACACCAATTGTGTATCCTTTAAATTCTTTTTGTGAAAGTCGTTTTGCTTCTTCGATTACAGATTTTGCAATGAGAGTGTTTTGTTTTTGTTCATCCGGTTCAAAAATTCTCGGACAAATTACATATGCTTGTCGTCCTTGATCAAGTTCTTTTAAAATATTTTCATACATAGCTTTTCTTTTTGCATCAGAAACAATTTGAGTGATAGCAGGCTTTCGACCATGTGGCATTTGATCAAGAATAGAGAGATCAAGGTCACCATAAATTGTGAGGGCAAGAGTTCGAGGAATTGGCGTTGCAGTCATAGAAAGAAGATGGGGGAGAAATGCATCTTTGTTTGCAAGTTGTGCTCGTTGATTTGTTCCGAATCGATGTTGTTCATCAATAATCACAAGCGCAAGATGTTTGAACGAAACTTTCTTTTGAATAAGTGCATGTGTTCCAATGAGAATTGGAATCTCTCCATTTGCAACCCACTTTAATAATTGAGCTTTTGAAATGTTTGTATATTTTTCTTTGGAAACTTTTGAAGGAAACTTATATGCACCAGAGCCTGTTATAAGACCAATTTGTAATTTGAAAGGTTTAAAGAATTCTATAAAGCTTTCAAATAATTGTTTTGCAAGAACCTCGGTTGGTGCCATGTATGCAACTTGGAGATTTCCAAAATCTTTTCCTGTAGGGGAAGTTTGTGTGACACAATATGCAATCGCTGCGGCGATTGCAGTCTTTCCACTTCCTACATCTCCTTCAAGAAGCCTGGACATTGATTTGTTTTGTCCAAGGTCTTTGAGAACTGTGTCGATTACACCTTGCTGTCCGTCTGTGAGTTTAAAAGGAAGAGTTTTGAGAAATGCAGAGAGAATGTTTTTTGAAATATCAATGTCGTATGTTTTTCTTTTTTCTAAATCTTTTCGGTTGTGTAATTTTTGAACTTGAATAAGAAACACTTCTTCGAATGCAAAACGCTTTCGTGCTGCGAGGGCATCTTTTTGTTTTTGTGGATGGTGAATATATATGAGCGCAGATTTGATTGGAGGAAGACTATATTTTTTTAAAATAGATTCCGGAATTGGGTCTTGTATGTTTTCAAACAACTCTGATTTAAAAATTTTTGAAATTGCATGATGAATCCAAAGAGAAGAAATTCCTTTTGATAATTTATAAATAGGAGAGAGTTCTTCTATGTTGTTTGTCGAATTTCCAAATAAATCATCTCCAACACCAATTGGCATTGTTTCAACTTTTTCTATTGAAGGATTGTTGAGCATCGGACGATCTTTGATAACTTTTATTTTTCCCGTCACTTTTACAAACTCACCTTCTTGATACATCTTTGCAATGTATGGTTGATTAAACCATGTTGCATTGATTGAACCTGATTCATCTTCGATAGTTGCAGTTGCTCGTGCAATCTTAGTTCGAAATGTTTTGTCGAGTTTGAGTTTTTTTATTCGACCGTAGATTGTAATGTCCTCACCATCTTTGCTTGATTGAATTGATGCGAGAGTTGCCGTGTCTCCATATCGAAGAGGGAAGTGATAGAGTAAATCTTTTATAGAAAAAATTCCAAGCTTATCGAGTGCAAGCTTGTGTGCCTTATCTATTCGTATGAGAGACTCAATAGGTGAATCAATAGTCATGAGTCTATTGTATCAAAAAAGAAAACGACCGCCCTCAATGTCCTTCTCCTGTGCGGGAGTCGGTGCGGGCGGTCGTTGGGAAAGGGTTTGAGATCAATCTGCGGATTCCTCCTCCGAGCTTTCTTTTTGAAGGAATCTGGACAGTGTTCGGGCCGCCTGAATAGCAGGTCCGATTGTTCTGATACCTTCTTGGTATTCTCGAAGAATCCGTTTTTCTTCCTCAAACTTCTCAAATCGAGGATCATCCAAAACCAAATCAATCAACCTGCCGATTAATCTTTTTTGATTTTGGATACCCTGTTGTCTGTCTGGGTCAGCCATTTCTCCAAAACTCTACCATCTCTTCCTCAAAAATCAAGAAAAAAGCCGACGGTCGCTTGCGCGCCGTCGGCTGTCGAAAACCAGTCTGCTTGTTATCCGTGGATGACAGGCAATTCGGTTTTCTTTCGTTTTCTCCGCGTACCCCAGAGAGCTTTGAATTGCCCAGGGGGTTTGTTGTTCGAGGTGGTCTTCACCAAAATTGTCGAATGTCCCGGAACCGTGTGGTCCGGAACACTCTTCGATGTCTTGAAGACTTCACTCAAGGGTTTGGGCGGAGTTGTGATTTTGACACCAACCGGCTGTTGCGGCTGGGGGATTCTGACTCCCACATGCCGCGAAACAAGCGAGGGAAACCACTGCTCCTCATGCACGTAGTGCGTTTGAGGTTTTTTGGGTGGTTCCACGAGCGATTGTCCGTGGATTGGGGTTTGAATTGGAAGAACTGAATGTACCGTGCCGATAGGCCCGATACCCGATGTTTGTTTTGCATGACCGATCATGGGAGGGATAATATAACACGCAATCCAAATCGTGGCAAGTATGGGTGGGGAAAAAGAAAAAGCGGCGACCGTGCAACGGTCGCCGCCTCAAGACCAGAGTCACGCGCTCATGAGAGACACTCTTTTGGTCACTGCGATGTTTCCTCCTCTGCATTCTTCAACGATTTCCGTTATGAGTTGCAGGGTGAAGAATTCACTTTTCTTGCTTTCGCAACCGCAGAATTTGCGGATTTGTGTGAGGGTGAACTCGAGGATTTCGAGGGCAACCTCTTTGTCCTTCGTGAAAGGTTCGGGAACGAACAAGGGTTTTTGTCCGTTATCGAACCCATTGAAGATTGCGAATGCAAAGAGATGAGTTTTTCTGTTTTGCCAGACAAAGATCTGAAGATCTTCGCATTGGTCGATGATTTCTCGGGCGACTTCAGGAAGAATCAATTCTTGGTCAGGAGCAAGGTGCAGTTCAGGTTCTTGGTTCATATGGGGTGTGTGGGGTTACAATTCAAAAAAATAGTACCACAAAATAATAAGAACGCTAGACTTTGTGTAATTGATACTCCTACATAAATATAATACAATCGGTCTACTGGAAACGTGTCAGAGTGGTCTAATGTACCTCTTTGCTAAAGAGGCGAGCGGGTCAAACCGCTCCGAGGGTTCGAATCCCTCCGTTTCCGCAGGAACAAATTGAACGAAGTGAAATTTGAGGAGAAAGCTCCGGGGGAGCTTTCGTGGGGATTCGAAAGGATTTTCCTGGAACATGAGGACTCCAGTCCGAATCGGTCCGGAAAGTCACCTGCCGATGTAGTCGGCGAATCCCTTCCTAAATCTGGGATGGCCGAGCCACGGCCAACAGTACTTAGTGAATGAGGAGATTGCGACGAAATGAACTTAGTAACTGTGGGTCGAATCCCTCTTGATTTATAAAATAAAGAAAATATAAAATAACTTTAAGTTTTTTCTAAAGGTGTTAAAATACCTTTTATATCATGGACAAAAAAGCATTGTCAGAACAAGATATTTGTTCAAAATACGTTTTACCAGCAATTACAAGTGCGGGTTGGAATTTACAATCTCAGATTAGAGAACAAGTAACTTTTACAGCTGGGAGAATTCAAATATTCGGAAAAACCATAACTCGTGGAGAAAGAAAGCGAGCTGATTTTATTTTGTATTATAAAAATCATTTACCTTTGGCGATCATAGAAGCGAAAGACAATAATCACACAGCTGGAGCAGGACTTGAACAAGCAAAAGATTATGCACGTTCTTTAAATATTCCTTTTGTATACAGTACTAATGGTGATGAGTTTGTCGAATTTGATTTTCTTAAAGGAACTGAAGTTACATTACAAATAGATGAACTTCCATCTCCTGATGAATTATTTAGACGATATTCAGAATCAAAAAATTACAACGAAGAGCAAAAAGAAATTGTTCTCCAAGATTACTTCGATGACCTTTCTGGAAAGGGCCCAAGATACTATCAAGAAAACGCAATCAATAAAGTTGTTGAAGCTGTAGCGAAAGGTCAAAACAGACTTCTTTTAGTGATGGCAACTGGTACAGGTAAAACATATACTGCGTTTCAAATTATCTATCGTCTTTGGAAGGCAAAAAAGAAAAAGAGAATTTTGTTTCTTGTAGACCGTACTGCACTTGCCCAACAAACCATGCAAGGCGATTTTCGTCATTTTGGAGGAGCTATGACTCGTATTAAAAATGGTACAGCAGATAAGGCATATGAAATATATGTTGCTTTGTATCAAGGTCTTACTGGTGGAGGTAATTCACAAGAAGGATCAGAGGAAGCCGATGAAGAAAGGAAGAAACTTTTTCAAGAATTTTCACCAGACTTTTTCGATTTAATTATTGTTGACGAGTGCCATCGAGGAAGTTCAAATGCTGATAGTGCGTGGCGCGAGATCCTTACTCACTATAGTAGTGCAACTCAAATTGGACTTACAGCTACTCCAAAGGAGACAAAAGATAGAAGTACAGAAGAATACTTTGGTGAACCAATTTATACATACTCTCTAAAGCAAGGAATCGAAGACGGTTATTTGGCGCCATATAAAGTGATTCGATATAGATTCAATAATGATGAATGGCGACCACCTCAAGGCTTTGTCGATGTAGACGGTAATCCTGTTCCTGATGAAATTTTTACTGAGTCAATGTTTGATCGATCAATAATTATTGATTCTCGCAACAAGGCAGTTGCTAAATGTATTGCAGATTTCATGAGAGAAACAGATACATATCAAAAGGCAATTGTATTTTGTGTAGACATTGCTCACGCAGAACGTATGCGTCAATGTCTTGTGAATGAATTTTCTGAAAAGGTTAAAGAGAATTCTAGATTTATTGTAAAAATCACAGGAGATGATCAGGTAGGAAAATTAGAAATAGAAAATTTTATAAATCCAGAATCAAGATATCCTGTTATTGCCACAACTTCAAAACTTCTTTCAACGGGTGTTGATACAAAGACTGTAAAACTTATAGTTCTAGATGCTCCCATGAATTCAATGACAGAGTTCAAGCAAATCATTGGACGTGGAACTCGTGTTGAAGAACAATATGGAAAATATTATTTCACTATTATGGATTTTCGTAATGTGACAAGACTCTTTGCTGACCCAGCATTCGATGGTGATCCTGTAAAAGTATATGAGCATGACGGGAACACTTCTATTGATGTTACTGATTATATTGAGCAAGAGACAAAATCTGAATCAGAAGTAAAAGAATATGATCCGCGAATCGATGTTCTTATTGACGGAACAGAAACTGAAGAGAAACCAAAGAAAATTCGTATCAAGGATGGTGTAGATTTTTATCCAATTCACAGAACAGTTCAATACATAGATCCACAAACAGGTAAGCTCATTACAGAATCACTTCAAGATTTTTCAAAGAAAACTATTACTTCTGAATTTGCATCTATTAATGATTTTCTAACTCACTGGAAAGAATCAGAGCGTAAAGATGTGATAGTTAATGAACTACTTGATCGAGGTGTGGCCTTTGAAGAGCTTCGAAAAGAGATAGGAAAAGACCTAGATGTGTTTGATCTCATACTTCATGTGGCATATGGCAAAAAGCCAATGACTCGTGGTGAAAGGGTTAAAAAAGCCCAATCTAATGATTATTTTGCTAAATATGAGGGTAAAGCCAAGGAAATAATTGATTTACTACTTGCAAAATACGCAGATCAAGGTATTACAGCTATAGACGGTATTGAGGATCTTATCGTCTCACCATTTACGGACTTTGGTACACCTATTGAAATAGTTGAGGAGATTTTTGGTGGAAGAGAACAATATATGGAGGTTATTAAAAATATAGAACAAAGCTTATACGCAGAATAAATAATATGTCACAAATTCAATCGATCATAAAAAACATTCAAGATGAAATGCGCAAAGACGCAGGTCTTGATGGTGATGCACAACGTATATCACAACTTGTGTGGATGCTTTTTCTTAAAATTTTTGATGATAGAGAAAAGAATTTAGAACTTATTGATCCAAATTATAAATCTCCAATTCCAGAAAAGTTTCGTTACCGTAGTTGGGCACTTGATGAAGAAGGTATAACTGGTAGCGAGCTTGCAGACTTTATTGATAAAGAACTTTTTCCAGCACTTCGAAATCTTTCTGTCTCACCAACTGATACAAGAGGATATTTGATAAAGAATATCTTTTCAGATACCTATAACTACATGAAAAATGGAACCTTGATTCGTAAGGTTTTCAATAAAATAAACGAAATTAATTTTAATAAAAAAGATGATCGTCATGCCTTTGGCGATCTGTATGAAAAGATTCTAAAGGATTTACAAAATGCTGGTAATGCTGGAGAGTTTTATACGCCACGACCTCTGACAAAGTTTGTTGTTGAAATGGTAGGTCCAAAATTTGGTGATAAAGTACTCGACCCTTCATGTGGAACTGGAGGATTTCTTGTGAATGCTCTTGAATATATGCGCGAAAGTGTTGATACTGCTCAAGATGAAAAGAAACTCCATTCATATATTCATGGAGTAGAACTTAAACCACTTCCTCATATGTTAGCTATTACGAATATGATCCTTCATGGAGTTGAAGATCCATCTACAATCCTTAGAGGAGACATGCTTTCTCGTCCATATACAGAATACGGTCCAAAAGATAGAGTAGATGTAATTATTGCAAACCCACCTTTTGGAGGGACTGTAACAGATGGAACAGAACTTAACTTTCCAAGTCAATTTCGTACAAAAGAAACAGCGGATCTTTTCCTTGTGTTATTTGTTCACTTATTAAAAGAAGGTGGACGGGCTGGTATTGTTTTGCCTGACGGATCGCTCTTTGGAGAAGGAGTTAAATCGAAGATAAAAGAGCATTTATTAACAGAATGTAATCTTCATACTATTGTTCGACTGCCAGCGGGAGTTTTTAATCCGTATGCGGGAGTAAATACAAACTTACTATTTTTCACTAAAGGTGAACCAACAAAAGAAGTGTGGTATTACCAAATGCAATTACCAGTGGGATTACGAACATACACAAAAACAAAGCCAATAACTGATAAAGAATTTGAGGTTGTAAAAGAGTGGTGGAATGATAGAAAAGAAAATGATAATTCTTGGAAAGTTTCTATCGAAGATATAAAAGCAAAGAATTGGAATCTTGATTTTAAAAATCCAAGAAGTGGTGATGTTGAGGAGGAAATTTCTTCAAAAGAACTGGTTAAGAGAATTTTAGAGAGCGAAGATAAGATTAATAATATTCTAAAGAGTCTATGAAGCATAAAAATCTAAAAATACATTTTTCAGATTTTTTTGAAGTAGATCATAATATAATTGAAAGCTACGGTGCTTTAGACATATCACTTTTATCGGATAATCCAGCTTTTGTTGATCCTTTTTTAATTTTTTATAGTAAAAAGAAAGAATATCAAAATTTACATAAACAAATAATTGAATACATTTTATTTTTGAAGAGAAGTTCTGATTCAAATAATTATCTGGAATCTAGTTACAAATTTCCAGAAGTAAAACAAACATGGTTGGGATATTCAAGAAAAGGAAATAAAGGGAGAGGCTTAGGTTCTAAATTTGCCAAAGAATTGAATAATAATTTATCTGAGATTTTTTCTGATTTACAAGATACTAAAATTACAAAGAGTCCTCACTTAGAAAAGCTATGTTTAGTAGCTGATCGTGTGGGGGCAGATACAATTAGTGATTTTACCCTTAATCTTATAAAAAAATATCTTGTGGCTTATACACAAGAATTTTGTAAAAAGAATGTTGATTTAAAATTTCTTACAGATTTCAGAATAAATAAACTTGAATTTGATTTTAAAAGGGGTATTTGGATTGACGGAGTAGCTAGTCTACCATTTGTTTATAATGAAAAAAACATAAAAGAATATGTGCTATTAACTCCAAGAGATATTTTAGTAAAAGAAGAAGATTGGATTTCAAAAAGTGATTTCCTTAGGCATGATAGTACCATACTTAATAAAGTTGATAACCAAGAGCTTAGAGATAAAATAAATCAATATTTTAAAGGTTTGATTCCAAGTAAGATAAATAAAAAAGGTAAAGTTGTTCCAGATGATTCTAAGAAAAACAGAAAGCAAGCCTTGGTTGAGACTGCAAAAAAATATCCAATTATTCTCGAATATTATATTAAATATAAAGAGGATGAAGGCCACTCCGTTGTAGAGATGAATAATGCCGATGTTTCTTTAATCAAAGATATTTTTTACTCCGAAGCAAGAAAAATTGTAGCTGCTTTAAAAGATGATACAGATTTTTACACCACAACACTTTCTTCGTTTGAAGAAAGTGTTAAGAAAATAAAGATATTTCGTCATTATTTAGAAGACAGGAATAACTGCAGACTATTTTGGGATGGAGATACTTTAAAAAAAGTTAAAGAAGATGATATTGGTATATTATTAGATATCATCTTTAACGAATCTTTATTCTCTGTCGATAATCAAGTAAATAATGGCAGAGGTCCTGCTGATCTAAAGATTTCAACTGGAAGTAAGGACAGTACGATAATTGAAATAAAATTAGCTTCAAATCCTCAAATGCCTAAGAATTTAAAAAATCAGTTAGCAATCTATAAAAAAGCAAACGGAACTAGTAACGGTGTGTATCTTATTGTCTACTTTACTGATAATGAAAAGAATAAAATGGAGCTTCTGCTTCAGAAGTTAGATATGAATGATTACATAGACAAAAATTTATTTCTAATAGATTGTAGAAAGAAAATTTCTGCTTCAAAATCTAATAATTTATGAAAACTAACTGGCAAATAAAAAAACTTGGAGAAATTTGTGATGTTCTCGATAATCTTCGAAAACCCGTAACTGCCCGTGATCGAAAATCTGGTGAATTTCCTTATTATGGGGCAACTGGCATCCAAGATTATGTTGACGGATATATTTTTGATGAGGATTTAATTCTTGTTGGTGAAGATGGGGCAAGATGGGGTTCGGGTGATAATACAGCTTTTAAAATTTCAGGAAAGGTATGGGTAAATAATCATGCTCATGTAATTCGTCCACACAGGGATATTTTGAGCGATGAATGGTTAATCTATTTTTTAAACATATCAGATTTAAGTAATTATATTACTGGAACGACAGTTAAGAAATTAAATCAAGAAAAGTTGAGAAGTATTCCTGTTCCACTCCCACCTCTTGAAACCCAGAAAGAAATCGTTGCAAAGCTAGATGAAAAGTTTGCAAAATTAAAAGAAGTTAAAAATTTGAGAGAAAAAGCTCTTGCCGATACAGAAAAAATACTTTCTCAAACACTCAGGGAAATTTTTGAAGAAGGGAAGAAAAAGGGCTGGGAAGAAACTGAATTACAAAAAATAGTTGAAATCACTTCTAGTAAAAGAATATATAAAAGCGACTATGTTTCAGAAGGTGTACCTTTCTATAGAACAAAAGAAATTTCAGAACTTGATGATCAAAGAAATATTAAAACTGAACTTTTTATTTCGCAAGAAAAGTTTAAAGAGGTCAGAGATAAATTTGGAGCACCAAAGGTTGGAGACCTATTACTTACTGCAATTGGAACTATTGGTAAAATGTATGTAGTTCAGAAAGATCACAAATTCTATTTCAAAGATGGAAACATTCTTTGGTTAAAAAATTTTAACGGAATTGATTCTGATCTTTTAAAACTTATTTTAAGATTTGAAATTCAAAAAATGAAGGATTTATCTGCAGGGTCTGCTTATAAAGCATTACCTATAATTAAACTCAAGAAATTAAAAATATCCCTTCCACCTCTTATTGAACAACAAAAAATAGTTGCCAAAATCGACACACTTTCTAAAAAAATAAAATCCTTTAAAGAACTTCAAGCCTCTCAACTTGAGGATCTAAAACGTCTTGAAAAATCTTATCTTCGAGAAGCGTTTAATAGAGAATTAATATAAATATTATGTCCTCAACATACTCTTGGTATCAAACATTATTAAAACCTACATGGGCGCCACCTTCTTGGATCTTCGGTCCCGTATGGACAGTTTTGTATATACTCATTGCTCTCTCATTTGGATTTGTTTTGTATAACACATATACAAAAAAACTTTCATGGAAGGTTGCACTCCCATTTATACTCAACCTTATCTTTAATTTTTTATTCACACCAATTCAATTTGGTTTGCAAAACAATATTCTCGCAGCAGTTGATGTCGCCCTTGTATGGAGTACTCTTGTGTGGGCAATGTATATGATCTGGAATACTTCAAAAAAGTTCAGGTGGATTGTGTATATAAACATTCCATATCTTTTGTGGGTTTCATTTGCAACTGTTTTGCAGTTTACGGTTACCTATTTGAATTGGTAGGGGAGGTCGATTGATTTTTGAAACCTGTTTTATATAATTGATGTACGAATTTGGGGTAACCCGTCGAAAGCCCGCCCGCAAGGCGGGCTTTAGTATTTTTCTAAAATCCTTTATTGACTTTTAAATATCGTTTCATATAATTAGTCTACGAATTGGGGTAACCCGTCGAAAGCCCGCCCGCAAGGCGGGCTTTAGGATTTAATAAGAATACAGAGTTTTTCTTGAATTTCTTTTAAAGTATTTTTCGATACAATGCACAATCTTTCCTCTAATCTTTTTCTGTCAAAAATTCGCATTTGGTTCAGTATTGCTGTTCTATTGAATTCTTTTATATAAAAATACCAAGACCCCTTCTTTAGTTTTGAAGTAAGGGGTATGCCCCAGAACACATTTGTAGAAAATTTTTTAATAATTAAAATAGGACGACTAAAAGTTTCTCCTTTTCCATATGTTTCATCTCCAATATTTAATCCGATTCGACACCATCTAATATCGCCTTCATCTATTGTTAATTTTGTTTTTGAATCAGAAGTTTCCTTTTTGATTTTATTCCACCTATCAAAATCTTTCATTCTCTTATCATACGAATGGGGGATAGAGAAAAAATAAAAGAGTTATAAATACCTTCTCAAAATACCACATATATGGTATGGTGTTTTTGTATGACTAATACATACCGACAAACAAATACAAATACTATGTACCTCGATTTCTCAATCGTGGCGCCTATTACTATGTTTTTGTCTAGCTCGGATGTTTTATTTTAAATCTATTTTGTAACACAAAATGAAAAATCCGAGCTGAACAAAAGCTCGGATTTTTGTTTAGTCTGTATGCATACGAGTGTGTGCGACAGGTGTATATTCCGAAACATAAAACAGTACAAACACATGAAAACAAAACCTAATTCAAAACAAATCCTCGAACCAGTTGTCTTCTTGCAAGGCAAACGATTGAGACTTCGTCCAAATGATGTCACCGACATTGAACGGTATACGCGATGGATTAATGACGAAGAAATTCGGAGTTTCCTCGGCACCGTTTTTCCTACGACCAAACTTCAGGAAGAAGAATGGTTGCGAGAAAAACAAAAGAGCAGTGATACTGTTCAACTTGCAATTGAAACAAATATTGGAGTCCATATTGGTGGTATAAGTATCTTCCGTATTAACTGGGTTGATCGTACCGCCGAGACAGGAACAATGATTGGCGATAAAAAATATTGGAGTGATGGATATGGTACCGAAGCAAAGATGCTTCTTCTCAAGTATGCCTTTGAAACACTTGGATTGCGCAAGATTCATTCTCGCGCATACGCATATAATGAACGTAGTATTAACTACAGTCTCAAGTGCGGATATAAAATTACAGGCAGACAAAAAGAAGAAAAATTCAAGTTCGGGAAATATCATGATGTGGTTATGCTTGAAGTTTTTTATGAAGAGTGGGTTGCGGCGTATAATGCGTGGTTGAAATCACCTCGCAAAAAATCCGCACGCAAAACTTCTTCAAAGAAAACAAAGGGCTAACTCCTCACAAACAGCAACGCGTTCGCGTGTTGCTGTTTTTATTTTAAAAATAAATATATTGATTGACTTTTAAATACTATTTCCTATAATTAGAATACGAATTAGGGGTAACCCGTTTAAATCCCGCTTTTAGCGGGATTTAGTATTTTTAAGAATGAGGTGACAAAAAGTAATTTTAATATCTTGTAATTCTTTTTCATTTAATTGATATATTTTTTCTTCAAGCCTTTTCTTATCTATAAGTCTTGCTTGATTAAGAATTAAAAAATTTGTTTGATCTTTTCTTTTAATTTTGTAGTACCAACTCCCACTTTTATTTTTTGAAGTTAAAGGTATTCCAAGAAAAACATCATGAGAAAATTTTCTAAGTGTTAAAACAGGTCTTTTAAAATATTCTCCTTTTCCTCTTGTCTCATTGCCAACATTAATACCAAATTTACACCAATAAATTGCTCCTTCTTTAAGTATAATTTGGTTGGTTTTTTTGCTAATTTCTTTTTTAATTTCATTCCACTTATCAAAATCTTTCATCCTCTTATCATACGAATAGGGAATAAGGAGAAGATAAAAGTTTTATAAAATTATGATAGAATCACATCCTATGAATCCAATACAACAAATACACCCACGCGAAGCATATGAGCACAGTACAAAAGGAGCTCTTCTTGTTGATGTTCGAGAAAGAGATGAATTTGAATATGAAAAATGTGATGTTGAGAA
Source organism: Candidatus Parcubacteria bacterium (assembly GCA_039805545.1). Taxonomy (GTDB): domain Bacteria; phylum Patescibacteriota; class Minisyncoccia; order Phycocordibacterales; family JAACPR01; genus JAULZV01. The sequence continues at coordinate 19,916 of JBDLUA010000013.1, forward strand.
TATGTTAAATATTCCAATGAGTCAGTTTCAGACTCTTGCACAAACTCTTCCTAAAGACAAAGAACTTATAACTGTATGCCAAAGTGGTGGACGAAGTTTTGTTGCAACTCAACTGCTTCAAGCATTTGGTTTTGAAAATGTTTCTAATTTGGTCGGAGGAATTTCTTCTTGGAAAAATGAAGGATTGCCTGTGAAATAATTATTTTCTCTTTTTTCTTAAGATAAAAAGTGTCATCAATGTATTTGTGATAATCATTGCAATAGAGTGAAGCATTGTTGCAGTATTGTATGATCTGAGCGAAAGAAGTGTAAGTGCATGTCGTGACACATTCATTGAGTATAAAAGAGGTGCTTCGGTCTTGGGATGTTTCCATGTTTTTCGAAGAGCGGGGATGAATGCAACTAAATCAATTGATACTGCAATAATAACTGAGATTGTTGGATCTTTTGTGATAAGCCAAGGAATCAATCCAAGTAGAGCAAGAATAAGAAAAACGGTGTCTATTGTTTGAATATGTTTGAAACCATTTTTAAGTGAAAAGAAAAATATAATAATTGTAAAAAATTCTGCAACACCTGTTGGGAGCGCACCAATACCTGCACCTTTTTGAAGTAATCCAAAAAATACAATACAAGAAATAACACTCCATACAAACCAGGTGTATGCATGAGGTTCAATTTTTCCTTTTATAACTTGTATAAGATAGGGAACATTTCCAATGACTGCGAGCAAGGTTGCAATAACTGCAAGAATTTCTTTTTCCATTAGAGAGTATTGTATCAAAAGAAAGTTGTATATAAAAAGAAGTGGCCGGTTTTCCCGGAGGGCAAACCGGCCACGCTCAGTGACATTGAGACCAGCATGAGGTACACATACCACCGCCGTTGTCGCGATTCAATTCTGAAAAACGAATTCCACACTTCCCGCAACGGTCGTGGAGGTTTCGAAGCTCCCATAACGCATCTGCGTGAATAATTGGATGTATTGCAGTACGATTGTTGACCTGTTGGAGATATCCAGCTACGCTTGTGTAGCGTGCATAGAAGATCTCGTGCAAGTTTTCTATCGTGAGCAAACCTCCGCCGGCTCTGTTGAGAAAGTGGAGGTGAGAATTCATCTGGAGAGGTGTCGAATTGAAAACAGGACAGTTCTCTTCGTACCAGTTCCGAAAGAGTCGTTTTCTTCTTGGAAGTAGTTTGATGAGACCATCATGGTGAAATCCGATGTACCAGACTCCATTGGGTCGAGGAAGGATTTTGAGCATTGTTTTGATGGACGAGTTCTTATTGATAGTCTATCTTTTGTTATATAAAGTCAATGCTACTGGTCTTGAATAAAAAATATGCTACTATGTGCGTACTACTTATATATTGGAGGATTGGATGAGTGGGACAAATGCAAACTGCTTTGCATTTGTCCGTGAGCAACGCGAGAGCGGAAGACACTCATCCAATCTCCCCGAAGGGCTCCAATTTGAGCGAAGTGAAATATATTGGAGGATTGGATGAGTGGCTTAAATCAACGGTTTACTAAACCGTCGGGGTAGAAATATCCCCGTGGGTTCGAATCCCACATCCTCCGCAAAATAAAATACTGATGCATTGCATCAGTATTTTTAATTTTGCGAGAGGATGTGGGATTCGAAAGCCGAATCCCACATCCTCCTGACTTGATATATAATTAATTCATGAACATCAAAAAAAATGTAGGAACAACAGATCGTATTATTAGATTAATTATCGGAATAGTTGTGCTTTTAGTAATTACTCTGGTTCAACAAACAATTCTTCAGTGGATATTATTTATTGTAGCAATAGTTTCTTTTTTTACTGCGCTTGTCGGGTGGTGTGGATTATATCGTGTGTTTAAAATTAATACCTGTAAAGTAGAATAATATGAATTGGATTTTGTATGCATTATTGTCTGCGGTATTTGCAGCACTTGTTGCTATCTTTGGAAAAATGGGATTAAAAGATATTGATCCAACTCTTGCAACAACGATACGGTCTATTGTGATGGCTGTTTTTCTTGTTGTAGTTGCTTTTTCTCTTGGAAAATTTTCTGCATTAGATACACTTAATAATAAAGCAATTGTATTTATTATTCTTTCAGGTATTGCAGGTGCTATATCATGGTTATTTTATTTTATTGCCATTAAGGTAGGGCCCGTAAGTTCTGTTGCGGCTTTGGATAGAACAAGTATTGTATTTGTTCTTATATTAAGTCTTATCTTTCTTGGAGAATCTATAACATGGTTAAAAATTCTCGGATCTATTCTTATGGTAGGTGGTGCTGTATTGATGATTATTTAAGTAATTCATGTCCTACTGCACCTACATCCAATCTGAAAATAAACCAGAACGTAAAGCGTTACATAAAAAGTATCACGATACTCAGTATGGATTTCCTATTCATGATGATAATGAATTATTTGCACGATTAGTTCTTGAGATTAATCAAGCGGGTTTAAGTTGGGAAACAGTTTTAAAAAAAGAAGAATCATTTAGAAAAGCATTCAAAAATTTTGACATACAAAAAGTTTCAAAATTTACTCAAAAAGATATTGAGAGATTATTAAGTGATACAGGAATTATTCGAAATCGTCTTAAGGTTCGTGCTGCTATTGAGAATGCAAAAACAATTATTCAGATTCAAAAAGAATTTGGTTCATTTGAAAAATGGCTTTCAAAACATTATCCACTTTCATTACAGGAATGGGCAAAATTATTTAAAAAGACTTTTATATTTACAGGCGGTGAAATTGTAAATGAATTTTTGATGAGTATTGGATACCTTGAAGGCGCTCATGATGAAACTTGTAGCATTCATTCAAAAATTTTGAAGAAAAAGCCGATGTGGTTGAAAAAGTAGCAACTTATTTCAAAGAGCATATAATAAGTGTATGAAAAAGTTTTTTGGTTTAAAAGGAGGATTCAGTAGGAAAAATTTTATTATCGGTTTTTTGGGTGATTTGGCACTGTATTTGATTATTGAAACTTTATTTAGTATATATAAAGATAAATTAAACGTTGCTCTCTCAATTACTCCACTCATATTTGTGTATGTAGTTACACTATTTCTTCTTTTGTTTTGTGCGTTTTATCTTTTTGTTTTTAGCATTAAGAGATTGAGAGATTTAAATCGAAGTCCTTGGTTTTGTTTATTGATTCTTGTTCCTGTGTTTAATATATTTTTTATTGCAACGCTTTGTTTCGCGGAGGGTAGAATAAAAGGATAATTTAGCATGAGAAAAAAATATATAATTAATATTTCAATCGTTGTAATTATTGGAGGATATTTGTATTTTTCTCACGCACATATTTATAACAAAATAGGAGATATGGCTTTAGTTTCACCACAAACACAAAAAACATATGTAATTTCAAATAAGAATCAAAAACAATTACGCTATGTTGCATTTGGAGATAGCCTTACTGCAGGAGTTGGTGTTGATATATATGAACAATCGTATCCACATCTTTTGGCACAAGAGATTTCAAAAAAAGAACAAAAGAGTGTTGAACTTATTCCTATTGCAACACCAGGAGCTCGTACTCAAGATGTTATTGTGAATACACTTGATCAAGTTATTAATTCCAAACCAGATATTGTAACTATCCTATTGGGGGTAAATGATATACATAACGGTATTTCAAGAGATGATTTTTACAAAAATTATTCGCAGATAGTAAATCGGATAACAGAAGAAACTGGCGCGGTGATTTATATCATTAATATTCCATATATAGGTGAACCTTCATTAATACTTCCGCCATATAATGTGTATTTTGATTCTAAGACGAAAGAATTCAACGAAGCATTAGAGCAATTAAAAGAAGAATACCCTGTACGATATGTAGATTTATATAGCAAAACACGTGATGAAGCAAAAAAGAAAGCTTATTATTCGGCTGATCTGTTTCATCCTGGTAAAGTAGGGTATACTCTTTGGACTCAAATTATATATGACGCTTTCAATAAGTAACCCGATTTTATCAACTTATATTTTTATAGGGATATTTTTAAGTGTGCTTTTGTTTTCATATAGCAGATCAAATAAACCCGGTCTTACGATTGCAAAAACACAAGAACTCAAAGGATTTGCAATTTGTACGGTGTTATTTGCTCATATTGGATATTTTTTATCTAATCAACACGAATTTCTTTTTCCTCTTTCGATACTTGCAGGAGTTGGTGTAAATTTGTTTTTATTTTTGTCGGGATACGGATTAACGATTAGCAATCTTACAAAAGAAGAAAAAGTAATTCAGTTTTATAAAAGGAGGATGCTGAGATTATTGATTCCTTTTTGGGTTGTACTTATAACATATCTTGTGCTTGATTATTTTGTTTTGCATATCATATATACAAAACAATTTATTGTTCAATCTTTTTTTGGAATATTTCCACACGCAAACATATTTAGTGATTTAAATTCTCCTCTATGGTATATGACTCTTATACTTTTTTATTATCTTATATTTCCAATTGTATTTTTTAGAAAAAAACCTTGGCTTACCGCAATTCTTTTATATATGATTTCATGGATTGTATTCAAAATAGATTCAGTACAGCTTGATTCTGTTATTGGCTTGTATAAAGTTCATATGCTTGCATTTCCGTTGGGTGTTATGAGTGTTTGGTTTTCAAAAAAACAAGAGATACAAAATATTTTTAAAAAAATAATACATATTTTTGACATAAAGTATATTCGATATTCTGTATATGCAGTACTCTTATGCTTTATTTCATATTTCTCTATTCACTCAGGAGTAGGGCAAGGAACTTCGATTGAACAAAAAATCAGTTTGTTGACTCTATTTTTTATTCTTATACTTGCAATTGTGAGAAGAGGAGAGTTTAAATTTTTAACTTTACTCGGAATATATTCGTATGAAATTTATTTGATTCATTGGCCGCTTATGTATCGATATGACTTCTTGTATTCACATCTTTATGTATGGGTGGCTACAGTTTTATACATACCATTATTGATAGGTCTTGGTTTTGTATTAAAAAAGGTTTCAGATAGAATCGTAAATATTCTTAAAATTTAGTGATATAATAGATTTACTTATTAGAATAATATATTTAGTATGAAATTTGGTTTATTAGGAACTGGGTTTGTAGGATTAAGTGCCTTTGCAGCATTTATCATTCTTGTTATTGCTGTGTGGTCTATCGCATGGAAAGGGTTTGCACTTTGGGTTGCGGCAAAGGAAGAAAAAAAGTGGTGGTTTATTCCTATTTTAATTTTTAATACTGCTGGTATTTTGGAAATTATTTATATTTTCTTATTTAGCGAAGCAGGTAAAAAAATTATTGAAGGTGTAAAACAAAAAAGAAAGCATAAAAAAGCACATAAAAAATCAAAGCATATTGCAAGGGAAGTAGATAATAATACTAATGAATAATACTATGGAAAAAGCGAGCGTACTATTTAAGAATTCAAAAGAATTTATGGAAGGAAAAAAGAAAAACCTTCTTCTTGTTATGTTTGTTCCTGTTGCGGCTGGATTAATCAGTACTTTGGTCGGTGAATTATTTGGCATTTCGATGAAGGTAAATGTTATATTAGGTGCTATTGTGTTTATAATACTTGCCGTCGTAACACTCGGGAGGTTTCTAATTGATTTTATAACCCCTTTTGCGTTTGTTAATTTTATTCACTCATCTCACAAAGGAAAAATACTGTCTCCAATAAACTCCTACAAATTTGGTTGGAGGATGACAGGATCTATTTTACTTATTCAAATTGCCCGAGCCTTAATTATGTTTGTTGGTCTTGCGGCACTTATTGTTCCAGGAATATATTTAGGATTTATGCTTATGCTCACAGAATATTCATATATTACTCAAAAAAGAGGAGGAAAGAATTCGCTTGTGTATTCATTTCATATTATGCAAGGGAATATTTGGAATCTGATTAAAAAACATCTCTATGCAGCTTTAGAAATGTGTATTCCTGGATTACTTGCTCTTATTTCTCTTGCTATTCTGGTAACCTCTTCAATTTCTAGCCTAAAACATTTAGGATTTATTCCTCTTGCGATTCTTGGTCTTGCTGGCTTTATCTACTTTGGAATAAAGACAATAAAGGTTTCGCTTGTATTACAGGATTATATGTACGCAGTTTTTAAGGAAATAGAAAAAACAAAGGGAGATATTTCTGAAAAAGATCTTGCAAAGTCAGCTGCTCAATTAAAAAATTGGATAACAAAATCAGTTCTAATTGCACTTGTTGTTATTATTGTGGCGACATCAATATATTTTAGTGTGCTATCGAAATAAAGAAAATATGTTCTGGAAGCGCGCCGCAGCCTAAAAGGAGATCGGAAGAGC
>JBDLUA010000014.1:0-12697 GCA_039805545.1 Candidatus Parcubacteria bacterium
CCCCCCCGGGCCCGCCTTTTCTAATAAATAGATGGCTAATAGACTCGTTTTTTGATATACTCTGAGAACATATGAAAGTAAAGAGTTTTTGGTATATGATAGTACTTTTTTTGGTGGGAGGCCTTTTTTCTTTAGGTCATGTATTTGCTGCAACAGAAGCAGAACTTAAAGAACAACTTGCACAAACAGAAAAAGAAATTGCAGAACAACAAGCAAAACTTGATGCACAGAAAGCTAAGTCTAATCAAATTCTTGGTGAAGTAAATAAACTTACAACTAAGATTAATTCTGTACAAAAAAATATTGATGCAAAAAATTCTGTACTTAAAGAAATCGGTTCTGATATTAATATTAAAGATCAGACAGTATCTCAACTCAATGATAAATTAGATAGAAGTACTGATGTGCTTGCAGCACTTGTACGTGCAAAAAATAAAATGGATGACACATCTCTTTTTGAAATTGTAAATTCAAATAAAAAACTTTCAGATTTTTTTGTTGGAGTTGATGAACTTTCAAAAATTCAGACAACCATAGACGATTTGCTTGACCAGATCAGAGAACTTCGAGGACTTACAGAAGAAGAGAAGAAGAAACTTGAAGAAAAAAAATATCGTGAACAAGAATTAAAAACTAAGATTGAACTTGAAAAAAAACAAGTAGTAGGACAACAAACTGCACAAAAAAACCTTCTTGCCTCATCTAAGGCTGTTGAGCAACAACACGCACAGGAACTTGCAGAAAAACAAGCAAAAGCCGCAGCTATTCGGAGCGAACTCTTTAAGCTTCGAGATACTGGAAGTATTACATTTGAACAAGCATTACAATACGCTAATACCGCATCAAAGTTAACAGGTGTTAGAACTGCTTTTATTCTTGGAATTCTTAAGCAAGAAACAAATATTGGTCAATATCTTGGCTCTTGTGTAATTACTGATCTTAATAGTGGTGCGACAAAGAGTGTAAACAGTGGAACAGTATATGACAATGGTATACATCCAACACGAGATTTGCCTGTTTTGCAATCACTCCTTAAATCGCTTGGCAGAGATCCATTAGCAACTCGTGTTTCTTGTCCACAAGGATATGGATATGGTGGTGCTATGGGACCTTCACAATTTATTCCTTCCACATGGGTTTTGTATCAAAATCGTATCGCTCAATCACTTGGAGTCGCAACAGCTGATCCTTGGAATCCTCAACATGCAATTATGGGAACAGCATTACTTCTTAAAGATTCTGGTGCTGCGGCTGGTACATATGACGCTGAATTTGAAGCAGCGGGACGATATTATGCAGGAGGTAACTGGGCTACTGCAGGACGATCATATGCAGCAAGTGTATTGAGTCATGCTGCAACTTTTCAAGCCAATGTTGATTTCTTGAATAGTGTAAAATAAGCCCATACTTTACAAAATCGGGCTTTTTGATATAGTACTACCACTATGAAAAAAGATATTCATCCAACATATCACGCAAACGCAACTACTACATGTGCATGTGGAGCAACCTTTGCTGTGGGTTCTGTAAAAGAAAAGCAAGAAATCGAAATCTGTTCAAAATGTCACCCATTTTATACAGGTCTTGAAAAGACACTTGATGCCGCAGGACGAGTAGAAAAGTTTAAGGCTCGAATGGCAAGATCAAAGAACTAACTTTACAAAAGCGGCAAGGCTTCGCCTTGCCGCTTTTGTATTTAATCCATGACATACGAAGAAGCATTAAAAGAAAAAGAAAATCCACGAGTTCAGTATTTTGTATCTGAACTTGAAAGACTTGAGAATTCAAAAGAGGATACTCGAGAACTTTTTAATAATCCTGAAATGAAAGATTTGGCAGAAGAAGAACTTAAATCTATTGAAGAACAACAACAAGCGCTCCTTACACAAATTGAAGAAAATTTAAAGAAGGAAGAAGAGGAAGATAAGTTTCCAAATGAAATTATTCTTGAAGTGCGAGCGGGTGCTGGTGGGGATGAGGCATCTATTTTTGCATATGAACTTGCACAAATGTATCAAAAATATGCAGAAAAAATGGGTTGGACGGTTACAAAACTCGAAGAATCACTGAGTGCTGTTGGAGGATATAAAGAAGCAACTTTTGAAATGAGAGGACAAGATATTTATAAAAAGCTCCGATACGAGACAGGGGTACATCGAGTACAGCGAATCCCTAAGACAGAGAGTAAAGGGCGAGTGCATACTTCTACTGCGTCAGTTGCTATTTTGCCAATGAGAAAGAAGACAAAAATTACACTTCGACCCGAAGACCTTGAAATCGAAACTTCACGGTCAGGAGGAAAGGGAGGTCAGAATGTAAACAAAGTTGAGACGGCCGTTCGAATTGTACATAAGCCAACAGGGTTTGATGTGCGATCTACTGCTCAACGAAGTCAGATTAAGAACAAAGAAACTGCTCTTGCTATCCTTACAGCCCGTGTTGAACAACATTATGAACAAATTGAAGAAGCGAAGTATTCAAATGAAAGAAAAGAACAAATCGGTACCTCTGACCGATCTGAGAAGATTCGAACCTATAACTTTCCACAAAACCGAATCACTGACCACCGAATCAAAGAGTCTTGGCATAATATTGAGGGAATTATGGCCGGGGGACTCGATGAGGTAGTTGAGGCGTTTGAGAATATAAATTAATCTTTATTTATATATACGAGCTATTGCCAACCCTCTATTTATTTGTTAATATCCACTTTACATGAAATCAGTAAATACAGACAACAAAAAGGCTATCGAATCAATGCTCTCAGTAGGGGCACATTTTGGATATGCAAAGTCACGACGACATCCTTCAACAAAATCTTATATTGCAGGAAGTAAGAATGGCTACGAAATTATCGATTTAGAAAAAACAGCAGATCATCTTGAAAAAGCACTTGCTTTTGTTTCAGATATTGCAAAAGACCGAGGACAAGTTCTCTTTGTAAGTACAAAGAAAGAATTTGCTTCAATCATCAAAGATGCTGCACTTTCAATTGACCAACCATATGTGATTGGACGATGGCTCGGAGGAACACTTACAAACTTTGAAGAAATTACAAAACGAGTAAAGCGACTCGAATCTCTCCTTGAACAAAAAGCAAAAGGCCTTCTTGCAAAATATACAAAAAAAGAACGACTTCTTATTGACCGAGAAATTGAAGATCTCGAAGAACGATTTGGTGGAATTACAAATATGAAGTTCAAACCCAAAGCTGTATTTGTAATCGATAGTAAACATGAAGACATTGCTGTACAAGAAGCACTACGAGAAAAAATCTCAGTAGTAGGAGTAGCCAACTCAGACTGTGATATTGATACACTTACATATCCTATTATTGCGAACGACTCTTCAGTTAAGAGTGTAAAGTTTTTTGTAGGTCAAATTGTAGACGCATACAAAAATTCAAAAGTAGAAAAACGAGCTTAATTAATAGCTAATAAAAAATAAAATATATGAGTATTTCAACAGAAGTAATTAAACAATTACGAGATGCTACAGGTGTTTCAATAATGCAATGTAAAAAAGCATTGGAGGAAGCAGGAGGAGACATCGAAAAAGCAAAGGTTATTTTGCAAAAATACAGTAAAGCTGCTGCAGAAAAAAAATCAGATCGAACTCTTGGGGCAGGAGCAATTGCTTCATACATTCACCAAGGAGGAAAGGTAGGATCACTTGTTGAACTTATGTGTGAAACTGACTTCGTATCAAAGAACGAAGAATTCCAAACACTTGCAAAAGATATTGCAATGCATATCGCTGCGCTCGCACCACAATTCCTTCGAAAAGAGGATATCAAAGAAGAAGACATGGTTGCTGCAAAAGAAGTATATAAAGAAGAAATTGAAGGAAAGCCAGAGGAACTTAAAGAAAAAATTCTTCAAGGAAAACTTGACGCATACTTTAATGAAAAAACTCTTCTCGAACAATCATTTATCAAAAATCCAGATAAGACTATTAAGCTAATGCTTGATGAAGCAATTCAAAAGTTTGGTGAAAAAGTTGAAATTACTCGATTTACTCGATACTCAATCTAAAAGCTATTGGCTAACAGCTAATAGCTTTTAGCTTTTATTATGACTGTAGAACTTATTACAATACTACTTTCTCTTCTGATATTAATGTCGGTGTATTTTTCTAGAATAAAATCAAGGAATGGTGAGACAATACTATTTTCTGAAAATTTTTTACATAAAGCAGATGAAAAGATTTTTGAATTTGTAAAATTTGTATTTAAGCTCTATTCACTTTTGTTTTCGAATATTTCTACTTTTCTATCCAAGATTCCTCATAAGGTTGCTCATAATGTTCACGCTGTCTCTCATAAAGTTGCTCAAAAGAGTAGTAATTGGATAGATAAAATAACTCACAATAAGAAATAAAATAACGAGATTCTGGGTCAAGTCTGGGATGACAAGGTGAGTTTAAAAAGACTTCACAAATTTAAAAAAATCGGTTAGAATGGCCAGTATCGCTACTTTAGCTCCTAGCCACTTGACTGTCGTGGGACGAGCCAAGTGGCAGGGTAGAGCACCGTTGGACAATCACAATTAAATATGCCACTTTAGCTCAGTTGGTAGAGCAGCCGTTTTGTAAACGGCAGGTCGTCAGTTCGAATCTGACAAGTGGCTCCAAAATAAAAAACGCCCAAGGCGTTTTTTATTTTGGATCCACTTGAGTAATGCGGAGCATTACGTTCAGATTCGAAAGCCGGAGCGGGGTACCCTGTGTCCGAACGACTAGTGAGGACCTGGGTCGCGAGGCGGGGTCGCAGGTCAAAAATCAAGGAGCGATAGCGACTATGATTTTAAGAACCTGTGACCGAATCTGATTAGGCAAACTGCTTTGCCTTGCGTTCAGATTTGAAAGGCGGAGCCATGCCGTTAGGCAGGCGAGCCGGGGTCGAGAGCACTTAGGCTTTTGGAGTGCGAAGCACAAACAAAAGACTTAGTGACTCGTGACCGAATCTGACATTTTCTTTATATACAAGGAGCGATAGCAACTATGATTTTAGAACCTATGACCGAATTTGATAAACCGTCCCTCCATTGAAATCCTCTTAAAACAATGCTAATCTACTAGTTATACATGGAAACAGACAAATACTATCTCAAAATTGCACACGCACGAGATCTTACAGGAAAGGATCGAGTTATATATCGAATGTTTGAAATCCTCCCAGGTCTTCTTACGTGGGGAACTTTTGTGTTGATGATTGTGCTTTCTATTTTTAAACCAATATGGGCTGCTATTTTTATCATTGCATTCGACCTCTACTGGCTCCTTAAGACCGCACACCTTTCATTTCATCATTATCACAATTGGAAGCGACTTAAACATAATATGACCGTTGATTGGCAAAAGATGCTTGAAGGGATTAAGTATGAGCATTTTTATCATATGGTTATCCTTCCGTACTATACAGAAGGACTTGAAGTAATCGAAGGGAGTGTAAAGTCTCTCCTTTCATCAAAGTACAACCCAAAGAAAATGATTATTGTGATGGCGTGCGAAGAACGAGCAGGAGAGGAAGCGTATAAGTATTCAAAAATAATTGAAGAAAAATACGCTGACAAGTTTGGTTACTTTACAATTGCAGTTCATCCAAAAGATTTACCTGGTGAGATTAAGGGTAAGGGTCCAAATATTAGTTTTGCCGCTGAACATGCTCGAGTAGAAATTTTGGATAAACATACTATTCCATATGAAGATGTAATTGTATCTGCATTTGATATCGACACTGTTGTGGGTGAACATTACTTTGGATGTTTGATGTGGCATTTTTGTACGCATGAGAATCCATATAATGCATCATTCCAACCAATTCCTTTGTATAACAACAATATGTGGGAGACACCTGCAATCTCTCGTGTAGCTGCCATGACAAGTACATTTTGGCAAATGATTCAACAAGAGCGACCAGAGAAGCTTGTAACATTTTCATCACACTCACTTGCATTCAAGTCTTTGTATGAAGTTGGATATTGGCAAAAGAATATGATCTCTGATGATTCACGAATTTTCTTTAATCTATTTCTTCTTAAGGACGGAGACTATACTGCAGTGCCACTCTCATATCCTGTTTCCATGGATGCAAACCTTGCACCTAAATGGACACAAACTGTAAAGAATATTTATAAACAACATTTTCGATGGATGTGGGGAGTGGAGAATATTCCGTATCTTCTCTTTGGGTGTATGAAGAATAAAAAAATTCCCTTTAAGAAAAAGTTTGAACATATATTTGTTCAAGTTGAAGGATTCTGGTCACTTGCTACAAACCCAATCATGATTCTTCTTCTTGGATGGTTGCCGATTCTTCTTGGAGGTTCAGAGTTTAGAGATTCTGTACTTTCATATAATCTTCCTCATATTACCCAAATACTCATGACCATTGCTACTTCAGGTTTGATTCTTTCTGTAATTATTGCTGCAAGCCTTCTTCCTGTAAGACCTAAACACCTCGAAGGTAAAAAGAGTGTTTGGATACCTCTTACATTGCAATGGTTGTTCGTACCGTTTACAATTATTCTATTCGGATCATTCCCTGGAATTGACGCGCAGACACGGTTGATGCTTGGAAAATATGTTGGAGCATTTTGGGTAACACCTAAACATAGAAAATAATGAAACCACTTACAAAAAAACAAAGATATCTTTCTATTTCGGTGCTTGCAGTTTTGTTTATACTTTTTGCACCAGTCATTGTTCTGTATTCTCTTGGATATACTCTCGATAAAGATTTTTCAATTCAGAAGACAGGAGGAATTTTTATACATTCAGATGTTGCCAATACCTCAGTATTTGTTAATAAGGATTTCTTTAAATCAAATGGAATTTTTGTTCGAAATACTTTAATTCAAGATCTTGTTCCAAATAAAAGATATCTTGTTGAAGTTCAAAAAAACGGATATCAAAGTTGGAGAAAGGAGATTTTTGTATATCCTTCTATTGTTTCTGAGGGAAGCGTATTGATGATGCCGAACGAATTTGATAAAAGGGAAATTCTTAAATATATAGACAAGAATAAGGTTGCAACATCTACTCCTTTGGTTAAAGGTCAAAAGCCAAATAACTCAGAATACATCTCTGTCGCAGAAGTTTTTGCTTCAAGTACTATGAATAATTTGAATAAAACCGTTGAAATTTCAGCATCAAGTACCGCATCTTCAACACAAAAACAAAAAAGCGACCTCGAACTATTTTTTGAAAAAAATAGTATAGATAATTATTCAAAACTTAAAAATCTTATTGTGAATGGTAAAGAAGTTTCTTGGTTGGATAAAGGTGATATTCAATTATATTGGATCGATGAAATTGATTCTATGCCATTTTATTATTGTGGAGGTGAAGAAGAGAGAATATGCGAGACAAAAATTACTCTTGATTGGAATGATGAAATAAAGAGATTTGAATATCTACCAGGGAGAACAGATGGGTGGATTGTACTCACAAGTCATGGTATCTATGCAGTCGAAGTAGACGGAAGAACTGAGCGAAATATACAAACTATGTATAAGGGCGAGAATATCGATTTTCGTCTTACACAAACAGATAATCTTATTATCAAGGAAGGAAATTCTTTCTTTGAAATCAATCTTTAAGTAAGGTTGCATCCTTCTGGTTTTACATTAGAATAACGTTATAAATTATGGAAAAAAACGAAAGTATGGGACATATGCACCCCAATATGGCCATGATAGAGAAAATTACTCGTATCTTTAAGAAGATGGGTTTTGAAGTTGTTGATGGTCCTGAAATGGAGGATAGTTGGCATAACTTTGATGCATTAAATGTTCCTCAAGACCACCCCGCTCGAGATATGCAAGATACATTTTGGCTTCGAAACGGAAAGCTTCTTCGAACACATACATCAAGTGTGCAAGTACGATATATGGAAAATCACAAACCTCCGTTTGCTATTATTGCCCCTGGTAAAGTGTTTCGTAATGAGGCAACAGATAGAACTCATGAAGCACAGTTTTTTCAATTTGAAGCACTTGTTGTTGGAAAAAATATTACAGTAGCGAATTTAAAATATTATCTTGAAACATTTTTGAAACATGTATTTGATGAAGATGTTGCGATTCGACTCCGGCCAAGTTTTTTTCCTTTTGTTGAACCAGGGTTTGAAGTTGATATGAGATGTAGTGTGTGTAAAGGTGATGGTTGCCCTACATGTAAACACTCAGGTTGGATCGAACTTCTTGGGGCCGGCCTTGTCCATTCTAATGTATTAAATGCGGTTGGTATCGATAATCGAGAATGGTCTGGATTTGCTTTTGGAGTTGGTCTTGATCGAATTGTAATGATGAAGACAAAGCTTGATGATATTAGAAATCTCTATACGGGAGATTTGCGAGTAATAAAACAATTTTAATGTATGAAAATTTCTTATAATTGGCTGCAAGAGTATTTTGAGAAACCGCTTCCTAATCCAAAAGATTTAGCTGATCTTCTTAATCTCCGCGCACTTGAGGTTGAAGAGATTGAAGAAAAAGATGGTGATAGTATTTTTGAAATAAAAGTTACTCCTAATCGTGCACCAGATTGTTTAAGTCACATAGGTATTGCAAAAGAAGTTGCACTTCATACAAAACTTCCAATTACTCTTAAAGATATAGAAGATACTAATTCTGATTTTGAAACAAATTTTTCTGTTGAAGTACAAGAAAATGCATGTATTCGATATACTGCTCGAGAGGTACAAAATGTAGCAGTAAAAGAATCTCCTCTTGAACTTAAACTCAAACTTGAATCAATCGGACAACGTTCAATAAATACTATTGTTGATATTACAAACTTAGTAATGTATGAACTTGGGCAGCCCATGCATGCATTTGATGTAGATAAACTTGATGGAAAAGTTTTGAAGGTGGCGTCTCCCAAAGATATTCATTTTACAACTCTTGATAATAAGGACGTTGAACTCACTGTCGAAGATCTTACAATCCAAGATGAAAAAGATAATCTTGCAATTGCAGGTGTAAAAGGGGGGAAGAAGGCTGAGGTAGATTCTCATACAAAAAATATTCTTCTTGAGTCAGCAAACTTTTTTCCTGTAAAAGTCAGAAAAACTTCTAAGAGAACAGGAATTCAAACTGATTCTTCAAAGAGATTTGAAAATGGACTTGCTCCTGAGACCGCACAAAAAGCACTCAACCTTGCGTGTTTGTATATTAAAAAATATGCTTCTGATTCTACTACTGTGTTTTCAGATATAATTGATATATATCCAAGACCAAGAAATTCATATTACACAGGAGTTACTCTGGAAACAATTAATGAAAAACTTGGCACAACTCTTAATAGGACTGAAGTTGAAGATATACTAAATCGCCTTGGTTTTGAACATTCATATTTAAACACAAAACAATTTGTTGTTGATGAGATTAAAAAATTAATTGGAGTACCCCACAATATATTTCCAAGTCTAACATATGACGCACCTCGAAGTTTTGATTGCTCTACATTAACTGCATATGTATTTGCGCGAGGTGGAAAATCTATTCCAAGACTTACTGTTGATCAAATGTTTTTTGGTACACCAATTGAAGAAAAAGATCTTGAGCCCGGTGATTTAGTTTTCTCAAATAGAAAAGAGGGAAAGATACACTATGAAACAATAGCGTTTATTCCTGGTACAAAATTCGAACAAGGGGTTGATCACCTTGGAATGTATATTGGAAATGGAGAAATAATTCATACATCAAGGTATAAAGGAGGTGTTGTGAAAGAGAAACTTTCAGAAAGTGAAAATTTTGAACATATTGTAGGGTATCGAAGAATGGTTAAGTCTGACGAAATGAGGTTTGCTATTAGGGTGCCAGATGAGCGGCTTGATATTAGGGGTGAAAATGACCTTATTGAAGAAATAGGACGAGTATATGGATATGAACACATCGAACCTGTACCTCTTGATTTAAAACCATATTCTGGAATATCTGAATACGATAAATTGGCAACAATCAAGTCATATTTGCTTTCTCTTGGGTTTGATGAAGTGATCACATATTCATTTGGAAAGAAAGGAGATATCTCCATTATGAAGCCACTTGCAAAGGATAAATCATGTGTCCGAACTACTTTGGTAAACGGTGTATTAGAAGCACTTGATCTTAACTTTAGAAATAAAGAATTATTTGCACAAGATACAATCAAACTTTTTGAAATAGGACATGTATTTGAACAAGAGAAGGAAAAAATAATGCTTGCACTTGCAGCGCGTTCTGTAAATAAAAAGAATAAAACAAAAGTAATTCTCGAAGAAGCTGTGCAACTTCTTTCTTCAAAACTTGGGATTAATATTCAAGTTGAAATAAAAGATCAGCAAGAAGTAGTTGAGATTGAACTTACAGATATTCTTGAAAAAGATTTTGAGATTCAAAATAATCTATATACACTTGAGTCTGTAATTTATAAACCATTCTCTTTGTATCCATTTATGACGCGAGATATTGCAGTGTGGGCAAATAATACTAAAACAAAATCAGATATAGAAAAAATAATTACAGACAATGGAACAGACTTACTTCTTCGATATGATTTGTTTGATGAGTTTAGTAAAGATGATAAAACATCATATGCGTATCGACTTGTGTTTCAATCTTTTGATCGAACACTTACTGATGAAGAAATAAATCCAATTATGGATAAAATCTATTCTACACTTCAATCAGATTCTGATTTTGAAATTAGGTAATTAAACACGTCATCCTCGTACTCGCCTTCGCAAGCACAGGCTCCGGCGAGGATCTCATAATCAAACATGAAAAACTTAAATATTCCATTCTTCTCACAACTCGACCCTTCAATTCCTGCAGAACACCAACGAAAGGTTTGTGCACTTGCATGTACTAAAATGATTCTTGATTCAAAAGGTGAGAGTATCTCATTTGAACATTTATTTGAAGAGGCTTCTATTGTTGGAAATTACGAAAAAGCGGGTTGGTCTCATGAGACTGTTGTTAGACTTCTTCGAAATCATAAAGTTCTTGCGTATAAGCAGGAGTTTCTAGCACATGATATTAGTTTTGAAATACAAACTGGAACTGTTGCAAAGCATACTGAACAATTTTTACAATTTGGTATTCAAAAAATAAAACAAAGCATTGATAAAGGTAATCCTGTAATTCTTTCTGTGCGAGCTGGGTTTAGTGATAATAACGGAGATCACATGATCCTTGTTGCTGGATATAAAGATGAAAATTTAATAATACTTGATCCAATTCTTTTACAAGAACAAAATCCGAAGTTAATCTCTATTGATGAGTTAAAAAAGTTCTGGAAAAACTTTGCAATCTTTACTGAATAAAAAAACTCACCCCGTGGCCTTGTTGGCACGCGGGGTGGTGTTTTCGAATCAATCCTCGACTCGGCGGGAAGCACGCGCCGGATGTTTCTTGTTGTAAAGGACTGCTGGAAGTTGCGTCAGATAATGCAAAAGATTTGCCATGGGACGCAACAGACAACTGAGAATTGTCAGAGTTTGTCCGTGCTCAGTAAAGATGAGCAGGACTAGTCCGACGCTGTAGATGCCGCAGACGAAGGGTAGGCCCTCGTTGGAGACAGTGTCTTTCTTGGACACTTTGTCATACAGCGCGTGCAGCAACAGTACAAGGAGTGGAATGATTGCGAAGACCAAGTCTGACTGGGTCAGGGTTTTCATAATGATTGGGGATTTGGTTTGATGATGAACAGAAGTGTTCAGTAAAATACTACAACCAGATTAAAATAAGTCAAGTAAAAGTGGATTTTAGGGCTGTATACAGCCCTAAAATCCACTTTTAACTATTTGGCTCAACCGTGTAATTTTGATATAATAACAGGACATATGGCAAAAAAAGAAAAAGGATACGGAGCAGATGAAATTCGAGTTTTGGAAGGTCTTGAACCGGTACGAGTTCGACCTGGAATGTATATTGGAACAACTGGACCTGATGGGTTACATCACCTTATTTGGGAAATTTTTGACAACTCAAGAGACGAAGCGATGGGTGGATATGCAAATCGAATTGAGATTGCACTTTTGCCAGGCAATTATGTTCGAGTAGTAGATAATGGGCGAGGTATTCCAGTTGATAAACATAAGACTACAAAAGTTTCTGCACTTGAAACTATTATGACCGTACTTCATGCTGGAGGTAAGTTTGGAGGTGAAGAAAGTGGATATAAGGTGTCAGGAGGACTTCATGGAGTAGGTGCATCTGTAGTAAATGCGTTGTCAGAACATACAGTTGCAGAAGTACATCGAGATGGTGGACGATATGTACAAGAGTATGCTCGAGGAAAAAAACAAGCTGATGTAAAAAAAGTTGGCTCATCAGATATGAATGGAACAATCATTAGATTTAAACCGGATGATCAAATTTTCCCTGGTACAGAATTTTCTTATGAACGAATTGTAAATCATGTTCGACAACAAGCGTATCTTGTGAAGTCTATGATGATTACTGTTATTGATGCACGAGCACATACCGGCAAAATTGATTTGGATAAGACATATTATCTTGCAGATTCTAATGTAGAAGCTCCATCAAAGTCATTTTATTTTGAAGGAGGGCTTCGATCACTTGTTGCATTTTATAATCAAATTCAAAAACCTGTTCATCCAACTATTTTTTATGTGGAAAAAGAATCTGACAATGTTATTGTGGAAGTTTCACTTCAATATGTTGATGATATTTCTCCACGTATTGTT